>NZ_JBEYFE010000022.1:0-188948 GCF_040634235.1 Streptomyces sp. NPDC007157
ACATGGTCAAGACGTTCGTGCGGGACCCGATCGACGTGGCCACCGGGGACATGGCGCTGTCCCGCACCGACGTGTCCCTGCCGGGCGTGCTGCCGCTGCTCCTGGAGCGTACGCACGTCTCGTCGTACCGCTTCGGCGGCTGGTTCGGGCCCACCTGGGCCTCCACGCTCGACCAGCGCGTCCAGGCGGACGAGGAAGGCTTCGTGTACGCGGCGGCGGACGGCGCCCGCCTGTGCTTCCCGCCGCTGGACTCGGAGAACGCGGGCCCGGTGCACCCGCTGACGTCGGGCTCCCGGCTGACCCTGTCCTGGGACGAGGAGATCGACGGCGCGGTCCGTGTCACCGACCCGGACACCGGCCTGGTCCACGTCTTCCACTCACCGGTCGCCGCGGCCGACGACACCGCCGTCGACCTGCCCCTCCAGCACATCCTCGACCGCAACGGCAACCGCATCACCGTCGAGTACAAGGAAGCGGACATCCCCGGCGCCGTCGTGCACTCCGGCGGCTACCGCATCGCCCTCGACCACGACCCGGCCCGCTCCCGCATCACCGGATTGCGCCTTGTCGACCCCGTGCGACCGGACCGGCGCGGTACGACCCTGCTCGGCTTCGGATACGACGAGCACGGCCACCTGACCGAGGAGACCAACTCCTCGGGCCTGCCCATGCGGTACACCTACGACACCGAGGGCCGCGTCACCTCCTGGACCGACCGGAACGACACCACGTACTGGTACCGGTACGACGACCGGGGCCGGGTCATCGCCACCGGCGGCACCGGAGGCGCCCTCGCCTCCACCCTCGGCTACGACGAGGCCGCCCGTACCACCAGGGTCACCGACTCGCTCGGCCACACCCGCGTCTACGAACACAACGAGAACCTGCGGCTGGTGCGGGAGACCGACCCCCTCGGAGACAGCGTCCGTCAGGAGTGGGACGACCGGCTGCAGCTCAGGTTCTTCACCGACCAGACGGGGAGCAGCACGGAGCTGCGCTACGACAGCGCCGGCAATGTGATCAGGGTCGTCCGCGCCGACGGTACGGAGACGGCGGCCACGTACAACGCCCTGAGACTGGTCGAGACGGTGACAGACTCGGACGGTGTGATGTGGCGCAACGCCTACGACGAACGTGGGAACCGTGTGGCCGTCACGGAGCCGAACGGAGCGACGACTCGGTTCACTTACAACCGCTCGGGTCACCTGGCGTCGATCACCAATGCGCTGGGCCACACCACATCGGTTCGGAGCAACCCGGCGGGACTGCCGCTTCAGATCCGGGATCCCCTCGGCAACGTCACCTCCTACCAGCGTGACGCGTTCGGTCGCGCCGTCGCGATCACCGACCCCGCGAATGCGACGACCCACCTGGATTGGAGTGTCGAAGGACAGCCGGTGCGTCGGACCATGCCCGACGGCAGCGCGGAGTCCTGGGAGTACGACGGCGAGGACAACCTCACTGTCCACATCGGCCCCACCGGAGCGACCACCCGCTTCGAATACGGCGAGTTCGACCTGATGGCGGCGCGTGTCGATCCCGACGGGACGCGCTACGAGTACGCCTACGACACCGAGTTGCGCCTGACGCAGGTCACGAATCCCGCAGGTCGTACATGGCGCTACGTTTTCGATGCCGCAGGTCGCGTGATCTCCGAGACCGACTTCGACGGCCGTACGCTCAGTTATGCCCTCGATGCGGCCGGCCGGCTCGCCGCCCGGGGCGACGCGCTCGGTCAGGCGATCCGGTTGGATCGCGATGCGCTCGGCCAGGTCGTCCGCAAGGACATACGTGGTTTGATCACCACGTATTCCTACGATGCCGCCGGGCGACTCGTACAAGCCGTCGGCCCGGACTCCTCGGTCAGCCGGCACTTCGACGTCGGCGGCAACCTGACCGCCGAGACCGTCAACGGGCGTACCACGAAGTACACGTACGACGCGCTCGGTCGCCGAACGAGCCGGGTCACCCCCGCCGGCGCGGTGAGTGCCTTCGCGCACGATGCCGCGGACAACCTCGTCACCCTGGTCACCGCAGGCGGCACGGTCGGTTTCGAACACGATGCCGCCGGCCGGGAACGCGCCCGACGGGTCGGTGCGTCCATCACGGTGTCCACCAGCTACGACGAGATGGGCCGGCTCAGCCGGCAGGCCGTCACGGGCGCCGCCGGTCGGGTCGTCCAGGAACGAGGCTACAGCTACCGGGCGGACGGCTACCTCGAACAACTGGACGACCACCTCAATGGCAGCCGCCGAATGACGTTGGACGTCATGGGACGTGTCAACGCAGTCCGGGCGGAAGGATGGACCGAGCGGTACGCGTACGACGAGACCGGCAACCTGACCGTGGCGGAATGGCCGGACACGCATCCGGGCCACGAGGCCGCCGGACCACGGGCCTATGAGGGCGGGCGCATCACCCGCGCCGGCCGCGTCCGTTACGAACACGACGCTCAAGGCCGGATCGTCCTGCGCCAGAAGACGAGGCTGTCGCGGAAGCCGGACACGTGGCGCTACGCCTGGGACGCCGAGGACCGGCTCGTCGGCGTCGTCACACCGGACGGCACGCTCTGGCGCTACCTCTACGACGCTCTGGGCCGCCGTACTTCCAAGCAGAAGCTCGGGAGCGACGGCACGACGGTCGTGGAGCGGGTCGACTTCGCCTGGGACGGAAGCACGCTGTGCGAGCAGACCACCACTGTCGCCGGTTCGCCCCACCAGGTAACCCTCACCTGGGACCACGACGGCCTGCTCCCCCTCACCCAAAGCGAACGAACACGTCTCGCCGAAGCCCCTCAGCAAGAGATCGACGCACGCTTCTTCGCCATCGTCACCGACCTCGTCGGCTCGCCCACGGAACTGCTTGACGAGGACGGCGCCGTCGCCTGGCGCACACGATCCACTCTGTGGGGCAAGGCCGCGTGGACGGCGAACAGCACGGCTTACGTGCCGCTCAGGTTCCCGGGTCAGTACCACGACCCTGAAACCGACCTGCACTACAACTACCTCCGCTACTACGACCCCGAGAGCGCCCGCTACCTCACCCCCGACCCTCTCGGGTTGCTTCCGGCGCCGAACCCCAACACCTACGTCCACAATCCCCAGACATGGACCGACCCGTTGGGCCTTGCGCCCCAGTGTCGGGAACTGGGGTTGCGGGCGGAGACGATGGAAGCGCTGCGGAAACTGGAGAACATCAAGAAGGACCCACTCGGTGAGATCAATTCTCAGCCGAATCACAATCATTACAACGCCGCTCGCCTCGAAGCGCAGGGGCAGGTCGTGGCTCGGAAGGCGAACGGCACGCCCTTCAATCACATTCAGGAATTGAAGGAGGCGCGCAGCGGCCTTGACAATGTCAGGCTGGCTCTCGAAAGGGAGATCCGAAACCCGCCGGATTCCATCACCGATCGTGGTATGGAGGTTCTGCTGAAGAAGCGGAAGGAAACCATTGAGGAACTCGACCGACTGAACGGCTTCCTGCACTCCATAGGCCATCGGTGACGTCAGGACGAGCAGGACGTAGCGTGATCACCGTACGACGTAACAGCCCGGCCGCTCCGGTGGGCGTGCCACGAGAGGATCCGACCGTGCCCCAGCCCTTCGATCGCACCAAGTCTCTTGAGCAACTGGACGGCGAACGCTGGGGCGACCCGCCGACGGACACGACGTCACTGGTCAAGAACGTCTACGAGTGGCGACGGCGGCCTGTCGGAACTCTGGAGCCGCATGAGCTCGGCCGCTTGATCGGACAGGATGTGGGCCTGCCGTGGCTTCTTCCGCCGGCCGTGGAGATCCTCCGGGAGAGGGCGGCCGCGGGTGGCTTCATCGACGGTGACCTGCTGTACGCGGTGGTCACGAGGAACCCGGTCGTGTGGGCGGAACATCCTGAACTCGCCCGCGAACTCAAAGCGGCCGTGGCCATGATGACCGAGCTGTCGAGCTATGTGAAACCGGATGTGGAGAATTTCCTTGCCGCGCTCCCGGAAGGGATTTAGGCGAGCGGACGTTCATGCCCCGCACCACGCCTCCCCGCCCCCTGGACATCGAGGCCGAGTTCCCCGAGCTGGCCGGTCACCGGAAGACCGGCTACGACGCCGACTTCGCCGTGGCTCCCGGCTGGAAGGTGGGCGGCTTCGCCCGATGGGGTGTGACGGGTCCCCAGGAGCTGGTCTGTTCCTGCGGCAGTCCTATGGAGCTTCTCCTCGCCATCGGCTCGGCGGAGTGGGAAGGGGTGCGGGGCAGCTGGACGCCGCTCGGAGAGGCCACCTCGGCCGGTGCCGAAGGAGCCGCTGCCAGGACTCCCACGCGGGTGGTGGTCGGGCGAGGCGGCTCGCTCCTCGTCTTCGTCTGCTTGGGGGATCCCGCACACGGACACCGCGTCAGCCTTCAGTGAGGTGCGCCGGCAGGAGCGTCCAGGTGGGCGGACCGGGTGCCGGATCCTCGTATGCACGGCACAGATCGCTGTCCGGGATCTCCGAGAAGGGAGTGGCCTCGTGGCCCTCGATGACCACCTCGTGAACCCGCAGGCACTGCGGTCCCTCTACGGGGAGGGGCTCCCCGATGCGCTGGCCGGTGTACGGATCCGTTCCGTCAACCTCAACTGGCGTGGGCCGACCGTGCGGTTGCGGGTCGATCTGCCGGGGTTCCCGCGGACGCCGCCCGCGGAGTGGGGCGATGTGGACACCGTGCAGTGCCAGTTGGAGTTCCTCGCCGTGGAGCCGATCGCGGTGGCTGAGTGGGCGCCGCCGGTGCTCGGGGACGTGCGGATGGTTCCGGTCGGGGACGACGGTCTGCGGCGGATGCGGGTCGAGGTGCTGGGGCGAGGCGTGGATCTGCGGTTCGAGTGCTACGAGAGGGCGACCGTGCGGCACGTGAGTGCGTTCCGACGCGGGAGCGGCGGGGACGACGGCGGGCCTCATCGGTTCGTCGGCAAGGTCGACTCGCGGCTGCACACCTTCCTTCCCGCCACCGATGAGAGGACCTTCTATGAGCACTGACTGGAGGGAGGTCCTCGATGCCCACGACTGGTCCCTGTCCTACGTCCATCTCGACGAGCGCGAGGACTCGGTGACCCTCGGGTTCGAGCGGAGGGCGGGCGGCGAGGGGTTCGCGTTCCACGTGGTGTTCACGGGAGTCGAGGGTCCACGGGTCACCGGGTGGGGGGCCACGGAGGCCCAGGAGGTGCGGGTCTCCGCGGTGGCGGAGGGCGGGTACGACGTGCTGCTCGGGCGGGAGGAGTCCGGGATCCGGTTCCGTGCCGCCGGTGCCCGGCTCGGTGCCCGCCGTTCCGGTCCGGTGGGGTCCGACCGGGCGGGTGTCGACGCGGACGCCCGGGCCGTGTCGTACCGCCCTCTCTAGTGCTCCCGCTCCCGCAGCCCCAGCACCGCCCCCGCCGCGAGCAGCGCCAGCCCCGCCGACACCGCGAGGGCGGTGTTCGCGCCGTGGCCCGGGCCGCCGTCCGACGAGGTCACGATGGCGATCGTGAGGGCGACGCCGGCGCAGGAGCCGATGTAGCGGAAGGTCTGCTGGGCGCCGGAGCCCATGGCGGCACGGGCGATCGGGACCGATTCGACCGAGAGCAGGGGCAGGGCGGCGTTCAGGAGGCCGCTGCCGATGCCGCCCAGGGCCAGGCCCGGCAGCAGGCGTTGCCAGGAGCCCGAGTCGATGGCGCCGAGCATGGTCAGGACGCCGGCCGCGTGCAGGGTGAAGCCGACCGCCAGCTGCCGGCGGGGCGGGACGCGGCCGGCCAGACGCTTGGCCTGGAGCGCCACCGCGAAGGACAGGCCCGACCAGAGCAGGAACAGCCATGCCGTGTCCAGCGGGGTCAGGCCGAGCACCTGCTGGAAGAGGACCGGCAGGAAGCTGAAGAGGCCGATCACCGCGAAGCCCGTGAACAGGCCGCCGGCGGAGGAGGCCAGGAAGCTCGGGCGGCGCAGCAGGCTCAGGTCGATCATGGGGGTCGTGGTGCGGCGCTCCACCAGGACGAAGACGGCTATGAGGACCACCGCGGCCAGGAACAGCAGGCCCACCTCGGGCCGCAGCCAGCCGTCCCGGCCCAGGGTGAGCGCGGCCACCAGGGAGACCAGCGCCAGGCCGAAGGTGAGGGCGCCCAGGATGTCGGGGCGGCCGCCTCTCGGGGAGCGGGATTCGGTGAGCGCCCGTGGTGACAGGGCCGCCACCAGCAGCGTCGCCGCGGCCAGGACGGCGTAGGCCACCCGCCAGTTGGGCAGCACGGCTGCCAGCAGCGGGCCCGTCGCGATACCGCCGCTGACGAACGCGCCCCACACGCCCGTCGCGTGCAGTCGGCCGCGTGGGCTCGGGAAGGCGTGCACCAGCAGGCCGAGGCTGCTCGCCAGGATCGCCGCACTGGCCGCGCCCTGGGCGACACGGGCCAGCGTGAACAGCCAGGTGGAGTCGGTCAACGCGCCGAGGGCGGTGGTGACGCCGAGCGTCAGCGTGCCGAGCAGGAAGATCCGGCGGCGGCCGAAGTCGTCGGCGAGGCTGCCGGCCACCAGGAGGAGGGCGGCCAGGCCGAGCGGGGTGCCGTTGATCAGCCAGGCCTGGGCGGAGAGCGGGGTGTGCAGGTCGGCCGCGGTGTCGCGGAGGGTGACCACGGGCGCGGTGTACGTCATCAGGCTCACGGCGGTGGCCGCGCTGGTCAGGGCGAGGGTGGCACGGGCCCGGGGCGTCGTGTCGGGGTGGGGTGCCGCGGGCCTGTGCCGGGCACTCGGCGCTTCGACCCCAGTGAGGGTTCGTTCATTGAACTCAGCCATGGTGGTACCGTAGCACGGTAGGTTCGATGAATGAACCTATGCTCGAGGAGCTGACTAAGGTGGTCCCATGGCACTGGGCAAGGACTATGTGACGCAGGAGTGCTCGATCGCCCGCGCGCTGGAGGTCGTCGGCGAGCGCTGGACCCTGCTCGTCATCCGCGACGCGCTCTACGGCGTCCGGCGCTACAACGACTTCCTCGTCCACCTCGGCATCCCGCGCGCCGTCCTGTCGGCCCGCCTCAAGACGCTCACCGAGGAGGGCATCCTGGAGAAGCGCCGGTACCAGGAGTCGCCGCCCCGGGACGAGTACGTCATCACCGAGCGCGGGACCGAGCTGTGGCCGGCCCTGCGTGCCCTCGCCGTCTGGGGGCGCGAGCACCTCATGGACCGCCGGCTGCGCTACTTCCGGCACGTGGACTGCGGCACCGAACTCGGTTCGTACGGCGAATGTCCCGCGTGCGGAACCGTCGTGCCCGTCGCCGACGTTCTCATTACGCCGGGACCGGGACTCGACCCCGACCCGGCGGATCCGGTCAGCCGGGCGCTTCTGAAGCCCAAGAGGCTCCTGGAGCCGCTGGAAACCGATCATGTATAAACGGGAGTGACCACGGGGAGGGGGGAGCGGGCATGCGCGTGAACAGCCGTTGGATGCTCCCGTCCCGTCCTGCCGCCCTCCTGCTGCTCCTCCTGCTCGACCTGCTGCTGCTCGACTCCGGCAGCCTCTTCACCACCGTCGCGCTCGCCGCGACCGCCGCCGCCGGCTCGGCCCTCGCCGTCGCCGCCTTCCGCGCCGCGCGCTCCGCACCCGCCGTGCCGCCCACCCGGGTCCGCACGGCGATACGCGACCGGGCCCGGCGTACCGCCTTCCTGCCGCAACGCGACCCGGACGCCAAGGGCCGCAGCCGCCCCCGAGCCCCCGGGCACGCCCTCCGGGCGACCACCGCGTAGGACATCCGTCCGCACCCGGCCGGGGTGTCCTCGCGCGGGGTCGTCATGCCGTCCCACCTCTTCACCCACGGCACGACGAGACCCCCGGAGGGCTCCCACCCATGTCCGTTTTCGCTGCCCTGGTCGAGCAACTCGCCGACCTGCTCCAGCCGTTCTTCCATGCCTCCGCGGCCGCCGCCGCGATCGTCCTGTTCACCGCGCTCGTACGACTGCTCGTGCATCCCCTGTCCCGTGCCGCCGCCCGCGGTCAGCGTGCCCGGGCCGCGCTCCAGCCGAGAATCGCGGAGTTGAGGAAGAAGCACGGGAAGAACCAGGAGGCGCTGCAGAAGGCCGTGCTGGAGCTGCACGCGGAGGAAAAGGTGTCCCCGCTGTCCGGCTGCCTGCCCGGACTGCTGCAACTGCCCGCGTTCTTCCTCCTGTACCACCTCTTCTCCAACTCCACGATCGGCGGTCACGACAACGGTTTGCTGAACCACTCGTTGCTGGGTGCCCCGCTCGGCGGGCGGGGAGTCGACGTCCTCGGCAACGGGTTCGGGGCTGCCGGTCCGGTCTATCTGGGGCTGTTCGTCCTGGTCGCCGCCGTCGCCACCTTCACCTTCCTCCGCACCCGGCGGACGGCGGCGGGGGCGGTCCTGAATGGTGGGGAAGGCGAGCAACTGCCGGGTCTGGGCGCGGTCACCAAGGTCACGCCGTACCTGTCGTACCTCACGCTGTGCACCGTGGCCGTGGTGCCGCTGGCCGCCGCGCTGTACGTGGTGACCAGCACGACGTGGAGTGCCGTCGAGCGCGCCGTGCTGTATCGATGAGGGCGGGAGTACGGTCCAGTACGTGAACAGGGTATTGCCCGCTGCACCCGCATCTCGGAGGATCGACCAGTCCTCCGATGGCTGCACCCATCGGCCGGGCGCCCGCTATCAAGGGAGATGGTGACGACCATGAAGCTGCTGCGAGTCGGTACGGCGGGAGCGGAGCGGCCCGCTCTGCTCGACGCCGAGGGGGTCCTGCGGGACCTGTCGGGGATCGTCGACGACATCGACGGAGCCCTGCTCGCCGACGGGGCCGCCCTCGGGCGGGTCCGGGCCGCGGCCGACGCCGGCGAACTGCCCGCGCTCGACGCGAACGGGCTGCGGATCGGGCCCCCGCTGGCGCGGATCGGCAAGATCGTGTGCATCGGGCTCAACTACCACGACCACGCCCGCGAGACCGGGGCCGAGCCGCCGGCCGAGCCGGTGATCTTCTTCAAGGCCGCGGACACGGTCGTCGGGCCGAACGACACGGTGCTGGTCCCCCGCGGGTCCGTGAAGACCGACTGGGAGGTCGAACTCGCCGTCGTCATCGGGCGTACGGCCCGTTATCTGGCCGACGACGAGGACCCGCTGGCGTATGTCGCCGGGTACGCCGTCGCGCACGACGTGTCCGAGCGGGAGTTCCAGATCGAGCGGGGCGGGACCTGGGACAAGGGGAAGAACTGCGAGACGTTCAACCCGTTCGGGCCGTGGCTGGTCACGGCGGACGAGGTCGGGGATCCGCAGGAGCTGTCGCTGAAGCTGTGGGTCAACGGCGAGCTGAAGCAGGACGGGACCACCGGCGAGCAGATCTTCTCGGTCGCGGAAGTCGTGCGGTACGTCAGCCAGTTCATGGCGCTCTACCCCGGGGACGTCATCAACACGGGGACTCCGGCGGGGGTTGCGCTGGGGGCGCCCGAGCCGAAGCCGTTCCTGCGGGGCGGCGACGTGGTGGAGCTGGAGATCGCGGGGCTCGGTCGTCAGCGGCAGGAGTTCAAAGACGCGTAGGCGCTTCGCTGGGGGGCCGGGGAACTGCGCAGGTCGCTCGGCTGCGGGCCGGATGTGGCTGGTCGCGCAGTTCCCCGCGCCCCCTTCTTGTCGGCTACGCCTCCAAAAAGCGCTCCAGGGCCTCCACCACGAAGCGGTGGTCATGGAGTTGGGGCAGGCCGGAGACCGTCACCGAGCCGATCACGCCCACGTTCTCCACGGTGATCGGGAAGGAGCCGCCGTGGGCCGCGTACGCGTCGGGGTCCAGGCGGGAGGACTCCTCGAACGTCGTGCCCTTGGCCCGGAAGCGGGCTCCCACCAGGTAGGACGCGGAGCCGTAGCGTTCCACCACCCGGCGCTTGCGGGTGATCCAGGCGTCGTTGTCGGGGGTGGAGCCGGGCAGGGCCGCGTGGAAGAGCTGCTGGCCGGCGCGGTGGATGTCGATGGCCACCGGGGCCTGGCGCTCCCGTGCCATCTCCACCAGCAGGGAGCCGAGGGCCCACGCGTCGTCGTGGGTGAACTGCCGGAAGACCAGGAGGCGTTCCTGCTTCTCCAGCTCCTCCACCGACGGGGTGAGTTCGGGGGTGGACCGGGGGGTGATCTGCGGGTGGTGCATCAGAGGGTCACCGTCACCTTGTCTCGCGCCGAGCGGCGGGCTGCTTCCAGTACGTCCAGGGCGGCGGCCGCCTCCAGCGCGGTCACCGGGTTGGGGCCGTCGCCCCGCAGGGCCCCGGCCACGGCCGCGTAGTACGCGGGGTAGTCGCCGGGCAGCGTCGGCACGGCACGGCCGCCGTCGGTGACCGGGGACTCCCCGGCGCCGATCCTGCCGTACAGGGACTCCGGCTCGGCACCCCAGCCGGCACCCGGGCGCTCGCCCTCGCGCAGCGCAGCCTCCTGCGGGTCCAGGCCGTACTTGACGTAACCCGCCTTCGAGCCCAGCACCCGGAAACGCGGGCCGAGCTGGGCCGCCGTCGCCGAGGCGTAGAGGTGGGAGCGGACGCCGCTCGCGTGGGTGAGGGCGATGAAGGTGTCGTCGTCGGTCTCGGCGCCGGACCGGCGGACGACCGACTCGGCGTACACCTCGGTGGCCGGGCCGAAGAGGACCAGGGCCTGGTCGACGACATGGCTGCCGAGGTCGTAGAGGAGACCTCCGATCTCTGCCGGGTCGCCGGACTCGCGCCAGCCGCCCTTGGGCTGCGGGCGCCAGCGCTCGAAGCGGGACTCGAAGCGCCAGGGGTCGCCGAGTTCGCCTTCCGCCAGCAGCTTGCGCAGGGTCAGGAAGTCGTTGTCCCAGCGGCGGTTCTGGAAGACCGAGAGCAGCAGGCCGCGCTCCTCGGCGAGGGCGGCCAGCTCGCGCGCCTCGGCCGCGGTGCCGGCCACCGGCTTGTCGACCACGACCGGCAGGCCCGCCTTGAGCGCGGTCGTCGCCAGCGGGACGTGCGTCCTGTTCGGGGAGGCGATGACGACCAGGTCGAGGTCGTCCGGGCGGTCGAACAGCTCGTCGGGGGCGGCGACGGTCCGGACCTCGGGGAACTCGGCCTTCGCCTGCGCCTGCCGCTCGGGGTTCGAGGTGACCACCGTGTCCAGGGCGAGGCCCTCGGTGGCGGCGATCAGGGGGGCGTGGAAGACGGATCCGGCGAGGCCGTAGCCGATGAGGCCGACGCGGAGGGGAGTGGCAGCTGTCATGCCTCCCACTTTGGCAACGCTGTTGCCAAAGTGCAAGCGGCAGGGAGAATGAGTGGCGTGAACAGGACGAGGAGCGGACGCCCGGGCGCGGCCGGAGCGAATCTGCTCGCCGTGCGCAGTCACAACACCGCGCTGGTGCTGGACCTGCTGCGCACGGCGGGGGAGGACGGCATCAGCCGGCTCGAACTGGCCGAGCGCACCGGGCTCACCCCGCAGGCGGTCAGCAAGATCACCGCACGGCTGCGCGAGGAGGGCCTCGCGGCGCAGGCCGGGCGGCGCGCGTCCACCGGGGGCAAGCCGGCCACCGTGCTGCGCCTGGTGCCGGAGGCCGCGCACGCGGTGGGGCTGCAGCTCGACCGGGACGAGCTGCGTGCCGTCCTGGTCGACCTCGACGGCACGGTCGTCGGCGAACGGCAGGGGGCGCTGGACCTGGGCGCGGGTGCGGCGGCCGTGCTGGGCGCGGCCGCGGAGCTGGTCGGCGAACTGCGCGAGGAGGTGCCCGAGGAGGTCCTCGGGGTCGGCGTCGCGGCGCCCGGGCCGCTCGACCACATCCACGGGGTGCTGCACCGGGTCACCGGGTTCCCCGAGTGGGACGGCTTCCCGCTGCGGGACGCGCTCGCGGAGCGGCTCGGGGTGCCGGTCGTCGTCGACAAGGACAGCAACGCGGCCGCCCTCGGACTCGCCGTCGGCGGCGAGGGCGGCTCCTTCGCCTATCTGCACCTCGGTACGGGCCTCGGCGCCGGACTGGTGATCGGCGACAGCGTGCACCGGGGGGCGCGGACCGGGGCGGGGGAGTTCGGGCACCAGGTCATCCAGCTGGACGGGCCCGCGTGCCACTGCGGCAACCGGGGCTGCATCGAGGCGCTGTGCCTGGCCGCGGTGGGCCGCGCGGACCCGGACGAGGCGGCGCGGGTGCTGGGCGCCGGGGCCGCGAACCTGGCCGCGCTGCTCGACATCGACCTCGTGCTGCTCGGCGGCCGTACGGTCGCGGCCGCCCCGGAGACCTTCGTCCGCGGGGTCGCCGCCGTCCTCGACGCCCGCGCCCGCCGGGAGGGCAGCCTGGGGACGACCGTCCCCGTCCGGCTCGCCCCCGGAAGCGACCGGCGGGTCGCGGAGGGCGCGGCCCAACTGCTGCTCGCCCCACTGTTCGGCCGCGCGGACGGGTGACCGCGGGCGGTTGACCGCGGACGGCCGACTGCGGACGGCTTACGGCGGGCAGCGGACGGTTGACTGCGGGCGGCTTACGGCGGCCGGCGGATGGGTGACGGGCGGGTTCTCGGCGGCCGGCGGATGGGTGACCGCGGCCGGTTCACGGCGGGCCGTGGACGGGTGACCGCGGGCGGCTCACGGCGGGCAGCGGACGGTTGACCGTGGACGCCGGGTTGCTGTCGGCAGGGGGCTGATCGAGCGGAGTTGGTGTGCCCTCGCGGAGTGGCATCGGTCCGGTCCCGGTGGTGCCCGGCATGATCACATGATCATGCGACTGAGCACGTCCCTGTCCCTCTGCGTGGCCGCAGCCGCCGTTCTCGCCCCCGTGCCGTCGGCGACCGCCGCGCCCCTGTCGTCGTCGGGGACCACCGCCCCCGCCGACGACTCTTGCGCGGGCGCCGACGAGCAGGGCTTCCCCCTCGCCACCCGCATCCACGACGGCCCCTCGTCCTACGAGGCCGGCGGCGGTTACGGCACCTGGTACCTGGACCTCACCAACACCACCGGCCGCACCTGTACCGACATCCACCCGGTCGTCGTCCTCGTCGACGACAAACGGGCCCTCAAGCCGTCCCAGGCCGAGCTGGAGTTCTACGACGGCCCGCGCACCCGCCCGGTCCCACTGACGAAGACCGACGAGTCCGAGCTGGTCGGCGTGTTCGACGGGGACGGCTTCCCGGGGCTCACGGTGGCGCCCGGGGCGACCGTCTCGGTCAAGGTCAGACTCGCCGTCACCTCCGACGCCGGGCCGGACGCGGTCACGGCCAACGCGGCCGTGGTGCAACGGCGGGGGTCGGACGGCGACTGGGTGGGGGAGTCGAACGACTACCGCTTCGGCATCGGCGGCGAACCGCCGCCCGCGAGCGTCGCCCCCGCCGTGCCCTCCATCGGCGCGGAGGTCGGCCCGGGGATCTCCCCGGGGACCTCCGCGCAGGCCAGTCCGGACGCCAGCTCCGGCGCCAGCCCCGGCGGCAGGCCCGACGCCAGCCCCGGCAGCAGCCCCGATGTGAGCCCGGGGCCGACCCCTGGGGTCACCCCCGAGGGCACCTCCACCGCCTCCCCGGGCAGCGCCCTGCCCTTCGCCGCAGCGGCCGAGGAGGCCGGGGAACGGGCCCGCGAACTGGCCGGCACCGGTCTCGACCTGGCCCACGGGCTGCTCGCGGCCGCCGTCGCCCTGCTCGCTGTAGGAGGCACCGCGTTCCTGCTGGCCCGCAGGCGGCGCTGAGCGGTGGCCCACGCCCCCTGGCCCCCACGGCGCTCTGGCTCCCGCGCCCCTGGCCCCGCGCCCCCTGTCCGGCGATGAAAGCGCCGTCTGCGACGATCCCTCCGTGGACTACCCGAACGACCAGGCCCCCGGCGCCCCCGTCCGCTCCGGCATCCCGGAGCACGGCCGCATCCCGAAGTACTACGCGGTGAAGGCGCAGATCGACCGTCTCGTCGGCGATCTGGGGGAGGGCCATGTCATCCCCACCGAGCGCGATCTGTCGGAGGCGTACGGCGTCGCTCGCGAGACCGTACGGCAGGCGCTGCGCGAGCTGGTGCTGGAGGGCAAGCTGCGCCGGCAGGGGCGTGGCACGGTCGTCGCCGGACCCAAGCTGGAGCAGCCGCTCTCCCTCGCCAGCTACACCGAAGGGGTACGGCGGCAGGGGCGCACCCCCGGCCGTGGCCTGGTCACGCTCGACCGCTTCCCCTGCCCGGCCGCCCTCGCCGCCGAGACCGGCCTCGAACGCGGCGAGCCCGTCTGGCACCTGGAGCGCGTGCTGCTCGCCGACGACGAGCGGGTCGGCCTGGAGAGCACGTATGTCGCCGTGGCCCGGGTGCCGCTGCTCGACACCGACTTCGAGCCCGACTCCTCCTTCTACGGCTACCTGCACGAGAAGGGCATCGGCTTCGGGGACGCCGACGAGCGCATCGAGACCGTGCTGGCCACCCCGCGCGAGGCCCTCCTCATCGGCACCCCGCCGGCCCTGCCGATGCTGCTGATCCACCGGGTGTCGCGGGACACCGAGGGGCGGCCGCTGGAGCGGGTGCGGTCGCTGTACCGGGGGGACCGGTTCTCGTTCACCGCCCATCTGGGCGGCTGAGAAGTACCGATTCGCACCTCTTTCGACCCTCTCTGAATATCACGAAAAGATAACGGGTCTAGCCCAAACGTGATGACCAGTTCACGCTCTCGTTGTCAGCCGGTCCATTCCGGTTCCCGAGTCGCGAGGAGCGTTGCGGTCGTGAGAGTGACAGTCGTCGGAGCAGGCGTGGTGGGCACCATGCACGCCTGGCAGGCAGTGGAACGTGGCCACGAGGTCGTGCAGATCGAGCGCGAGGCCGAGGCCCGCGGCGCCTCGCTGCGCAACTTCGGGCAGATCTGGGTGAGTGGGCGCGCGGGCGGAGCGGAGCTCGAAACCGCGCTGCGGGCCCGGGAGCTGTGGGAGGAGATCGGCGGCCGGGTGCCCGCGCTCGGCTTCCGCGCCAACGGGTCGCTGACCCCGGTGCGCGGCGCGTACGAACTCGCCGTCGCCGAGGCCGCCGTGGCCCGCGCGGACGCGGCCGCCCGTGGCCACAAGCTGCTCACGGCCGCCGAGGCCCGCGCCCTGAACCCCGCCCTGCGCGGCGCCTTCGACGCCGCCCTGCACTGCGAGCGGGACGCGGCCGTCGAGCCGCGCACCGCCCAGCTCGCCCTCCGCGCCGAGCTGCTGAAGTCCCCGAACTACACCTTCCTGCCCGGCCGTGAGGTCCGCGAGGTGACCGGCCCCGGCACGGTCCGCGACGACCACGGCGACATCCACCACGCCGACGCCGTCGTCCTGTGCACCGGCGCCTGGCTCGGCGGCCTGGTCCGCGAACTGGCCGGCCCCGACCTGCCGGTGCGCCGGGTCCGCCTGCAGATGATGCAGACCGACCCGCTCGGCGAACCCCTCCCCACCTCGGTCGCCGACGCCGACAGCTTCCGCTACTACCCGGCCTACGCCTCGCCGGCCCTGGACGCCCTCAACGCCGGCCGGCCGCAGTCGGAGACCGCGGCCGTGCACCGGATGCAGCTGCTCATGGTGCAGCGCGCCGACGGCGGGCTGACCATCGGCGACACCCACGAGTACGAGCACCCCTTCGCCTTCGACACCGTCGAGGAGCCCTACGAGCACCTCACCGGCGTCGTCGAGTCCCTCCTCGGCCGGCCGCTGCCGCGCATCCGGCACCGCTGGGCCGGGGTGTACGCGCAGTGCACCGACACCACCCGGGTGGTGCACCGGCAGGAGGTGGCCGACGGGGTGTGGCTGGTCACCGGGCCCGGCGGGCGCGGTATGACCTGCTCGCCCGCGATAGCCGAGACAACCGCGAACGAACTGGGCTGGTGAGAGCGATGGCAGACATGGCAGACATGACAGAGAGGAACGACATGGCTGAGACGGCCGAGGACATCCGACTCGTCGTGCTCGACATGGCCGGTACGACCGTCGCGGACGGCGGGCTCGTCGAGCAGGCGTTCACGGCGGCCGCCCGCCATCTGGGCGCGGACCCCGACCGGATGATCGACTACGTCCGCGCCACCATGGGCGAGTCCAAGATCTCCGTCTTCCGGCACCTGTTCGGGGAGGAGGCCAGGGCCCAGGAGGCCAACCGGGCCTTCGAGGCGGCCTACGCCGAACTCGTCGACAGCGGCAGGGTGCACGCCCTGCCCGGTGCCCGCGAGACCATCGAGAAACTCCGGGGGGACGGCCGTACCGTCGTCCTCACCACCGGGTTCGCCCGCACCACCCAGGACGCGATCCTCGCCGCCCTCGGCTGGCAGGACCTGGTGCCGCTCACCCTCTGCCCCGCCGACGCCGGGGGCCGCGGGCGGCCGTACCCCGACATGGTCCTCACCGCGCTGCTGCGCACGGCCGCCGCCGACGACGTCCGTCAGGTCGCCGTCGTCGGCGACACCTCCTACGACATGCTCACCGGCGTCCGGGCCGGAGCGGGCCTGGTCGCCGGGGTGCTGACCGGGGCGCACGACGCGGACGCGCTGCGTGCGGCCGGGGCCACCCATGTGCTGGACTCGGTCGCGGGCCTGCCGGGCGTGCTCGCATGACCAGCGGTATCCGCTTCGACTCCGTCACGGTCGCCTACGACGGGAACGTCGTCCTCGACTCCCTCGACCTCACCGTCGCGCCCGGCGAGGTGATGGCCCTGCTCGGGCCGTCCGGCTCCGGCAAGACCACCGCGCTGCGGGCGGTCGCCGGGTTCGTACGGCCCGTCTCGGGGCGGGTGTTCCTCGGCGACCGTGACGTCACCGACCTGCCGCCGTACCGGCGGGGGATCGGGATGGTCGTCCAGCAGTACGCGCTGTTCCCGCACCTGCGGGTCGCCGACAACGTGGCCTTCGGACTCAAGGCCCGCAGGACGCCCAGGGGCGAGACCCGCGAACGGGTCGCCGAGGCACTGGAGATGACCGGGATGGCGGCGTACGCGCGCCGCTATCCGCGCGAGCTGTCCGGCGGGCAGCAGCAGCGGGTCGCCATCGCGCGGGCGCTGGCCATCCGGCCGGAGGTGCTGTTGCTGGACGAGCCGCTGTCCGCGCTCGACGCGCGGCTGCGGTCCGGGATGCTCGCGGAGTTGGCCCGACTGCACCGTGAGTTGCCGGACGTGTCCATCCTGTACGTCACTCATGACCAGGTCGAGGCGCTGACGCTGGCGGACCGGATCGCGGTGATGGACCGGGCGCGGCTGCGGGCGTGCGGGACGCCGGCAGAGCTCTATCGGGCGCCCGCCGACGAGTTCACGGCGTCCTTCGTGGGCGGGGCGAATCTGCTGCCGGTGACCGTGGGGGCGGGAGGCGTCGACTTCGCGGGGGCCGCGGTGAAGGTGGATACGGCGGGGGCCGTCTCCGGGGCCCGGGCCACGTTGTGTGTGCGGCCGCATCTGGTGGGGCTGGGGCAGGGGCCCAATCAGCTCTCGGGTGTCGTACGGGAGATCCAGTGGCGCGGTGCCACGCATCGGCTGTATGTCGAGGTGGGCGGGCATTCGGTGATGGCGGATCTGCGGGAGTTGAAGGATCCGCCGGGGTTCGGGGATGAAGTGGCGTTGCACTTCGCCTCGGAGGATGCCGTGTTGCTGCCTGCGGGGGTCGGCCGTGACTGAGGTCGTTTCCAGGCCGCGGGCCGGTGGGGGCTTGTCGCGCCCACGCGGCGGCAGCCGCAAATCGAGTACAGCCCCGCGCCCCTGGCGGGGCGCGCTGCTCCTGCCGCCTGTTGCACTGCTCGGCCTCTTCTTCCTCTATCCGCTCGCCCTCGTCGTCCAGCAGTCCGTGCACCCGGACACGGGCGGCACCTCCTTCCGGCCCTACGCCGACGTCTTCGCCTCCGAGTCGTTCCGCAACGCTCTGTGGACCACCGTCTGGATCGCCGTCTCCTCCACCGTCGGGTGCCTGGTCCTCGGCTTCGTGCTCGCCCTCGTCATCGCCTTCGTCCCCTTCCCCGGGGCCGGAGCCGTCGCCCGCTTCGTCGACGTCTACCTCTCCTTCCCCTCCTTCCTGATCACCCTCGCCCTGCTCTTCCTCTACGGCACGACCGGGATCATCGGGTCCTTCCAGTTCCTGACCACCCCCTGGGGGGTGCTGCTGGCCGAGGTCACCTATTTCACGCCGTTCGTGATGCGGCCGCTGCTCGCCGCGTTCTCGCAGCTCGACACCGCGCAGCTGGAGGCTGCGTCGAGCCTGGGGGCGCGGGCGCCCCGGATCGTGCGGCAGGTGATCCTCCCCGAGGCGCTGCCCGCGCTCGCGGCCGGCGGGAGCCTGGTGCTGGTGCTGTGCCTCAACGAGTTCGGGATCGTACTGTTCACCGGCGCCAAGGGGGTCACCACCCTCCCGATGCTCGTCTACAGCAAGGCGATCCTGGAGTCCGACTATCCGGGCGCCTGTGTCGTCGCCGTCGTCAACGTCCTGATCTCCACAGGTCTCTACGGCCTCTACCGGATGGTGAGCCGTCGTGCTGGTGCATAGCCGCAAGGCCAGGTGGGCGGTGTGGGCGGTGTTCCTCGTCCTGTTCCTGCCGCTCTTCGCCCTCCCGCTGCTCGTGGTCCTCGGCGCCTCCTTCGCCACTCACTGGTCCGGCGTCCTGCCCTCGGGGGCGACCGTCGGCAACTTCCGTTCCGCCACCGGCGGAGACGCCCTCCAGGCACTCACCACCAGCCTCGTCACCGCCGTCGTCGCGAGTCTGCTCGCGCTCGCCGTCGGCACCTGGGCCGCGCTCGCCGCCCACGAACTCGGCAGGCGCCGCAAGGCCCTGGTCGACGCCCTGTTCGTGCTGCCGGTCGCCGTGCCGTCGGTGGTGGTCGGGCTGGCGCTCCTGGTGGCCTTCTCCAAGCCGCCGATGCTGCTCAACGGCACCCGGTGGATCGTGATCCTCGCCCACACCGTGCTGGTGACCGCCTTCGCCCACCAGTCGGTGTCGGCCGCCGTCACCCGTCTCGACCCGGCGTACGAACAGGCCGCCGCCTCCCTGGGCGCCCGGCCCGCCCACGTGCTCCTGCGGGTCCGGCTGCCGCTCCTCCTGCCCTCCCTCACCGCCGCCGCCGGACTCTGCTTCGCCCTCTCCATGGGTGAGCTGAGCGCCACGATGATGCTCTATCCGCCCGACTGGACCCCGCTTCCCGTCCTGATCTACTCGGCCACCGACCGCGGCGCCCTGTTCGTCGGCTCCGCCCTCGCGGTGGTCCTCATGGCGGCGACCCTGATCGCCCTGTTCGCGGTCTCCCGCATCCGCAACCGCGCTTCGTACCGCTGATCACAGATCACTGATCAGCAATCACGGCTCACTGATCACGGCTCACTGATCGCTGATCCAGAACCCTTACCGACGCAAGGAGTTGGCCTCGCCATGCCCAGAAACCCGCTCAAGATCGCCGTAGCCGTCTCCCTCCTGGCCACCCCGCTGCTCTCCGCCTGCGGCGGCTCCTCGGCCGCCGCCGACGAGAAGGTCGTCACCGTCTACAGCGCCGACGGCCTCAAGGGCGAGAACAACGACGGCTGGTACGACAGGGTCTTCGCCGACTTCCAGAAGCAGACCGGTATCAAGGTCAAGTACGTCGAGGGCGGCTCCGGCGAGGTGGTGCAGCGCGCCCTGCGGGAGAAGAGCAACACGCAGGCCGACGTCCTGGTCACCCTCCCGCCCTTCGTCCAGCAGGCCGACCGCAAGGGCCTGCTGCAGAAGTACGAGCCGAAGGACTCCGAGCTGGTCGGCGGTGCCGACAAGGCCGCCGACGGCACCTGGACCTCCGTCGTCGACAACTACTTCGGGTTCGTCTACAACAAGAAGGAGCTGAAGCAGGCCCCGACCACCTGGGAGGAACTGCTCGACGGCAGGTACAAGAACAGGCTCCAGTACTCCACGCCCGGTGTCGCCGGTGACGGAACCGCCGTACTGATCAAGGCCGTCCACGACTTCGGCGGCGAACAGCAGGCGCTGGACTACCTGAAGAAGCTCCAGGCCAACAACGTCGGCCCGTCCGCCTCCACCGGCAAGCTCGCCCCCAAGGTGGACAAGGGCGAACTGCTGGTCGCCAACGGCGACGTCCAGATGAACCACGCCCAGTCCAAGACCATGCCCGACCTCGGCATCTGGTTCCCAGCCGCCCAGGGCGGCAAGCCCACCACGTTCGCGCTGCCCTACGCGGCCGGGCTGCTCACGGGCGCCCCGCACACCGAGAACGGCAGGAAACTCCTCGACTTCATGCTCGCGCGCAAGCAGCAGCAGGAGGTCAGCTCGATCGGCGGGGGCTTCAGCGCCCGTACCGACGTCAAGGCCGTGGACGCCAACGCCATCGCGCTGACCAAGCTGATGGACGGCGTCGACATCTTCGCGCCGGACTGGAACGACATCGACAAGAACCTCACGTCGTACGTCGAGGCCTGGAAGTCCGTCACCGGCAGCTGAGCCTTTCGGCCCGAGGCGACCGACGGGGTCGCGTTCACGCAGTCCTGACTAGGCTGGGGGCGTCGGTACGCCGTGGTTCCGGCGCCCGCGGTTCCCGCATGACCGCATGACCGCATGACCCCATGTACGCCATCCGCACGCCAGGAGACGCACCCCATGGCAGACCGCAAGCCCATCGAGTCATGGCTCACCGACATGGACGGGGTCCTCATCCACGAGGGCGTCCCGATCCCCGGAGCGGACGCCTTCCTGAAGAAGCTGCGGGACTCCGAGAGGCCCTTCCTGGTCCTCACCAACAACTCCATCTACACCGCCCGTGACCTGCACGCACGGCTGCGCCGGATGGGCCTGGACGTGCCGGTGGAGAACATCTGGACCTCGGCCCTGGCCACCGCCCAGTTCCTGGACGACCAGCGGCCCGGCGGCAGCGCCTACGTCATCGGCGAGGCCGGCCTGACCACCGCGCTGCACGACATCGGGTACATCCTCACCGACCACGAACCCGACTTCGTGATCCTCGGCGAGACCCGCACCTACTCCTTCGAGGCGCTCACCAAGGCCGTGCGCCTGATCAACGATGGCGCCCGGTTCATCGCCACCAACCCCGACAACGTCGGCCCGTCCGTCGAGGGCGACCTGCCCGCCACCGGCTCGGTCGCCGCGCTGATCACCGCCGCGACCGGCAAGGAGCCGTACTTCGTCGGCAAGCCCAACCCGCTGATGATGCGGGCCGGGCTCAACGCGATCGGCGCCCACTCGGAGACCTCCGCGATGATCGGCGACCGGATGGACACCGACGTCCTCGCGGGTCTGGAGGCCGGGATGCGCACCTTCCTGGTGCTGTCCGGCGTCACCCAGCCGGACGACGTCGACCGCTACCCGTTCCGGCCCTCCGAGGTCGTGGACTCGATCGCGGACCTCGTCGACCGGATCTGAATCGCGGCCCGAGCCCCGTCCGACGGGTCGGGCACCAAACCTGATCTCACTCGTACGGAGCAACAAGGCGCCCCCCGAGGATGCGGAGGTGCCCGGTGCGGGGGAGCCTCCAGATATCTGGAGGTTCACGATGGGCTCACTTCGCCTCACTCTCTGTACCGGACTCCTGGCCTGCGCAGCCGGCCTCTCCCCGGCGGCCGCCCATGCGGCGGACGGCCGGGGAGTCACCGTGACCCCGGCCTCCCCGGCCCCGGGCTCCGTCGTGGCGCTGCGGGTGAGCGGCTGCTCCGGTACGACCGGCACCGCCTCCTCGGCGGCCTTCGTCTCGGACGCCGGCCTCGGCGGCTACGACGGCACCCTGGCCGGCCAGAGCCAGGTCCGCTCCACCATCGGCGCCGGCACCTACGACGTGAAGGTCACCTGCGCCGGCGCCGTCGTCAGCGGCACCGTCACCGTCGTAGGGCAGTCGTCCCTCGCGCAGTCCCAGACCGGGCAGCCGGACGGGTCCGGCGTGCTGCCCGCCACACCGGTCGCGCCCGTGCACGCGGGCGGCGGCGGCACCGCCCCGCTCGCCTCGGTCGACCCCCGCTCGACCGGTCCCGACACCGCCCAGGCGGTCACCGGTCTCGTTCTCGCCGGGTTCGCCGCGGCCGCCGTCGGGATGCTGGGCGCCCGGCGGAGCCACGGCCCACGCTGAGGAGACAGCACGACGATGCCCGACGACGACACCGAACGACCCGCCGGCACCGGGCGGCTGCTGACCGGCGTGGCCTGGGCGATCCTGCTGCTCGGGCTGTGGCTGTGGGGCCGCGGGGTGACCGAGGTGCCCGATGGCATATCCGGCCCCACCACGGGTGACGTGGCTGCCGTAGGCCGCCCGGTCGGCGCCGAACTCCCGCCCGCCGCCAAGCCGTTGGACTCGGCCCCGCCCGAGCGCATCGACATCCCGGACCTGGGCGTGCAGGCCCCCGTGGTCGCCCGCGGCCTCGACGGCAAGGGCGGGATCGACCCACCGCCCTTCGACCAGCCCGGCGTGGTCGGCTGGTACGGCTCCGGCACCGAACCGGGCGCCGCCGGCACCGCGCTCCTGGTCGGGCACGTCGACACCGAGACCCGGCCCGCGGTCTTCTACAAGATCAGCGCCCTGCGCCCCGGCGAGACGATCCGCGTGGTCCGCGCCGACGGCACGGTCGCCGAGTTCACCATCGACGACGTACGGGTGCTGCCCCGCGACCACTTCGACGCCCAACAGGCCTACGGCGCCCGCGAGTCGGGCCGCGCCGAACTCCGGCTGATCACCTGCGGCGGCACCTTCGACCGGACCACCCACAGCTACACGGCGAACGTGGTCGTCTCGGCGTACCTCACCGGGACCGCCGTGTAGCAGCCGCACCGGACGCACCTGGGCCGCCCGCAAGCGACTCCGGAGGGGAACCCGCGCCCGGGCCCAGGTTCGCGCCCGCCGAGCCTCCTCCTCATCCGCCGCCCCGGGCTGTAACAGCTCACCGACAAGGCCGGGCGATCTCGTGGCGAGTGCGGTGGGTATGTCACGATTGGGGCCTGGCCAAGTGCACCCAGGGGGGAATTGGATGTACGACAGCAGGGGGGCCCGGCCGCCGGCCTGGACATGGGCGCTGGGAGCGGTGCTGCTGCTCGCCGGCTGCTCCTCGGGCGGGGGCGGCGACGACCGGCCGGACGCCGCGGATCCGGGCGCGGCGATCACCCAACAGCCCAAGGCGGCGGACCCGTTCTGGGTGAACCCCGACTCCAACGCGGCCCGCCAGGTGAAGGCCTACGCGAAGGCCGGCAAGGACACCGACGCCGGGCAGATCCGCAAGATGGCGCAGCAGCCGACCGGTGAGTGGATCGGCCCGGAGAACCCGGAGCAGGAGGCACGCGGTTTCACCGAGGCCGCGCAGAAGTCCGACCGCACGGCCCTGCTGGTCCTCTACAACATCCCGCACCGCGACTGCGGCCAGTACAGCCAGGGCGGCGCGGCCGACGGCGACGCGTACCGGGCGTGGATCGACGGGGTCGCCCGGGGTATCCAGGACCGCCCCGCGACCGTCGTCCTCGAACCGGACGCCGTACTGCACCTCGTCGACGGCTGCACCCAGGCCCAGTTCGCCGAGGAACGCTACGACCTGCTGCGCTCCGCGATCACCAAGCTCAAGTCCCTCAAGAACACGAAGGTCTACCTGGACGCCGGGAACGCCGGCTGGGGCCACCCCGACCAGATCTACCAGCCCCTCCGACAGGCGGGCATCACGGAGGCGGACGGCTTCGCGGTCAACGTCTCCAACTTCTACTCCACCCAGGACTCCATCGCCTACGGCAAGCAGCTCTCGGAGAAGGTGGGCGGCAAACACTTCGTCATCGACACCAGCAGAAACGGCAACGGCCCGTACACGGGCGGGAATCCGGAAGAGCGGTGGTGCAACCCGCCGGGCCGCGCCTTGGGGGAAACGCCGACCACGAAGACGGCAGACCCCCTGGCGGACGCCTACCTGTGGGTAAAACGCCCAGGCGAATCGGACGGCACCTGCAAGGGAGGCCCCCAGGCGGGCAATTGGTGGCCGACCTACGCTCTGAAACTCGCCCAGGGGTCGGACACTTAGGGGCGCGGGGAACCGCGCGACAAGCCACAGCGCTCCCGCAGCCAAAGGCAGAACATGCGGGAGCGCCACGGCACCGAGAGCTAAGGCACCTTCACCCACCGCGCCTCACTCGGCGTCCCCTGATCGTCGTCAACGAACACCATGTACCACCCCGACGGCACGAGGTTCCGATTCCTCGGTACCGTCACCGTGATCCGGTTCCCGGACGTCGTGAAGTCCAGCGCGACGGAGCGCTGGTCCACATCGGTCACATGCGTGGTCGCACTCGGCCGGATCAGCCGCACCTTCTTGATGGTCGAGGCGTGCCGGGAGGTGAACGTCCCCGATCCGCCCCGGGCGATGGTCCCCGGCCCCGCGCTCAGCGACGGCCGTGAGTCCCGGTAGAGATACGGCGGTGTGTAGATCTCGATCCGCTGCTCGAAGACTCCCGGCTTGGTGTCGGCCTTGTCCGCGAACAGCGGGTTGGATCCGAAGAACATGACCCGGCCGTCGGGCAGCAGGATCGACCCGGAGTGGTAGTCCCGCCCCACCAGCGGATCGGCCACCCGCTTGAAGGAGTTCGTGGCGGTGTCGTAGATCCGCGCCTGTCGGATGTCGGAGTCGCCGCGCCCCCGGTAGTCCTCGGAGCCGCCCGACACCAGCACGGAGTCGTCCGGCAGTACCGAGATCTGCGGATACCGCGTCCCCTTCTCCAGCGTGGGCCCGTCCACGAACTTCGGGTCGGTGCCCTTCAGGTCGATCAGCCGCGTCCGGTTCGTGGACAGCTCGGACTCGCCGACCCCGCCGCCGCCGACGACCATGTACTTCTCGTCCTGCGCCGGAGGCAGCAGCACGGTCCCGGAGGTCTCCAGCATGTTCGGATCGCTGAGCCCGGCCAGTTTCGTGAACCGGTTGGTGTCCACGTCCCAGATCCCGGGGTCGCGCCCGACGTCGTCCGGCCCGTACCCGGCGTTGGAGCCGGAGTAGAAGAGCTTGCCGTTCTGCAGCAGGAACAGCGCGGGATAGGTCGGGAACTGGCGCTTGTACTTGGTGTACGTCCATTTCTTGGTCGCCGGGTCGAAGACCTCGTTCTTGCCCGGCACCAGCTGCCCGATGTCGTCGAGCCCGGAGACGCTGAGGACCTTGCCGTCCGACAGCGTGGTGAGCGTCGGATACCAGCGGGCCTCGTTCATCGGGTCGACCTTGATGTACTTCTCGGCGACCGGATCGAATTCGTAGGCGTTCTTGATGCCCTCGAAGTCCCGCTTGTCCATGCCGAGTTTGTTGGCGATGCCGTAGGTGTTGCGGGCGTCGGCGCCGGTCAGTCCCTCGATGCTGTAGTTGTCCTGGGTGCCGGTCTCGTACCGGGTGCCCTCCTTCGGTGCCTCGACGACGACCCGCGCGTAACCGGGGTTGTTCCGCAGGAACCGGCCGGTCTTCTTGTCGAAGACCTTGGTCGCGCGCGGGATCAGCACCGAGTCGTCGGAGAGGAACGTCCTGCCGTTCCCCTTGCCGGTGAACCGGGTGCCCTGGGGCAGGGTCATCGGCTTGTCGGGGTTCTCGTTGTAGAGGATCATGACGCCGCCGGCCTTCTTGACGTCGCCCTTGAGCTTCTCGTACTGCTTGGTGCCGCCGGCGATCAGGATGTCGCCGTTGGCGAGCTGGGTGTGGCCGGTGCAGAACAGGTCGGCCGGGGTGGGCACCTTCTTGATCGTGCCCTTGACCGGGTCCCAGATCCGGCTGTCGTAGATCTTCGCGTCGAAGTTGTCCTGGTTGTTGCCCGAGCCCGCGACCAGCAGCACCTTTCCGGTGTGCAGGAGTACCGCGTGGATGGTGTCCTGGCGGTACTCCTTCGGGAACTCGATGACGTCCCAGTGGCCGTTCTCGGCCTTGTACTCCGGTCTGTTGATCTTGTACTGGTGGTATTCCTCGGTCCCGAAGCGGTACACCCACGGCCCGTTCATCCCGGCCAGGGCGAGCACCACCGCCGTACCGATCGCGAGACGACGAGCCCGGCGGCCGCCGGCACGGTCGGTCATTCCTTACGTCCCCCCAGCCCGCCGAGCGCGATCCGCATGGTCTCCTCCGGGTTCCCGCCGCCGCCCGCGGGTGCCCAGGTGGGCCGCTGCTGCGGGGCGTGCGCCGCGCGCGGGTACCCGGGCGGCACCGCGTCCTCCGGCTCGGCGGCGACCGCGGGTGTCCTGCCCTCCTTGCGCAGCGTGTACTGCCAGGCGAAGATCGGGGCCGCCGTGATGAGCAGCGCCAGCGTCGCCCAGGTGAGCATCGCCGGGTGCGCGTGGCCGCCGACGAAACCGGCGGCGAGCGAGCCGCCGAAGACCAGCATGAAGAACCAGTGGATCCGGAACGTGCCGAACAGCGTGTCCGGGCTGGCCGACTCGCCCTTGGGCGTGACCACGAACTTGCTCTTGCGGCGCAGCACGGCGTCCATCAGCGAGCGGGCGTAGATCGGCGCGGACAGCGCCGACATCACCATGCCGGCCACCCCGCCGGAGCCCTCCGGCTCGTGCGGGGAGACGTTGTGCCGCCGGTTCCAGATGTACAGGCCGATCTGGAGCGCGGAGGCGTTGCCGTAGAGCATCAGCCACACGGTGGGGTCGATGTTCACACCCGAGGCGCCCAGACCCAGGAACAGCGCGCAGCTCAGGGCCGCGAGGATCCAGTTGAGGGCCGACATCGGGTAGAAGATGATCATCATCGTGTAGTTGAAGAGCTTGCCCGGGGACAGCGTGAACAGGCCCTTCCAGTACTGCTTGAGGATCGTCTCGTAGGTCCCCCGGGACCAGCGCAGCTGCTGGGTGAAGAAGTCGGTCCAGGCGTTCGGGCCCTCGCCGACCGCGAGCACGTCCGGGGTGTACACCGAGCGCCACTTCTTCCCCGTCGCCGGGTTCCTGGTGCGGTGGATCTCGAAGCCGGTGGCCATGTCCTCGGTGATCGAGTCGTACAGGCCGCCGATCTGCTGGAGCGCCCTGATCCGTACGGCGTTGGAGGTGCCGACGAACATGGGCGCGCCGTAGCGGTTGCCGGCGCGCTGGATCAGGGCGTGGAAGAGGAACTGCTGGGACTCGGCGGCCTTGGTGACGAACGTGTCGTAGTTGCCGTACACCTGTGGGCCGATGACGAAGCCGACGTCCGGGTCGCGGAAGTAGCCCAGCATCCGCTCCAGGTAGTTGGGCAGCGGGACGTGGTCGGTGTCGACGGAGGCGAAGAAGTCGTACTCGTCGCCGTGCGCCTCCAGCCAGGCGTTGTAGTTGCCGTGCTTGGTCTTCGCCCGGTGTGGGCCCTTGGGCCGGTTCCACTTCTCGACGCCCTTGCGGGTGAAGTGGTGCACGCCCAGGCGCGCGCAGACCTGCTTCACCTCCGGATCGTCGCCCTCGTCGAGCAGCCAGATGTGCAGCAGCCCCCGGTGGCGCAGCCGGACCGCCGCCTCCAGCGTCCGGGTGACCATGTCCAGCGGTTCCTTGCCGGGCACGAACGTGGTGATGAACGCGACCCGGGTGCCGGTCTCCGGGACCACCGGGACCGGGTCGCGGGCCACCAGGGTGGCGTGTGCGTTGGACAGCACGTTCATGCAGCGGAAGAACTCGATCAGGCCGATCGACACCAGCATCACGATGTCGAGGGCCGGCAGGAAGTCGTAGGCCGGGTAGTCGCGCTGGGTCCAGTGCTCGGGCTGCAGCAGCCAGGTGAGCAGGACCAGCGAGAGCAGCGGGGCGGCGCCCAGCATCAGGGCGGCGCGCAGGCGGTGCGGTTCCTGGGAGAGCAGGGAGCGGTACTGCACTTTGTACGGTGTGCTCGGATCGGGCTGGGTGAGGGGGCCGGCGAGCCTGCTGTAGTGCTCGTAGTCGTATCTGGGCAGTGTCTTCTTGATCCGGCGCAGGGCGCCGGTGGTGGATCGGTGTGCGGGTACGCGGAGCTGTGTGGTCTGTGACGGATCGTATGGCTGTGACGGGTCGTGTTCCTGTTCCTGCCGGGCGCCCGTCGGCGTCGACGTCATGAGTCATCCCCCCACACGCGCAGATCAGCGCGTGTCTGTCGGTCCCACCGCCCGGTCGGATCCCCCTCGATCAGGCCGGGCGCGTCAATGGCGGGGCACAGTCGTTCCACGGATATGGACACGGACCGTGACCATCCGGTTGCATGATGCCCCCCTCGGCATCGATTCATGACCGGGGCCCCTCAACCCCGCAGATCTGGCAACCGGTTACCTACCCCCCAAGTGCCGCGAATCATCGGCACTTTGGACATCCAGGGTTCTACGGTGCCGAGCATGATCGCAAGAGCGAAACAAGGTGTTTACCGATCATAGGTGTTCATTGCGGAACCTGTGGTGATTGTGTGGATCGACCGTGTCGGTAGTTGACATAACGGTGCACATGGTTCCGAAGCGGCCTGGTGCGGCCGGTGGGGTGTACGCCAGAAGGCCCCCCGCTACTGCGGAGGGCCTTCTGTGTGTCTGTGCGCCGCCAGGGACTCGAACCCCGGACCCGCTGATTAAGAGTCAGCTGCTCTAACCAACTGAGCTAGCGGCGCCTGCTGACAGCGAGAACTCTACCCGACGGAGGGCGGTGCTCCCGACCGGCGGCCACCGGGGGGACCCCCGTCCGCCCCCTGCCGTACATCATTCGGACCGTCAGCATGCGCACCGGGGTGACAGTTGGGAAACTGATCAATGTGTACAGTCCCGGACATATCAACACGAAGTGTGAGGGGAATCGCATGCCGGCCCCGGTATTCGAGGAATTCGACCCCGCGAACGACTGCGAATGCCCCGGATGCGTTCACTGGCGGCGGGTCGGCCCGTACCCGCTGCCCGGGCGTTTCGGCGGACACCCGGCCGCCCGGGGCGTCCTGGTCGTGGCCGCCGCCGCGTCCGCCGCCCTCGCCGCGAGCACCCCGACGGCCGCCGCCCACAGCACCCCGCCGGCCCCCCACCGGCCCACCGCCCCCGCGGACGGCGAGCCCGACACCCCGCAGGGCGCCAAGTCCCCCCTGCACGGCCCCGGCGGCAAGCCCGCCCACGGCCCCGTCACCACGCCCCCCGTCACCCGCACCGAGATCATCAACCGGGCCAAGACCTGGGTCACCGCCCAGGTGCCGTACAGCATGTCCCTCTACTGGACGGACGGATACCGGCAGGACTGCTCCGGCTATGTCTCGATGGCCTGGAAGCTGACCGGGAACGAGTGGACGGGCAGCCTCGACCAGTTCGCCACGAAGATCACCAAGGCGGAGCTCCAGCCCGGCGACATCCTGCTCTTCCACAACCCGGACAACCCCGAGAAGGGCTCCCACGTCGTGATCTTCGGCGGCTGGACGGACTACACGCACACCGCTTACACGGCGTACGAGCAGACACCCCCGCACGCCCGCCGCCAGTCCACCCCCTACGCCTACTGGAGCAACTCCGCCAAATACGTCCCCTACCGCTACAAGGGCCTGATCGCGGACCCGGGCACGGCCGGCGCCGAGGCCGGGAAGACGGCGGTGCCGTTCCCCGGCGCGGCCTACTTCGGTCCGGGCGCCGACAACAAGTACGTCACCCTGCTCGGCCGGCTGCTCACCGCCCGGGGCGCCGGCGCCCACTACACCAAGGGCCCGGGTCCGGTCTGGGGCACCGCGGACCAGCAGGCCACCCGGGCCTTCCAGCTCGCCCAGGGCTGGACCGGCGCCGCCGCCGACGGCCTGCCCGGCCCGGGCACCTGGGAACTCCTCGCCACCGGCAAGGGCAAGGACATCAGGCCCGCCGCCACGGCCACGCCCGTCCCCGCCTCGCACGGGGTCCCGGGCTACCCCGGCAAGAACTACTTCCGGCCGGGCGCCGCCAACGACTACGTCACCCGGCTCGGCCGGCGGCTGATCGAGAAGGGCTTCGGCCGTTTCTACACCGAGGGTCCGGGTCCGGCCTGGGGCGAGGCCGACCGCAGGGCCGTCGAGGCGTTCCAGCGCACCCAGGGCTGGCGCGGCGGCGCGGCCGACGGCTACCCGGGGCCGGAGACCTGGCGCCGCCTGTTCCTTTAACGACCCGACGATCACGTGACGCATCTGGCGCGGAGGCTGGAGGCAGGCATGAGTACGACGACCGCACACACCCCTGAATCGGACGACCCCCTGGACGGCGGACCGCCCACCCGGCCCGTCCCCCGGCTGATCCAGAACGAGGCCACCACCGAGATCCCGGTCCACCTGCTGTTCCGCGACGACCCCGACCCGGTCTCGGTCCCGCTGAAGCCCGCCGTGGTCGGCCGCCGGCAGGGCACCGGCGAACAGCCCCGGCTGCGCCGCCCGGCCCCGGCCAAGCCCCGGCCGGTCGCCGCCGTCGACCCCGAACTGGTGGAACGCCCCGCCCGGGTGCTGCCCGGCGCGGCCGGGGTGGCCGCCGGGCTGGCCGGAACGGCCGGGAGCCTCGCCACTTCCTGGTGGGCCGGAGTGCTGCCCCCGCTCGCGGTGCACGCGCTGCGCCTTCCGGCGTACGCGGGCGCGGGACTCGGCCCGGCGCAGTGGGCCGCGTACGCCGGAGCCGGCGCGCTCGGCCTGTTCGGCTTCGCCGGTCTCGCCCGCGGGGCGACCGGACGGGCCTGGGTGCTCGGCCTGTTCGGCCGCTACCGGGGGACGGTACGGCGCACCGGCCTGCTCTGGGTCAACCCGCTGCTGCTGCGCCGCCGCGTCGACGTCCGGCTGCGGCACTGGCGCAGCGAGGAGATGCCGGCGGCGGACGGCAACGGGGTCGCGCTGCGGGTCGTCGTCCTGGTGGTGTGGCGGGTGCGGGACACCGCGCGGGCGGTGCTCGGCCTCGACGACCACGAGACGTACCTGCGGGAGTGCGTGGAGGCGGCGCTGGCCCGGGTGCCGGTGGAGGTGCCGGGCCGGACGCGGGGTTCGGTGGAGATGGCCGCCGACGCGCTGACCCGGCTGGTGGCGAAGGACGCGGGCGGGATCGGCCTGGAGGTGTTCTCCGTGCAGCCGGTCCGGGTGGAGTACGCCCCGGAGGTCGCCGCGGCCATGCACCGGCGCCGGATCGCCGCGCTCGACGCCCAGCAGCGGTCCGGGATGCTCGCCTCCGTCGTGGACTCCGTCGAGGACACGGTGACCCGGCTGACCATGCGCGGCCTGGTCGAACTCGACGACTACGAGCGCAAGGTGCTGGTGCGGGACCTGACGGTGGCGTTCTGCTCGGGACGCTCCGACTCCGCACCCTGACGCGCGGGGATGGGTCGTTGATATGGACACGGTCAACTGATGGCAATAATCTGGGACTTGGTCTAGACCTGCACGGCTCACAGAACCTCCCCCACGTTCTCCAGGAGCGGCAGCATGCGTAAACGGACCAAGATCTCGGCCGTCGTGCTCGGTGTGGCGACCGCCGGAGCCTTCGCGCTCTCCACCGGCGGTGCCAGCGGGCACGGCTACACCGACCTCCCCATCAGCAGGCAGAAGCTCTGCGCCAACGGCACCGTGACCAACTGCGGTGACATCCAGTACGAGCCGCAGAGCGTCGAGGGCCCGAAGGGCTTCCCGGCGGCCGGCCCGGCCGACGGCCAGCTCTGCAACGGCGGGCTGAGCAGGTTCGCCCAGCTCAGCTCGCCCAAGACCCCCGCGGGCGGGGCCTGGCCGACGACCAAGGTGACGGGCGGTCAGTCGTACACCTTCCGCTGGCAGTTCACCGCGATGCACGCCACGACCGACTTCAAGTACTACGTCACCAAGCCGGGCTGGAACCAGAACCACGCCCTCGCCCGTTCGGACCTCAACACCACTCCGTTCCTCACCGTCCCCTACAACGGCCAGCGCCCGCCGGCCACCCTCAGTCACAGCGGCACCCTGCCGACGGGGCTGAGCGGTCACCACGTGATCCTGGCGGTCTGGACGATCGCCGACACGAGCAACGCGTTCTACGCCTGCTCCGACGTCACGTTCTGACCGGCGTCGTTCGACGACTGGGTAACATCCGGCTGATCTGAGCTTCGCTTGAGGACCCGCCGCAGTTCGCGGGGGTAGGTTCCCGCCACGCCGGTCGGTCGGACCGGTGTTCGCAACCGGGGGACTGCCATGGGCCTGCTGCAAGCGTTCTTCTACATCATTCCCGGCGTCTTCGTCGTCGTCGGGGTGTACGGGATGATCAGAACACTGAAGCGGTCACGTCAGATCAGCCGGGCGTGGCGTCACGGCCGTACGGCCGAGGCGCGCTGCCTGCGGTCGTACGCGACGACCAGCGGCGGCAGCGGGGACACGTCCGTGACGACCACGCTGCATCACGTGTTCGAGTTCACCACGGCCGAGGGGCGGACCGTCCGCATCGACGAGCCGAACGGGCCGTCGACCGTCGTCGAGGGTGACTTCGTGACGGTGTACTACCTGCCGGAGATTCCGGAGAAGGCGACGGCACAGCCGCCCGCGCAGGGGAAGCTGGCCGCGGGGACCGGGTGCCTGGTGGTGTTCTTCCTGGTCTTCATCGGGTTCGCGGTGGCCTTCATGATCGGGGCGCACTTCGCCTTCTCGGACGGGGGGACGGGGCCGGAGCCGGGGACGGTGGACTGGACTCCGTGAGTGCCGGCGGGGCCGTGGACCTCCGCGGGCCGGTGGGGCTCGTCGCGCCCACGCGGCGGTAGCCGCACATCGGCACAGCCCCGCGCCCCCAGGGTATCGATCTGACGGAGTGTCAACTAATCTGCCTCTTCATGGCCTTCGAAGGGCGCACGATCGCCGAAGCAGTCGCCGCCCGGTGGGGTGACCACCGGCCGGGGCTGTGGTTCGAGGAACAGGTGCTGACGCATCACGAGGTGGCCGGCGGTGCCGCCGCCCGCGCGGCCCTGCTGCGGGATCTGCTGCCGCCCGGTGCCGTGCCCCATGTGGGTGTGCTGCTCGACAACACCCCGGAGTTCCCGCTCTGGCTGGGGGCCGCCGCGCTCGCCGGGGCGGCTGTCGCCGGGGTCAATCCGACCCGGCGCGGGGCCGAGCTCGCACGGGACATCCGGCACACCGAGTGCCCGGTGCTGGTCACCGAGCGGGCCCATCTGCCGCTGCTCGCCGGGCTCGAACTGCCCGGCGTGCGCCTCCTGGTCACCGACGATCCGGCGTACGGCGCACTTCTCGCGCCCTATGTCGGCGCCTTCCCGGACGCCTCGCGGGCCGCCCCCGGCGACCGGATCCTGCTCTACTTCACCTCCGGTTCCACCGGCGCCCCCAAGGCCGCCCTCTGCTCCCAGGGCAGGCTCGCGGCGGCCGGGCGGTCGCTCGCCGGGCAGTTCGGGGTGGGGCCCGACGACGTGCACTACGTCTGCATGCCGATGTTCCACGGCAACGCCGTGATCGCCGACTGGGCACCCGCGCTGACGGCGGCCGCCGGGGTGGCGTTACGGCGGCGGTTCTCGGCGTCGGGATTCCTGGCCGACGTACGGCGCTACCGGGCGACCTACTTCACCTATGTCGGCCGTGCGGTGCAGTACATCCTCGCCACCGAGCCACACGCCCACGACCGGGACAATCCGCTGCGGCTCGGCTTCGGAACGGAGGCCGGGGCGGTGGACGCGGCCGCCTTCGAGGAGCGGTTCGGGGTGCGGCTGGTCGAGGGGTACGGGTCCTCGGAGGGCGGGGCCGCGATCCAGTGGTCGCCGGGGACGCCCCGCGGGGCGGTGGGGCGGGCGGCGCCCGGTCTCGTCGTACTCGACCAGGAGACGGGGGCGCAGTGCCCGGCCGCGGTCTTCGACTCGGGGGGCCGGCTGCTCAACGGGGAGCAGGCGATAGGGGAGCTGGTCAACCGGGCGCCGAACCCCTTCGAGGGGTACTGGCGCAACCCGGAGGCGGAGGCCGAGCGGCGCCGGGGAGGCTGGTACTGGACCGGGGATCTCTTCTACCGGGACGCGGACGGTTATCTGTACTTCGCGGGGCGTACCGACGACCGGATCCGGGTGGACGGGGAGAACCTGGCCGCCGCGATGATCGAGAACATCGTGGCGCGGTACGAGGGCGCGGACGCCGTCGCCGTGTACGGGGTGCCGGACCCGGTGACCGGGGACCAGGTGATGGCGACCGTCGCCGGGCGGTTCGAGCCGTTGGACTTCGCCGAGTTCCTGCTGGCCCAGCCCGACCTGGGGACGAAGATGGCACCCCGGTTCGTGCGGGTGGTGGAGCGGATGCCGGTGACGGCGACCAACAAGATCCAGCGGGCCGCGCTGCGGCGGGAGGGGGTGCGGTGTGCCGACCCGGTGTGGTGGCGGCCGCCGGGCGAGCAGACCTACCGCCGACTGACCGCCGAGGACGCCGAAGGGCCCCTCGTCTCCACGAGGGGCCCTTCGGCGGAGGGCGTGGACGGCGGAGCGCCCACCGCGCGCGGCGCGGCCGCGCAATAACAGAGAGGGCGAGCACCATCCGCGTTCTCCGCGGACAAGGCTCGCCCTCTTCGTTGTGCGCCGCCAGGGACTCGAACCCCGGACCCGCTGATTAAGAGTCAGCTGCTCTAACCAACTGAGCTAGCGGCGCATGACTCTCGCCGAACCGTCCGATCTGTGTCTCGCGGCTGGCGACGAAGAAAATACTACCTGGTCCGCGGGGGTGCTTCCGACCAGCCTCGGAGGGAAGCCGCCGGCTCAGATGGCGAGGGAGAGCAGCACCGGGGCCGCGCTGCGGTTCAGGGCGTCGGCGGCCTGCCGGAGCCGGTGGGCGTGCTCGACCGGCAGGGACAGGGCCAGGCAGCCCACCGACGAGCCGGCGGTGATCGGCACCGCCGCGCACACCGTGCCGATCGCGTACTCCTGGAGATCCAGGACCGGCACGGTCGGCGGCTGTGCCGCCAGCCGGGAGAGCAGCAGCTTGTCGCTGGTGATGGTGCGCGAGGTGAGGCGCGCCATCTTGTGCCGGGAGAGATGGTCGCGGCGGCCGTTGTGGTCGAGCTGGGTGAGCAGGCTCTTGCCGATCGCGGTGGCGTGCGCGGAGGAGCGGAAGTCCACCCACTCGTTGACCGCGGGGGTGCCGGGGCCGGCCGCGTACGGGCCGATCCGCACCTCGCCGTCGACGTACCGGCTGAGGTAGACCGCCGCGCCGACCGAGTCGCGCAGCCGGTCGAGGGTCCGCTGGAGCTGCTCGTCGAGGGCGCGCTCCCGGTCGTGCGCGGAGCCGAGGCGGCGCAGGGTCTCACCGGTGACATAGGCACCGTCGGCGATCTGCTCCACATAGCCCTCGCGGCGCAGCATGCGCAGCAGCGCGGTCAGCCGCTCGGACTCGAGGCCGGTCCGGCGGGCCAGCTCGGTGTCGGTGACGCCGTCGGCTTGCTCCGCCACCGTCTCCAGGACGCGCAGCGCGTCCTGGGCGGAGTGGTACGGGGCGGTCGGCTCGTGCTTCAGCGCCACGGTGAATCCCCCTGCGCTCGCTCGGCGATGCTGCTTCGACAGCACTGCTTGGGCCGTGATCCGGACAGCGGATCCTCTCCACGATAACGGGCGGCAGGTCGAAACGGAGGGGGTGTCGGCGAGATTCCGGCCCTCCCAGCTGCGGCGGAGACCCGATGGCATATGTCAGCGGAATGAGCTGACCGCCGGACCTCGGGTGATCGAGCGTTCACTTCCTGTAATCATGGTGCCGCGCCGGGAATCTTTTACGACGGTTTGCGCGGAGACGCTTACAGCACCGCGCTGAGGAATTCCCGGGTCCGCTCGTGCTCGGGTTCGCTGAAGATCCGCTCCGGCGGGCCCGCCTCGATGATCCGGCCCGCGTCGAACATCAGGACCTGGTCGGAGATGTCCCGGGCGAAGTTCATCTCGTGGGTCACGCAGAGCATGGTGATGTCGGTGGTGCGGGCGATGTCTCTGAGCAGGTCGAGGGCGCCCGCGACCAGCTCGGGGTCGAGCGCCGAGGTCACCTCGTCCAGGAGCAGCACCTTCGGCCGCATGGCCAGCGCCCGCGCGATCGCCACCCGCTGCTGCTGGCCGCCGGAGAGCTGGGTCGGCCGGGCGTCGCACTTGTCGGCGAGGCCCACCAGGTCGAGCAGCTCCCGGGCGCGTGCCTCCGCCTCGTCCTTCGACAGGCCGAGCACGGTCACCGGGGCCTCGGTGAGGTTGCGCAGCACGGTCATGTTCGGGAACAGGTTGAACTGCTGGAACACCATCCCGATCTGCTTGCGGACCTCCCGCAGCTCCTTCTCCGACGCCGGGAAGAGCCGCTGCCCGCCGACGGTGATGGTGCCCGCGTCCGGCTTGGTCAGGGTCATCAGCAGCCGCAGGATCGTGGTCTTGCCGGAGCCGGAGGGCCCGATCAGGGTGACGTGCCGGCCGGCCTGCACGCTGAGGTCAAGGCCGTCGAGGACGGTGTTGTCCCCGAACCGCTTGGTCACCCCCTCGATGCGGATCAGCTCGGTGGACGTCGTATCGGCGGTACTCGGCTGCTTGCTGGTCTCAACGGACAAGGCGACGCTCCAGGGTGCGCAGAAGAAGGGAGGCGAGGTAGGAGATGACGATGAAGGCGACGCCGATCACCGTCACCGGCTCGGTGAACTGGAAGTGCTGCTGGGAGAAGAGCCGCGCCTGCCCGAGCATCTCCAGCACGGTGATCGACATCAGGATCGGCGTGTCCTTGAGCATCGAGATCACGTAGTTGCCGAGCGGCGGCACGACCCGGCGCAGCGCCTGCGGCAGGATCACCACCGTCCAGGTCCGCCGCGCCGGCAGGTTCAGGGCCGTCGCCGCTTCCCACTGGCCGACCGGCACGGCTTCGATACCGGCCCGGTAGACCTGCATGGTGTACGTCGAGTAGTGCAGGCCGATCGCGAAGACACCGGTGGTCAGCGCGGAGGACGTCAGGCCCCACTCGGGCAGCACGTAGAACAGGAAGAACAGCTGCACCAGCAGCGGGGTGTTGCGGACGAACTCGGTCACCACGCCCACCGGCCAGCGCACCCACCTGGTCGGGGTCCGCATCAGCAGCGTCCACACCAGCCCCAGCGAGAACGAGATCAGCGAGCCGAGGACCAGCGCCTCCAGGGTGACCCGCAGGCCGTCCCAGAAGTGCGGCATGAACTCGCTGACGGCACTCCAGTCCCACTTCACGCGACACCACCGACCCCGGTCGTCTGCGCACGCTTGGCCTCACGTGCCGTCTGTTCGTTGCCCGGGTCCTTGCCGATCCCGGCCTTCAGCCGCTTCTCCAGGCCGCGCATCAGCCGGGTGATGACGAACGCGATCACGAAGTAGATCAGCAGCAGGTACGTGTAGATGTGCGCGCTCTCCTGCAGCGCCAGTCGCACCAGGTTCCCGCTGAACGCCAGGTCGCCCATGCCGGTGATCGACACCAGCGCGGTGCCCTTGAGCAGTTCGACCAGCAGGTTGCAGAAGGAGGGGATCATCTCCGGCACCGCCTGCGGCAGCAGGATCAGCCGCAGCCGCTGCCAGGGCGTGAAGCTGAGCGCGATCCCGCCCTCCTTCTGCGCCGGGTCGACCGCGTTCAGCGCCCCGCGCACGATCTCCGAGCCGTACGCGCCGTAGGTCAGGCCGAGCGCGAGGGTGCCCGCCCACAGCGGCACCAGCTGCCAGCCGAAGGCGACCGGCAGCACGAAGAACACCCAGAAGATCATCACCAGCGCCGAGGTGCCACGGAACACCTCGGTGTAGAAGCCGGCGAGGAACCGCACGAACCAGTGCCGGCTCGTCCGCGCCACGCCCACCACGAAGGCCACCGCGGTCATCAGCAACCCGCTCAGCACGAGCAGCTGGACGGTGGTCCAGACGCCCTTCAGTACGAGGTCCCACAGTCCCGAGGTCATCCGCTCTTGCCTCCCCCGCACAGCTCCTTGGCCGTCAGGTCGGTCATCTCGGCCGCGGTGAAGCCGAACGGCCGCAGGATCCGGGACAGTTCGCCGCTCTTCCTGAGCTTGTGCAGCTCCACGTTGAAGGCGTCCCGCAGCTTCGTCTCGGCCGACCGGAACGCGAAGGCGCCCCCGTCCACGTGCGGCTTGCCGCCGACCAGCGGCGCGAAGGGCTTGGTGGCCTCGGTCTTGGCGGACTTCTTGACCACCTCGCGGACGGTGACCGCGGTCCCGGCGAAGACGTCCACGCGCCCGGCCTCCACGGCGTTCAGCCCGGCGACCTGGTCCGGCACGATCAGGATGTCGCTCTCCTTGTACCCCGCCTCGACCGCGTACTGGATCTCCGCGTACCCGGTCCCGGTGGCGAACTTCGCCTTCTTGGCGACGATGTCCTTGTAGTCGTGCAGCCCCTTGGGGTTCCCCTTGCGCACGACGAACGAGTCGAGCATCTGGTAGTCGGGATCGGCGAAGATCACCTGCTCGCAGCGCTCGGGGTTGACGTACATCCCGGCGGCCACGACGTCGAACTGCTGCGAGTTCAGCCCCGGGATCAGCGAACCGAACTCGGTCGGCACCGGCTGCACCTTGTCGACCCCGAGCCGCTTGAAGATCGCCTTCGCCAGCTCCGGTGCCTCACCGGTGAGATGGCCGTCCTTGTCGATGTATCCGAAGGGGATCTCACCGGCTATTCCGAGCCGTACGACACCCTGGGCGCGCAGCCGTTGCAGCAGGTCACCGCCGTCGGTGCCGGCCGCGGTGGCCACGCGGGTGCAGCCGGCGGCGGCGAGTGCGCCGATGGCGGCGGCACCCGCGAGCACCGCACGCCGAGTTTGTCTGGATTCGTACCCAGATGTGTCTGTCTCGTTCCCAAGTGGTGGAGCCATGGCGGCGCGGCTACCCGAGGCCAATCGACTTATGCATCATGGAAGGCATGGCCGATCGATTCATCGAAGTCTCGCTGGTCACCCGCGGGGTCCGGGCCACGGCCCGGCTGCTGGACGACCGGGCCCCGGTGACCTGTGCCGGCGTGTGGGACGCCTTGCCACTCGCCGGCGACGTCTACCACGCCAAGTACGCCCGCAACGAGATCTACGCTCTTTTCCCGCCATTCGCGGCGACCGAACCGCCCCTGGAAAACCCGACCGTCACCCCCATCCCCGGCGACCTCTGCTACTTCTCCTTCGCCGGCGCGGAGTTGGGCACGAAGGCCTACGGCTACGACCGCGAGGTACGCCCCGGCACCACGGTCGTCGACCTGGCCCTCTTCTACGAACGCAACAACCTGCTGCTCAACGGCGATGTGGGCTGGGTGCCGGGGATCGTGTGGGGCGAGGTGGTGGCGGGCCTGCCGGACCTGGCCGAGGCCTGCAACGACCTGTGGCGGACGGGAGCGGCGGGGGAGACCCTGGCCTTCCGCAGGGCCTAGCCGCCGCCCCTCCCGGCCGCCGTGCTTCAGTCGGCGACCACGGACGTGTTGAGGCCCTCGGCGTAGTGGTTGTGCGCGATCCGGATGCCCGAACTGCCGTGGAAGACGAACAGCGGTGAGGTGTACGGCGGCTGGTCCGCCTTGTCCAGCCGCCGGACCGTGTTGCCGGTGAAGGCGAACCCGCCGACGCTCTTGGCGTTGACCACCGTCACGTCACCGATGTCGAACGAGTTGTGCTCGACCGAGATGTTGTGATGCACCGGATTCGCCGGGTCGACGACCTGGTTGGTCGGCTCCACGAAGATGACCGGGCCAGTGGGCCGCGTGAACGAGTTGTCGCGGATCGTCAGGTCGGAGACCGGCCCGGACTCGTACCACTGGTAGGCGTCGGCGGAGACGTAGATGCTGGCCATCGACATCGCGTCGAAGCGGTTGCCGGTGATCAGGACGGGCTTGCGGGTGGTGACCAGCACCCCGCGGGTCGGCACGTTGCGGAAGACGTTGCCGGAGATGAGGACCGACGGGGTGGCCGTGATGTTCTCGACCACCGTGCCGCCGATCTCGACCCCGGCGGGGACCGGCCGGTCGAAGGTGACGGTCATCGTGGTCAGCGACTTGGTGTGGTCCGTCCCGCTGGGCCCGTCGACCGCGGTGACCTTCGCGTGCGCCGGTGAAAGCTGGGTCATCGTCCGCTTGGTGGTGAACTCGACCTCGTCACCCGGGGCGAACTGCGGGAACCCGGCGGTCTGCGGGTGCTCGTAGGCGAGGGTGAGGGTGTTCGGCCCGGGTTGCCCGACGACTTCGAGATAGGTGCCGTGGATGTTGATCGGGTCGTCGTGCGGGCCGTCGAAGACACTCCGGGTGATCGAGACCTTGCCCTTGACGCCCGACATCTGCACGAAGTCCGCGAACGAGGCCGTCGAGCGGCCGGACTTCGGGTCGGGGGCGAAGTTCACCCTGTCGATCGAGATGTTCTCGCTGAACTGCCCCACCACACCGAAGGACTGCAGGTAGTAGGCGTTCATCGAGCGCATCGTGACGTTCTTCGACTCCCAGATGAAGGCGCCCGGCTCGGTCCGCTCGATGAGGCGCATCTGGTAGACGAGCCCGGCATCCGTCGGCTGTGACGAGCTGTTGTAGTCGATCCGGATCCGGCGACCGCCCAGGTCGGTGACGGCGGCCACATCGTTGAACAACGGGTTGTCCGCGCGCCAGGTCTTCTGCGCCTCGGGGTCGTGGATCTGGGTGTACTGGAGTCCGTCGACCCCCGACCAGTACGGCTGCCCGGTGGCCGGGCTCTTCTCGCCGAGCCAGGTGATGTGCGTGCCGTTCACCTCGTACGGGCTGCCGGCCGGGATCTTCAGGACGCGGTAGGCGTGCCCGTCGGTGACACCGGTGGTGGCGACGGTCGCGTCGATGACCTCGGGGGCCGCGTAGTCGAACGAGAAGTTCTGGAACGTCACATCGGTCGAGCGGATCGACGCGAACGCCGTCTGGAGGCCGTGGTATTCGAGCTTGGCCCCGCCGCCGTCGACGGTGACGTCGTGCATGTCCTCGATCAGCAGCCCGATCTTCTTGTCCCGGTAACGCTGGTCGGCGCCCACGGTGTTGGACACGTACAGCTCACGTGTCTCGGCCCGCTCGGGATAGAGCTGGTAGGTGCCCTTCGAGAAGACGATCCTGACCGGCCGGTCGAGGCTCCTGGCGTGCCGCAGCGCCGCGGTGACCGCGGGCGCCGAGTCCGTCCGGCCGGTGGGGTCGGCGCCGTAGTCGTCCACGTCGACCACCACCGGTGCCGCCTTCGGCGCCGCGGCGACAGGACCGGCCGCCCCGCCGCCGAGCAGCGCGAGCGCCACCCCGAGAAACGCGAACCGAGACATGGGCATAGTCCCTCCGGAGCATGCATGAGCGATGAAATACCCGATGAATAGCGGGAGTTACCGCCGATGATCCGGCCGGATCTCCGTGCAGAGTCTGCATAGATCCGATGTCTAGGTCAATGGTCCCGACGAACAGCTGCCACCGCCGCCGTGCTCGCACGGATCACCAGCTCGGGGTCGAAGAGGAGCTCGCCGACGGGGACCTCGCGGTTGCCCACCAGGGCGAGGACGCTGCGGGCCACCTCCGCGGCCAGGCGGTCGGCCGGCTGGCGGACCGTGGTGAGCGGAGGGTCGACGAAGTCCATGATCATGGCGCCGTCGTAGCCGACGACCGACACGTCGCCCGGGACGTCGTACCCCTGGCGCCGCGCGCCGCGGATCGCGCCCAGGGCCATGTAGTCGCTGGCGGCGACGATGGCCGTGGCGCCCCGGCCGAGCAGCGAGATCGCGGCGGACTGGCCGCCCTCGACGGTGTAGGACTGCCGGACCACCCACTGCTCCGGATCCTCGACCCCGCGCTTGACGAGCGAGGAGACGAAGCCGCTGACCCGGCGGTCCGCCGGGCGGTTGCCGACCGGGCCCGACGCCATGCCGATCCGGCGGTGACCGAGGCGGTGCAGATGGTCCACGGCGAGTTCGGCGGCCAGCAGGTCGTCGGTGGAGAAGACCGGCACGTCGCCCACGCCCTCGAACTCGCCGTTGACCCCGACGAACGGGATCATGCGGGAGCGCAGCAGTTCGTACGCGGCCGGGTCCGCGCCCTCGATCGTGTTGCTGGCCGACAGGAAGACCACCGCGGCGACACCCCGGTCGGCGAGGGAGGTCACGAAGTCCAGCTCCTGCACCCCGCCGGGGAAGCACGGGCACAGGACGGTCTTCAGGCCGTGCGGGGCGAGCGTGGACTCGATCCGTTCGCAGACGTCGGCGAAGAACGGGTTGGAGACGAACTCGGTGACGACCGCGATCAGCTGGCCCCGGGTCTGCCGCTCGTACCCGAGGTCGGCCATCGCCCGCTCGACCGCCTCGCGGGTCTTGCGCGCCACGCCCTGACGCCGGTTGATGACCCGGCTGACGGTGGCCTCGCTCACCTGCGCCCGCTCCGCGACCTCGGTGATGCCCACCTTCATAACGGTCCCGCCCTACCTCGCTTGCACGAATGAGATGAAAACTTTCAGCGCATCATGCCATGGGAAACAGCAGGAAGTCTGCGGGTCTTGCAGGTTTCTTCCGCATGACCATTGAAGCGCTTCTCCGGGCCCTGTTAGCTTGCGGCCACCGCTCGGCCGCCCCACCCGCCCGACCGCAGTGATCGAGACCGGAGACCCGATGAAGCCCTCAAGGCTCATGCTGCTCACCGCCGTTGCCCTGCTCGCACCGATGGCCCCCGCCGTGTCGGCCGAGGCGGCACCGGGCCCCCGCCCCCAACTCGCCATCCCCGACCCTGGCTTCGAGAACGGCGGCACGGGCTGGACCTTCGGACCGGGCACGGGGGTCGGCACCGGCAACCGGCACGGCGGCACCCACTTCCTCTACCTCGACGCCGGTGCCGGCAAGAGCGCCCGACTCACCCTCGTGGCACCCAGGAACGGCAGCTACGACTTCTCCGCCTGGGTCGGCAGCGCCGGCACCGGCGGCACGTACACGGTCCGGCGCAACGGCGAGACCGTCGGCACGGTCGACCTGCCGCAGCACGCCGGCTACGCCCGCTACACCATCAGCCGCGTCGACCTGAGGACCGGCGACCGGCTGGAGATCGCCTTCGGCTCCGGCAGCTCCTGGGTCAACGCGGACGACCTGATGATCTCTCCCGCCGCACCGGCCGACCCGAAGGTCACCTCGTCCGACCCCGAGGTCGCCGAGATGTTCGCCTGGGCCCAGAAGAAGGCCAACAGCTGGGTTCAACTGCCTGGCACGACAGGCCCGGTCAACGTCGACGAGAACCAGACCGGCGGCACCGGCACCGCGTCGTACGAGCCCACCTACTGGGCCGGATACGCCAACCGCAGCGCCTACTACTCCCGCGACATGACCCACCAGCTCGCCGGCGCCCACCTCATCGGCCTCGACGCCGAGAACGAGACGATGCTCCGCTCCTACGCGGCGTCGGCCACCGCCGAGCACAAGTACTTCCCGGTGTGGTCCCTCAACTTCGACGCCAAGACCTACCTGAGCATCGACTACAAGAGCCCGGACAACTTCGTGCGCGAGGTGCCGGCCACCTTCGAACTCGTCGAGAAGGCGGCCCAGGCCTACCTCTGGACCGGCGACCGCAGATACGTCGACGACCCGGTGCTGTGGGACTTCTACCGGCACGCCACCGAGCAGTTCATCGACCTGCACAACTCCGCCAAGGACAACGGCAAGGTGAAGGTCGCCGAGGGCACGGGCCAGGGCATCTTCCAGGGCGCTGCCAGCTACAACGAGCAGGACGGCGACGGCCTCGCCGAGGCCGGGGACGGCATCGCCTCCGAGTACCAGGCGTATCTGGCGATGGCGGTCCTCGCCCGCGGCAAGGGCGACACCGCGCTGGCCAGGACCTACGACAAGCGTGCCGCCGACCTGAAGACGTACTTCAACGACGACTGGAGCGGTACCGGCAGCGGCGCCGACATGGTCCGCGCCTACACCCTGTCCGGCACCCCGGTCACCGGCTGGGGCAAGGAGAACAGCGTCTTCATGCCGATGAAGCAGATCATCGACCCCGGCCCGCGCAACGACGCCTACCTCGACTACATCGAGCAGCAGGAGCTGGGGCCGGAGGGGTCGCCCAACATCGAGTCGACGACCTACCTGCCCGACATGTTCTTCAAGAACAACCGCAACGACACCGCCTGGCAGTGGATGCGGAAGATCTACGGCGAGCGGGAGACCCAGCACGTCAACTCCAGCCAGGGCCCTGACGGTGACTACCCCGAGGTGTCGTTCACCCTGGTCAGCCAGACCGTTCAGGGCCTGATGGGCATCACCCCGGACGCCCCGGACCACAAGGTGACCACGCAGTCGCGGCTGCCGTCCGGCATGAAGTGGCTCCAGGCGGCGGACGTACCCATCGGCACGGGCACCGTCACCGTGCGGCACGACGGCGCGACGAAGACCACGCTCACGAACAACGCGCGCACCGGCGCCTACCAGTGGGAGGCCCGCTTCCCCGGCGTGCACACGAAGATCGAGGTCGACGGCGTCCCCCAGCGGGTCCGCACCAAGAAGGTCGACGGCGTGACGTACACGTACGCGACACCGACGGTACGGGCCGGACGGACCGCGGTGGTGCAGGTGACCGGCTGAGGCGCGGGCCGCTCCCTGGCGCGCTCCGTCAGACCACGACGGCGCCGCCCGGCGGCACCGCGGCCGCGCCCGCCTCGTACAGCGCGTGGGCCGCCCGCAGCACCAGATCGTCCCGATGGCGGGCGGCCACGAACTGCAGCCCCACCGGCAGCCCGTCCCCGTCCACCCCCACGGGTACGGTCGCGGCCGGCTGCTGGGTCAGGTTGAAGGGGTACGTGAACGGCGTCCACCCCGTCCAGCGCCGGAACCCGGAGTTCTCCGGCACCTCCGCCCCCGCCTCGAACGCGGTGATCGGCAGGGTCGGTGTGACCAGGAGGTCGTACCGCTCGTGGAAGAGGCCCATCCGGCGGCCCAGGTCCATCCGGACGTCCACCGCCGCCAGATACTCCAGGGCGCTCAGCCGGGCCCCCTGCCCGCAGATCTCCCGCAGCCCCGGGTCCAGCAGCTCCCGCTGCCCGGGGGCGAGACGCTGGGTCACCCGGGCCGCCCCCGCGAACCACAGGGCGTGGAACGCCTCCACCGGGTCGCTGAAGTCCGGGTCGGTCTCCTCGACGTACGCGCCCAGTTCGGCCAGCCGCGCCACCGCCCGCCGTACCGCCGCCGCGACCCCGGGACCGACCGCCACCTGTCCGCCCAGCGTCGGTGAGAACGCCACCCGCAGTCCGCGCACGCCTTTGAAGAGGCCCGCCGTGAAGGAACCCGGGGCGGGACCCAGCGCCGACCAGTCCCGGGCGTCCGGTGCGCCGATCACGTCCAGCAGCAGGGCCGCGTCGGCCGCGTCCCGGGTCATCGGGCCCACGTGCGACAGCGTGCCGAAGGCGCTCGCCGGGTAGAGCGGGACGCGGCCGTACGTCGGCTTCAGGGCGAAGACTCCGCAGAAGGCCGCCGGGATGCGCACGCTGCCGCCGCCGTCCGTGCCCAGCGACAGGGGCCCGGCGCCCAGGGCGACGGCCGCCGCGCTGCCCCCGCTCGAACCGCCGGCGGTGCGGGAGGGGTCGTACGGGTTGCGGGTGATGCCGGAGAGCGGGGAGTCGGTCACGCCCTTCCAGCCGTACTCGGGGGTGGTGGTCTTGCCGATGAACACCGCGCCGTGTTCGCGGAGCCGGGCGACCGAGGGCGCGTCCTCGTCCCAACTCCCGTTCGTCGCGATCGTCCTGGAGCCGCGCAGGGTCGGATGGCCGCGCATCAGCAAGATGTCCTTGACCGTCACCGGGACGCCGTCGACCAGTCCCCTCGGTTCGCCCCGCCGCCACCGCTCCGCCGACTCGGCCGCCTGCGCCAGGGCGTCCTCCTCGGTGAGGCGGACGAAGGCGTTGACCTCCGGCTGGATCCGGGCCGCCCGTTCCAGGGCCGCCCGGGTGGCCTCCACCGGGCCGAACTCCCCCGAGCGGTAGCCGTCGAGGAGTTGCCGGGCGGTGAGGTCGGTGAGGTCGGTGAGCTGCATGAGGGGCACCCTCCCGGGAGTCAGTGACCGGGCACGTAACCGCGTTTCTTGTCGACCACGTTCAGCAGGGACCTGCCCGCCGCCCACCGCTCGTACAACTCCACGAACTGACTGCCCAGTTCGTCCCGCCAGCCGACCGTGTCCCCGCTCATGTGCGGCGAGACGATGAGACCCGGCACGTCCCACAGCGGGCTGTCGGCGGGCAGCGGCTCGGTGGTGAGGACGTCCAGGGCCGCGGCCGCGATCCAGCGCCGGGTCAACGCCCGCACCAGCGCGTCCTCGTCGACCAGTTGGCCGCGGCCGACGTTGATGAAGCAGGCCGAGGGCTGCATCACGCCGAAGCGGTGCGCGTCGAACATGCCGTACGTCTGCTCGGTCAGCGGCGCGGCCGCGATCACCCAGTCCGCGCGGGACATCAGCCGGTCCAGGTCGCCGGGGCCGTGGATGCCGGTACGCGGGACACGGCCGACCAGCGCGGTGGTGATGTCGAGCGCCTTGAGGGTGCGGACGATCGCCCGGCCGATCGGGCCGGAGCCCACCACGCACGCGCGGGTGCCGCCGACCCGGCGCGCCTCGCGGTGCCGCCAGGTCCGCTCCCGCTGGAGGCCGAGGGTCTGGGGGAGGTCCTTGGCGATCGCGAGGACCAACGCGGCCACGTACTCGGCGATGGGCCGGTCGAAGACCCCGCGCGCGTTGGTGACGACCGTGTCGGACGCGGCCAGTTCGGGGCACATCAGATGGTCGACGCCCGCGCTGGCGGTGTGCACCCACCGAGGCCGCGGCCCCGTGCCCGGCCAGGCCTCGCGGACGGCGTGCGAGGCGAAGTCCCAGACGAGCAGGACGTCCGCCTCGGGCAGCCGGGCCGCCAGGCCCGCCGCGTCCGTGTGCACGATCCGTGCGTGGCCGGTGAGCCGGCCGAGCCGCGGGGGCGGGTCGGCGTCCAGGATCAGCACGGTGGGCGGGGCCTGCGTCATCGCGGGGACGGCTCCCTACGTCTGGCATGCGCGGATTGACCACGCTCGCACCCGAACCTACCTTCGTCAACACGGACGTACCCGCCGACCGTTGCCCCTCCTCTGCTGATTCTGACCTGAGGCCGGTGACTTCCCATGGACGTCTCCTTTCTGGGCGGACCTCGCCCCCAGCGCGGTGTCGGCGTCGTGGCGCCCTTCGACTTCGCACTCGATCGTGAACTGTGGCGCTGGGTGCCCGACGACGTGTCCCTGCACCTGACCAGGACCCCGTTCGTGCCCGTCGAGGTCAGCCTCGACCTCGCCCGGCTGGTCAGCGAGCACGAGACGCTCGGCGACGCGGTGCGCGCGCTGACCGCCGTCGCACCCGAGGTGATCGCCTACGCCTGCACCTCCGGCAGCTTCGTCGGCGGTATCGCCGGGGAGCGCGCGATGTGCGAGGCGATGACCCGGTCCGGTGCGGTGCCCGCGCTCACCACCTCCGGTGCGCTGCTCGACGCGCTGACCGAGCTGGGCGTACGGCGGCTCGCGCTGGTCACGCCCTACACGGTCTCGGTGACGCGGGTGCTCGAGGAGTACGTGGCGGAGGCGGGCGTCCAGGTCGCCGGCTGTGCCTTCATGGGGCTGACCCGGCACATCTGGCAGGTGCCCTACCGGGACGTGGTCGCCATGGCCCGCCAGGCGGTACGGCCCGGGGCCGCCGACGCCCTGTTCATCTCCTGCACCAACCTGCCCACCTACGACGTCATCCCCCAGCTGGAGGCCGAGCTGCGCGTGCCCGTCCTGTCGGCCAACCAGGTCACGATGTGGGCGGCGCTGCGCAGGCTGGGTACCCGAGCCGTTGGGCCCTATCAGACGCTGATCGGTCATCCGGACGGATCGGCGCCACGGGAGTGGCCCGTACTGCCGGAAGAACAGCAGGAAGGGTGGACATGACAGCGCTCGGAATCCTCTATCCGGGGCACTCCGCGGAGGACGACTACCCGCGCGTCGAGCAGCTCCTCGGCAGCGACATCCGGGTGGACGTCGTCCACACCGACATCGGCGAGGACGCGCACCGGGTGGACGCGTTGCGGGAGATGGGATCCGCGCGGCGGCTGGCCGCCGGGGTGGACGAACTGCGGCTCGCGGGCGCGGACGCGGTGGTGTGGGCGTGCACCAGCGGAAGCTTCGTGTACGGCTGGGAGGGCGCCCACCAGCAGATCCGCGACCTCGCCCAGGCGGCCGGGCTGCCGGCGTCGTCCACGTCCTTCGCGTTCGTGCACGCGGCGCGGGAGCTCGGGGTACGACGGGTGGCGGTCGGGGCGACCTATCCGGACGACGTGGCCCAGCTCTTCGCGGACTTCCTGCGGGCCGGGGGCCTGGAGGTCACCGGGGTCCGCTCGTCGGGGATCGTCACGGCGGCGGAGGTGGGGACGTGGGGGGAGGAGGAGGTGCTCACGCTGGCGCGGACCGCGGACGCCTCCGGCGCGGAGGCGGTACTCCTTCCGGACACGGCGCTCCATACGGTGGCCCATCTTCCGCTTCTGGAGAAGGCGCTGTCCAAGCCGGTGCTCACGGCGAACCAGGTGACCGTGTGGGAGGGCCTGCGGCTGGCCGACCGCCGGGTGAACGAGCCGGCGCTGGGCACCCTGTTCACCCGCCAACCGATCGTGCAGGCCTGACGGGCCCCCGTACCAGGGGGCTCCGCCCCCTGGACCCCCGAAACCCACCGCCCACCCACCACCCGACTCGGTCGCTACAGAGGGAGCCGTCCGGGGTGGAGGTGGGGGCGGTGGGTTCGGTCGGTGTGAGGGGGCCGTCCGGGGGGTGGGGGGCGGTTCGGTCGGTGTGAGGGGGCCGTCCCGGGGTGAGGGTGTCGGTTCGGGCGGTGTGAGGGGGCCGTCCCGGGGTGAGGGTGTCGGTTCGGTCGGTGTGAGGGGGCCGTCGCGGGGTGAGGGTGTCGGTTCGGGCGGTATGTCGGGGGCGGGGAGCGTGTCGTCGGTGTGGGGAATAACCGGAGCCATCCTCCTGTTATCGCCGTTCAGTACAGCTCACGGTCGTATACAGGAGGCTCTCACCGTGTCGGCAGACGAGATCCGGGGCATCACGCACGGGACGGCCCCCGTCCCCCTCTCCGTACTTGACCTGGTGACCGTCGGCACCGGCAGTACCGCCACCGACGCCCTGCGCACCAGCGTGCAGCTCGCGCGGCTCACCGAGGCCCGCGGCTTCCAGCGGTTCTGGGTCGCCGAGCACCACTCCATGCCGGGTGTGGCCTCCTCCTCGCCCGCCGTGATCCTCGCCCACCTCGCCGCCCACACGGAGCGCATCCGGCTGGGTTCGGGCGGTGTCATGCTGCCCAACCACGCGCCGCTCGTCATCGCGGAGCAGTTCGGCACGCTGGAGGCGATGGCCCCGGGGCGGGTCGACCTGGGTCTCGGCCGGGCGCCGGGCACGGACGGGGCCACCGCGGCCGCCCTCCGCCGCACCCAGACCCTCAACGAGGGCGCCGACGACTTCCCCCAGCAGCTCGCCGAGCTCACCCGGTTCCTGGACGACGACTTCCCGGACGGGCACCCGTACCGCCGGATCCACGCCATCCCGGGCCCCGTCCAGAGCACCAGCCCCGGCGGTGTGCAGTCCCCGCACCGGCCGGTGGTCTGGCTGCTCGGCTCCTCCGGCTTCAGCGCCCGGCTCGCCGGCATGCTCGGGCTGCCGTTCGCCTTCGCGCACCACTTCTCCGCGCAGAACACCATCCCGGCCCTGGACCTCTACCGCGAGTCCTTCACCCCGTCCGCCGTCCTCGACGAGCCGTACGCCCTCATCGGCGTCTCCGCGCTCGCCGTGGACGAGGAGCGCGAGGCCCGGCGCCAGGTGCGGGCCGGCGCGGTGAACATGCTGCGGCTGCGCACCGGACGGCCCGGTCTCTTCCCCGACCCGGACGACGTCGAGAAGCACGAGTTCTCCCCGATGGAGGAGGAGTTCGTGCACTCCTGGACCGCCAACATCGTGCACGGCACCGCCGACGAGGTGCGCGCCGGTCTCGACGACCTGCAGAAGCGCACCGGCGCCGACGAGCTGATGCTCACCACGCACGCCCACCGCGGCGAGCTGCGCCTGCGCTCCTACGAACTGATCGCCGACGCCTACGGTTTGCCGACCGGGGTGTCCGCGTAGGTCCGGGTGCCCAGCAGCTCGGAGATACGATCCGGCGTCACCGGCCGGGAGTACAGCCACCCCTGGCCGGTGTCGCAGCCGATGTGCCGCAGCCGGGACGCCTGCGCCGAGGTCTCGACGCATTCGGCGGTGACGGTGAGGCCGAGCCGGTGGGCCAGCTGGATCATCGCCTCCACCACGACCTCGTCGGCGGGGTTCGGACGGTCGCCCGGGTCGTCGTACTGGAAGCCCCGGACGAAGGAACCGTCCAGCTTGAGCACCGACACCGGGAGCCGGCTGAGGTAGGCGAGGTTGGAGTAGCCGGTGCCGAAGTCGTCGATGGCGATACGGACGCCCATGTCGCTGAGGGCCTGAAGGGCCTGCAGCGGGCGGCCGGCCGAGCCCATCACCGCCGACTCCGTCAGCTCCAGCTGGAGCAGATGCGGCGCCAGGCCGGTCTCGGCGAGGGTCTCCGCCACGTCCGCCACCAGGTCGGAGTCCCAGACCTGACGCACGGCCACGTTCACGCTCACGAAGATCGGCGGCTCGCCGGGGTGGTCCAGCTGCCACCGGCGGGCCTGTCGGCAGGCGGTGGTCAGGGCCCAGCGGCCGAGCGGGACGATCGAGCCGTCCTCCTCCGCCAATCCGATGAACCGATTCGGCGTTAGTGTGCCGAACTGCGGGTGGTTCCAGCGGACCAGGGCTTCGACCCCGCTCAGCCGTCCGTCCTCCATGCCCACCAGCGGCTGGTACTCGAGCACGAACTCGCCGCGCTCGATGGCCGGGCGGAGGGTGGAGGAGAGCGCCTGACGGGTGACCAGGTGGGCGTTGCGCTCCGGGTCGAAGAGCGTCCAGCGGGACTTGCCGTCGGCCTTCGCCCAGTAGAGGGTCGTGTCGGCGGCCTGCATCAGGCCGGTGGCCGTCGTGCCCGCCGCATGGCGCTCCACCACCCCGATCGAGGCCGACAGCGAGAGCCGCTGGCCGGCCAGGTCGAACGGCGCCTGAAGGGCTGCCAGCGCCGACTCGGCCAGATCGGCCAGCTGCTCGGTGCCCGTCGAGTCCTCGACCAGCAGGGCGAACTCGTCACCGCCGAGCCGGGCCACCAGCGGCACCCCGGCCCGGGCGAAGCCGGCGTCGTCGGCGATCCGGGTCAGCCGTTCGGCGACGGCGGCCAGCAGCCGGTCGCCCACCCGGTGGCCGAGGGTGTCGTTGACCGCCTTGAAACCGTCAAGGTCCAGGTAGCACAGGCCGATTCGGCCGGTACCGCTCTGCTCGTACGACTCCGCCTCCAGCGCGGCCGAGAGCCGCTCGAAGAACAACGTTCGGTTGGGCAGCCGGGTCACCGGGTCGTGCATCTGCAAGTGCCGCAGCCGGGCCTGGAGTTCGCGGCGGGCACTGATGTCGGAGACCGACATCAGCACGCCCGGGGTGTCCTTCGCCAGCGGGGAGACGGTGACCTGGACCCAGAGCGAGTGCCCGTCGGGGTGCTTGAGCCGACGGGTGCAGCGCAGCTTGGCCTGCCGGCCGCGCAGTACCTCGCGATAGGCGTGCCAGGTGCGGGCGTCGGAGGCCAGGTCCACCAGATCCGCGGCGATCCGCCCGGTCAGGCCGGCCGGGTCGGCGCCGATCAGGGTGCCGAACGCCGCGTTGGCGGTGCTGACCAGGCCTTCGCGGTCGACGACGGCCATGGGCAGCGCGGCGGCCGTGAAGGCGTGCTCGTATGTCGTCGGATCCGGCGTCGCGCCTGTCGGCCGTGTCGGCCCTGACAGCCGTGTCGGCCCTGACGTCTTTGTCGTCTCTGTCGCCTGTGGTGTCTCGCCTGTCTTCGGGTCGGTCGTCTCGTTGTACGACTTCCGACAGATGTTGTCACTCTCTGTGACGGCGGACCGGTCGAGGTCTGCCGCGGGCGTCGGCCCTTCGGACGTTCCGCTCACCGCTCGCTCCCGCAGTGCACTCGATCTCTGTCCGTGCAGGAAAGTGTGCCGATCATAGAGGCTGGCCCGAGGGCCTTCCAGCCACTGTCCAGTGTCCACGATGAAGCACCGGTTCTGACAGATCGTTTCTGCCCGCACCTGGACGGGTTCTTGAGTCGTCTGGCCACTTGTGACGTTCCGTGAGTTTCCCGGGGTGTCGGCCGTTCGGGTTCCTCACCCTTCTGGTGCAGATAAACGGGTCATAAGACGACAAACTCGCACAGGCTGGGTGACGGTGTCCCGCGAACCGTCCCGGAGGTCCTTCCGTGCCGCGTCTCCTGCTGCGCAGCACCGCCGCCGTGTTCACCACGATGTCGGCGCTCGTCGCAACGACGATCCTGACCGGACCGTCGGCCGCCGAGCCGTTCTCCACGGCCCCCTGTGCCCTGCACCGCACCGACGCGCACCACTCCGAGGGCGTCGACACCTGGAACGCCGACTACAGCCGCCCCACCCAACCGCTCTCGGCCGTGATGGTCTTCCTCTCCTTCCCGGACGCGCCCCCGCGCACCACCCCCGCGGAGCTGGTCGCCGACCACTTCCCGGCCACCAGCCGCTACTACGAGCAGGCCTCCTACGGGAAGTTCACCATCCGGCCACACCCGCTGACGCACTGGCTGCGGATGCCCAGGCCCTCGGTCGCCTACGGCATGAAGCGCGACTGGAGCCTGGTGCTGCGGGCCGCCTACCTGCGGGACGCGTTCGCGGCGGCCGATCCCGAGGTCGACTTCTCGCGCTACGACGTCGTGTACTTCGTGGCCGACCCGGACGCGCCCGGCGTCGACTCCGACGCCACGAAGGTGGTCAACCTGGACGTCCCGGTGCACGTCGACGGCACGGACGTCCGCCGGGTCGTCACCGTCTTCGAGAAGCATCCGCCGGACCGGCTGGTTCTCGCCCATGAGACCGGGCATGTCTTCGACCTCCCCGACCTCTACCACCGCCCGGTGGACGGCAAGGGCGACTGGGACACCTATGTCGGCGACTGGGATCTGATGGGCAGCCAGTTCGGGCTGGCCCCGGACCTCTTCGCCTGGCACAAGTGGAAACTCGGATGGCTGGATCCGCGCCAGGTGGTGTGCGTACGGGGGGCCACGCCGACCCGGCTGACCCTGGAGCCGCTGTCCGCCGGACCCGGGGTGCCGGCGCAGGGCGCCGCGGGCGCGCCGGCCTTCGGGCTCGGCGACGGCACCAAACTGGCGGTGGTGCGCACCGGGCCCGACACCGTGCTGGCCTTCGAGGCGCGAGGGGCGTCCGGCAACGACAGCGCGGCCTGCCGGGAGGGCATCCTCGTCTACCGGGTCCGCGACGAGACGGCCTCCGGCGGCGGCCCGATCGAGGTGATCGACGCCCATCCGCGCACGGAGGCCTGCTGGGAGAACTCCGTCTACCCGCCGCTGGCCGACGCCCCGGTCGCCCTCGGCGAGAGCTTCACCGTCCCGAGGGACGGCGTGCGGGTCGAGGTGGAGGGGCGGACGGCGTCCGGCGCGTGGAATGTGAAGATCACGCCGAAGGAGCTGGACTGACACACGGGCGACGGGGCCGGAAGGGTGACAGGTTCGAAAACACGAAAGGCCAAGCTCACAGGAGCTTGGCCTTTCGCCTACTTCGCGTGCGCCGCCAGGGACTCGAACCCCGGACCCGCTGATTAAGAGTCAGCTGCTCTAACCAACTGAGCTAGCGGCGCCTGCTGACGTCGTAGACCTTAGCATCCTGATCGGCGGGAGGAAAAATCGATATCCGCACGGCCGAGCGGGCGGCCCGTACCGCGGCCCAGAGCAGGATTTCCGGTCCGGGGAGCCAGGGGTGCCGGGTGTCCGGGGCGACCAGCCAGCGTGTGCCGGCCGGGGCGGCGGACCGGTCGCCGTGCAGCGCCGGGACGGTCACCGCGTCGCCGGTGCCGTGGCACAGCAGCGGCGGTACGGCCTGGCCGCGGCCGCCCCACTCCTCCCAGCCCAGCAGCGACGGCAGCCGGGCGGCGGTGCCGGGGGCGGCGAACAGGAGCATCCGGCCCCGGAACATCGCGACCGGCCCGGAGCCCGGCCCCTCGTCCCACAGCCGGTCCAGCATGCGGCGGCCGAACACCGCCGGGGTGTTCACCACGTCGAACACCGAGCCGCAGGGCAGTACGACCGGGGCGTCCGGCCGCTCCTCCCAGAAGGCGAGCGTGCTCCGCGGATACGTTCCTGCGGAGGCGAGCCAGGCGGCTCCGTCGGGGGTGACCCCGGCGGCGTCGGAGCGGTCGCCGGGGCCGTGGAGGGGCGTCTCGTACGGTGTGCTGCTCATAGGGAATTGATACCCATCGTGAGACTGTGCTCGCCGTGAGTTGCGGAAAACCGGGACGGGGCGGACCGGAGGGGGTATCTTGCCCGCCTGGCACCCGCCTGGCATATGCCGCGTGCGGTGCCTCGCTCCGCGTGGACCGCTAGAGGGGCTCTGCCGGCTCCGCGTCCTCGCTGCCCTTCAGCAGGTCCCGGCCGAACTCGACCATCTTCTTCGCGTAGTCCTCGGTCCACTCGGCCCGCGCGGCGATGTCGGCCGGGGTCAGACGGTCGAAGCGGCGCGGGTCGGCGAGCTGGGCGGCGGCCATGGCCTGGAACTCCACCGCCCGGTCGGTGGCCACGCGGAACGCCTGGGTCAGCTCGGTCGCGCGCGCCAGCAGCGCTCCGGGGTCGTCCATCGACTCCAGGCCGAAGAAGTGCTCCGGGTCGGCGACCGCTGCGACCGGCTCGAAGAGCAGGTGCGCGGGGCGTAGCCGCGGTTCGTTCCGACGCGGCGTGGGCTCCGCCATGTCTGGTCCTCCTCGTACGGTTCGGTGCCTACGGCTCGATGGCCACCGTCCATTCTCTCGCGCCCGCGCAAGCCCACCCCAAGGCCGCCGGCTGACTCTCCGCTCAGCCGGGTGGGCGAAACCGCCCGGCGCCGGACCGTCCGGCGGGCGGGGTGGTGGGCGGGGTGGTGGGCGGCACCTTTGTCAGGGGCGCCAGGTCACTCGGTGTTCGGCGAGGTGGGCCAGGACCGCGTGGTTGGCCTCCCAGCCGTCCGGGAACTTCACGAGTGTTCCCAGCTGGACCGGTTCTGTCGACGGGTAGTCGTCCAGGAGGTCGGTCACGCCGGCGCGGCAGATCACGATGCAGGCCTGGCGGTGCCGGGAGGCGAGGACGCACAGGCGGCCCGTCTCCAGGTGGAAGGCGGTGGCGTCGGGGCGGCCGGAGAGCGGGTGGAGGACGACCGTCACGTCGTACTCGCGGCCCTGGAGGCGATTCGCGGTGTCGACGGTGATGTCCGTCACGCCCAGCTCCGCCAGGGCCGCGCGGACCGCCGCCGCCTGGTCCCGGTGGGCCGTGCCGACGGCGATCCGGTCGGCGGTGAGGGGCGACGGATCGGGCGAGCGTTCGGAGAGTGCCGCTCCGCCCCGGTCGAGGAGTCGTCGTACCACCGTCGCCACCGCCCGGACCGCCTCCGGGTCGGTGCGTGGGGTGTGCCGGGCGGGCAACTCCAGCAGGCCCCAGCCGGACTCCGCCGCCTCGTCGATCACCCGGTCGGGCCCGGAGCCGTCGGAGGCGACGGCGAAGGCCAGCCGGCGGTCGCCGTGGTCGGTGCCGCTGCGGAACGGGGTGTACGGGTAGAACGCGCCGGAGACGAGCGGGGCGGCGGAGGCGGGGAGGCGCCAGGAGACCGGGAGGCGATGCTGCGGGAGGCCCGGGTTGTGGGCGAGGAGGGTGGAGACGGCCGAGGCCGAGGGGTCGTACGACAGGCCGGCCCACTGCTCGCTGCCCACCGTCGCGAACGGGTCCAGCTGGCCGGGGTCGCCCACGAACAGCGCCCGTTCGAACAGCCCGGCCACGGCGAGCAGCGAGTCCGAGCGCATCTGGTACGCCTCGTCGACGATCGCGTGCCGCCAGGGCTCGTCCACCGCGACATGCGCCCACTTCGCGGCGGTGGACAGCACCACCGGCGCCTCCCTGAGGTCGGCCGCCTTCGCCGACTTGCGGACGTTCGGCAGGTCGTCCAGCGCCTTGTCGTACGGGTCGGCGTCACTGCTGTGCAGCCGGCCGACGGGCAGCTCCGGGTTCTTCTCGGCGAGCCTGAGGACCAGGTCGTCGACCTGCGCGTTCGTCTGCGCCACCACCATCAGGGGGCGGCCCGCGGCGGCGAGTTCGAGGGCCGCGCGGACCACCAGCGTGGACTTGCCGGCGCCCGGCGGGGAGTCCACGACCACGCCCCGGTCGGTGCCGTGCAGGGTGTCGTGGAGGATCGCGTCGGTGGCGCGGGTGGCGGCCGCACCCGGGTCGAGATCGACGTCGGCGGTCACAGCACGTCCTCCTCGGTCACCGTATCGGCCGCCTCCGAGGCGGCCTCGCCCGGCGGGCCGCCGTGGGTCCACGGGGTCGCCTCCGGGTCGGGCAGCTTCGCCCCGCCGCGCTGCTCGTGTTCGAACAGGGTGAAGGTGAGCAGGTCGCCCTTCTCCGGGACCGACCCGACCTCCGGCTCCTTGCCCCGGCCCATCTTGTCCAGGACCCGGAGCACCAGGACCCCCTCGGCCTCGTACCCGACGAACTCCATGGACTGCGGCTTGCCGCCCAGCGAGCGGTACGCCTTCGCGCGCTCCCCGAGATGCGGCCGGTCCTCCGTGCGCAGGGTCACCAGCGGGCGCGGGCTGGGCCGCTTGCCCTCGCTGTACGCCATGACGACATCGAGGACCTCGCCCGCGAACGCCTCCCCGGTCAGCCGCCGCCCCGCCATCACCAGCGGGTCGTCCAGCGCCTCCTGGGCGTCCAGCCGGGCCTGTTCGCGCTCGCGGGTGGCCAGCTTGTTGGCGGCGGTGACCGCGTCGTCGCGGCGCGGCTGCGGGGGCTCGCCGGCCAGCACCCGGTCCCGGTGGCCGGTGAACGACCAGCGGTCGCGGGTCCACCGCTCCTCGACCCGGGCGCCCTCCGGCAGCCGGTGCAGCAGGTCAAGGCCGCGCCAGACCGCGTCCCAGGTGGGCCGGGTCCGGCTCGCGACGAGGTCGCGGATCTCCTGCTCGGCGGCGGTGAGGATCGCCAGCCGGGCGTCGGCCTGGAGGCCGTCCTCGGCGCCGGCCAGGGCGGTACGGGCGCGGTCGTACCGCTCGAAGGCGGGGGCCAGCAGCTTGTTGTCGAACGCCGGGTCGGTGGCCGGGCCGGCCGGCGGGCACAGCAACTGGCCGTCGCCGTCCCGGGCCAGCTCGGCCACGCGCGCCGCTTCCGCGCCCGTGCCGCCCTGCGGCGGGTCGATCCAGGCCAGCAGTGCGCCCAGGTGCTGGTCCTCGACGCCGGACTGCCCGGTCGCCCAGTGCCGGGAGAGCAGGTCCGTCATGGCGAGGAGGAGGGAGGAGCCGGGGACGCGGGCGCGCTCGCCGAAGTGGGTGAGCCAGCGGCCGAGCAGCGGCACCCGGGGCGGGGCCGGGTAGGGCGCCTCCGGGTCCTGCTCCGCCGTACGCCTGAAACGCGTCGACCGCCCCAGCAGCCGTACGTACTCGATGCCCGCGCGGCCCGGGACGATCAACTGGGGCGCGTCCGCGCACAGTTCCACCTCGACCTTGACCCGCTTGCCGGTCTCCGGGTCGGTCTCGGTGCGCTCGGCGGCCTCGACCGAGCCGGCGTAGGACTCCAGGTACGGCAGGACGACGTCGGCGAGCTCGGCGAGGAACGCGAACCGCAGGTCACGGTCGCGTGGCTGCGGTACGACCAGCAGGCGCGGGGCGTCCCGGTCGGTGCCGACCAGGGCGCCGAGGGGCGCACCCGCCTCACCCGAGGTGGTGAGCGGCACGAAGACGAGGGGGCGCTCGGACAGGTGCCGGTGGCGGACGGTCGCGGCGGGCTGGGCGGTGCCCGTGCTGACGGCTTCGAGCCGGGCGAGGGTGGTGATCAGGGACACCTGGCCCCCTGGGTGCTCAGCGCTTCGGCGCGCAGGGCGGCCGCCCTGCGCAGGGCCGCCACCGCCGGGTCGTCCGCGTCACCGCTGTCGCCGCGCGCCGCCGACAGGACGTCCTCGACGGTGCTCAGCCCGCCCAGCTCGGCCCGGACCGCACGGCCGAGCGTGGTGACCTCGTCGGCGGCGCGGGAGCGCTGCCGGCAGTGGAAGGCCAGTTCGCAGGCGGACAGGCACTCGGGCGCGTAGGCCGCCGGGACCGCCTCGACGGCCGCCGTCAGCTGCTCGGCGGGCAGGCCGGGCGCGAAGCAGGTGCCCTCGGGGAGGGTGTCGGCGATGTCCTGGATGCGGGTGAGCCGGGCCAGCTGGCGGGCGGTGACCGCGCGCTGCTTGCGGACGTCGACGGCGGCGGCGGTGGGCAGGTTGGAGAAGTCCTTGGGGCAGACCAGCAGCACGTCGTGCCGGACCCGCGGGGCGGGGTCGAGGCGGGCCGCGACCTCCTCGAGGGCCAGCACGTACACCGCCGCCTGCCGGGCCGCCGCCCCCACCTTCGCCGGGTCCGCCGAACCGTCCAGCATGGGGAAGGACTTGATCTCCACGACCGTCCAGCTGCCGTCGGGGTGCACGACCACCGCGTCCGGCTCCAGGAACGCCGGGGAACCGGCCACCTGGAGGGCCAGCATCGGGTGGTCGAGGAGAACCCAGCCGCCCGCCTCGCCCGCCTCGCGCAGCGCCAGCGCCGTACGGGCCGTACGCCCCTCCGGGCCGATCGCGGTCAGGTCGGGCACGGCGGCCCGCTCGGCCGGCTCGGCGCCCGGATCGAGGTGCTTGCGCACCAGCCGCAACAACTCCGCCCCGCCGTCCGCCTTCACCCTGGCCTCGAAGGCGTTGCCCCGGGTCAGCGCGAACTGGGACTGGCCGAAGGCCGACGGTGCGCCGAGGGCGCTCGCCAGCGCGGTCTTGTCCACCCCGGCGCCGTCCAGGATCGCCCGCCGCCGGCACCCCGGGTTCGCGGCGAGCGCCGCGAGGGCGCGCGCGTCGAGGGCCTTGGCGGGGACGTCGGGGCCGCGCAGCTCAGCGAGCTGGTGCCGGAGCGCCGTCCCCCGCGTCGGTGGGGGCGGCGTCCGGTTCGGCTCCGGAGGCGAGCCGGGACTCGCGCTGCGATGGGATGCGCTCACCCGCCGAAGTCTGGCATCCGCCACTGACAATCGGGGAAACCGTGTCGCCGGAGCGGGCTGCGACCAGTGAGGTGCCCTGGGTCACCCGGACCCGGACGAAGTCCGCCGCCCGCATCACGTACGGCGCGATCAGGTAGCCGACGCCCATCACGAACACGCCCGCGACCGCGTCCAGGAAGTAGTGGTTGGCGGTGCCCATGACCACGATCGCGGTCAGCAGCGGGTAGGCCACGCCGAGCACCTTGGTCAGGCGGTTGCCGCCGTACCGCCACAGCATGACCCCGCACCACAGCGCCCAGCCGCAGTGCAGGCTCGGCATCGCCGCGTACTGGTTGGTCATCCCGCCCAGACCGCGCGGGGCGCTGGCGTCGCCGCCCCACCAGCCGTACGAGCTGTACTGCGCCATCGTGTCCACGAAGCCGTGCTTCACGTCCAGCAGCCGGGGCGGGCAGGTGGGCAGCAGGGTGAAGCCGATCAGACCGATGAACGTGGACGTCATCAGCCAGGTGCGGGCCCGCCGGTAGATCTCGGCGCGCTTGCGGAACAGGAAGACCAGGATCACCGGGGTGATCAGGTAGTGCAGTGAGGCGTACCAGAAGTCCGCGGGTATGCCGAGCCATGCCTCCCGCGTGAACAGGCGGTTGAGCGGGTGCTCGGCGTTGAGGTGCAGGGCCTTCTCGACGCGCAGGATCGCCAGGCCGTGGTCGACGGCGGTCGAGGTGTCGCCGCGCGCGAGCAGGCGGCCGGCCGTGTAGCAGCCGTACACCAGCAGGATCAGCGGCAACTCGGTCCACCAGCGGAGTCGGGTCGGCGCAGTCACCTCGGTGCCCGTTTTCTCGGTCTGCGGCATCCGACTGCCTCCCCCTTCTCGTCCCTGTCCGCGCGGCACCCGGCGGGCCGACCGTGACACTTTACGTTGCGCGCATTCCCGCCCATGCGGGGCGCTCAGCCCTCAAAGACGCGGAGACCGCCCGCCGGGTTGCCCGTTCCCGGCGCGTTCCCAGGGTGGGTGATGATGGAGGTGTCCCGCTTCCGAATTTCTCCCGAAGGGTTTGTCCTCCATGGCACCGCGCATCCTGCTGGCCCGGCACGGACAGACGGAGTGGTCGCTGTCCGGCAAGCACACCGGCAGGACCGACGTACCGCTCCTGGAGGAGGGCCGGCAGGGGGCCAAGCTGCTGGGCGAGCGCCTGCACCGGCCGCCGTACGACGGTCTCGCGGGCGCCGAGATACGCACCAGCCCGCTGGCACGCGCGCGTGAGACGTGCGAACTCGCCGGGTTCGGCGAGCGGGCCGAGCGGTGGGACACGCTCATGGAGTGGGACTACGGGGCGTACGAGGGCCTGACCCCGGCGGAGATCCAGGCGGCCCGGCCGGGCTGGCTGATCTGGCGGGACGGCGTCCCCGGGGGCGAGTCCCTGGCGGAGGTGACCGCGCGGGCGGACGAGACCGTCGCCTGGGCGCGCTCGGCCGATCGGGACGTACTGGTGTTCGCCCACGGTCACATACTGCGGTCGATCGGGGCGCGGTGGCTGGGCCTGCCGCTGGACTTCGCGGCACGGATCCGCCTGAACCCGACATCGCTGTCGGTGCTCGGATGGGCTTACGGCGAGCCCGCGATCGAGAGCTGGAACGACTTGGGGCACTTGGCCGGCTGACCGGACGCCCGCGGCCACAGCGCCCCTTCAGGGGCGCCGGGCTGTATCGATGTGCGGCTACCGCCGGGTGGGCGCGACCAGCCCCCACGCACCCGCAGCCGCACAATCACCTGTCGACCCCCGCCGGCCCTACACAACCCGAGGAGTCGACGCGTGCCGGTCCAGGAACTCCTGGACCCCGCTCGCCCGCCGATGCGGCAGCAGCACCCGCGCCGTACCCGCCAGCATCCCCTGGATCCGTGACGACTGGACCTGGCCCAGCAGGTCCAGCACCCGCAGCCCCGCCCTCGCCGCCTCGTCGGGACGCCCCCCACGGGCGAGGTCGTCCGCGAGTTCCGCCGTGTACAGCGCGATGTTCCTGGTGAAGTGCGGATCCTGCAGCTCGGCGGCCCTGCGCGCATGCCGCGAGGCCCGCCGCCAGTCGCCCAGCGTGGACCAGCACTGCGCCTCCAGGCCCTCCAGCTCGGCCTCTCCGTAGAAGCTCATCCACTCGGGGTCGGCGTCCGAGTGGCCTCGCTCGAAGAGGGCCTGCGCCCGGACCAGGGCCTGCTCGCAGCCGGTGCGGTCGGCGAGCCCGGCCCAGCCGCCCGCCTCGCGCAGCGCCAGCAGGGACATCAGGCGGGCCGAGCCCAGCGGCCGGCCGACCCGCTGCGCGGCCTGTGCCGCGCGCACCGCTTCCCGCGGCCGCCCCGCGTCCCGCGCCAGGAACGCCGTGTTGCAGAAGGCGTGCGCCTCCAGCCCCGGGTCTCCGGTCATCCGCGCCGTCGCCAGCGCCTCCGCGTAGTGCGAGCGGGCGTCGTCGAAGCGGCCGGAGTCATGGGCCAGCCAGCCCACCGAGATGGCCAGTTCACCGGCGCCCGAGTGCAGGCGGTCGGCGGTCGTCTGCCGAGTCGCGCCGGCGTCCAGCAGCGCGTACGCCGCGCGCAGCGGAGCCGCCGCGCGCCGGTACAGTCCGTCCGCGCCGTGCCGGTCGTCGAGCAACCGGATCCGGCGTACGGCCTCCTCCAGGGCGGCCGCGTGCGAGGACCCGGCACGGTGTACCGGCCGGTTCGCCGCCACGGCGTCGATGGTGGACCCCAGCGGGCCCAGCGTGGCGGCGGCCACGGTGGCGCCTCCGCCGGTCATGAATAGGCGACGCAGCACGTCGCTCTCCTCGTAGTTGTCGTGCGTCTCGTACGTGTCCTGCGGGTGATGCGTGTCCTGCGGTTGAAACCTGTCCTGCGGCTGAAATCCGTCCTTCGGGTCATACGGCTCGATGGCCTCTTGCGTCTCACCTCTCACGAGTGCGAGCGGTGTGTCCCCGGGCTGCCGTGCCCCGCGTCCGCGGACGGACGAGCGGGGCGCGAAGCCGAGGTCGGCGAGCGTGCGACCGGGGAACATGTGCAGGAACACCCGTTCGTACGCATAGTTCGGGCAGCGGATCTCACCTGCCTCGACCCGGCCGATGTAGCGCGCGTCACAGCTCACCCGCTCGCCGATCTCGCGGGCGGCACGCCGGACCAGCGCGGCGAACTCGGCCGGCGAGTGCCGACCGCGCAGCTGCCGGAAGGCGAGGTTCGGCCGTACCGGCCGATCGGGCTGCGACGAGGTCGTGGTTGACGACGTCATGGCCGGGTCCTCTCGTGCGAACCGTCGAACCATGCCGGACTCATGCTGAGTTGTCCGAGTGGACCCTTGATTCCGGCGGGCAAGAACGTACCTGCTGTGTCGGACCCGTGACGCTGGGTTTAGCTACAAACCGGATATCTCATGCACGATCTGCCATGAACTGCCATCCTTTGCGGCTGACTTCCGCCGTAGCCGTTGACGCGGTGGCGCGTTGGACGTCATGGACTGCAAGAGGGCTGCGCGGTGGAGGCCGGGATGGAGACCAGCCAGAGCAACGATCCTTGTACGCCGTCGAGGACTTCGACGGCAGACGATGCGGGGTGCGACCTCGTGACGGTGCCGGCCCGGCAGGGCCTGGAGGCGGTCGACATCCTGCGCCGGGGGGCCGGGGACGCGGTGGGGCCGGTACTCCACCACGACGGGGGCGACACCCTCGGCTTCGTGGTGCCGGCCGGTACGGCGGCGGGCTGGGACGTCCCCGGCAGCACGTGCACCGGGACCGACGGGCGCGGCCTGCGGCTCAACCCCGAGCCGCCGGTCGAGGGCTCCGACTGGCTGCTGCCGCCCGGCGAGGCCGACCTCGCGACGGATCCGGCGGTGCTGCGCCGGGCGCTCGGGGAGGCGGCCCGGCTGATCGAAGTGGCGGACAGCTGCTGCTGAATTTCGGGTACGGCCGCGGCCTGCGAAAATGGCGGAATGGGCAAGTCCAGGAATTCACGGCGCCGGTCGGCTGCCGCCGCCGAGGCCGTCGTCGAACCGGTCGACGGCGGCCTCGCCCAGCTCATACCCGACCCCGAGCGCGGCCGGGCCTGGACCCTGCTCATCGACGGCGCCCCCCAGTCGCACGTCGACCTCGACGACCCGGGGTACCTCTCCTTCGAGTACCAGCGCCGCCTCGGCCATGTGATCGACCTGGTCGCGCCGCCGGGCAGACCGGTGCAGGTGGTGCACCTCGGGGGCGGGGCGTTCACGCTGGCGCGGTATGTCGCGGCGACCCGGCCCCGGTCCACGCAGCAGATCGTCGAACGGGACGCGGCCCTCGTCCAACTGGTCCGGCGGGAGCTGCCGTTGGATCCGAACGCGCGGATACGGGTGCGCTCCGTGGACGCCCGGGAGGGGCTGGGCAAGGTGCCCGAGGGGTGGGCGGACCTGGTCATAGCGGATGTGTTCAGCGGGGCGCGCACCCCGGCGCACCTGACGTCCACGGAGTTCCTCGACGAGGTCCGGAGAGTCCTGCGGCCGGAGGGTGCCTACGCGGCGAACCTCGCGGACGGGCCGCCGCTCGCGCACCTGAGGGGGCAGATCGCCACGGCGGCGGCACGGTTCGCGGAGGTCGCGGTGGTGGCGGACGCGGGGGTGTGGCGGGGAAAGCGGTTCGGCAACGCGGTGCTGATGGCGGCCGACGTGCCGCTGCCGGTCGGGGAACTGACCCGGCGCTGTGCTTCCGACTCCCACCCCGGGCGGGTCGAACACGGGCGGGAGTTGCGGGACTTCACCGGTGGGGCGGTTGTCGTGACGGATGCGGTGGCCGTGGCTTCGCCTGCTCCGCCGCCATCGGTGTTTCGGTGAAGCCTGTCAGTAGGTCTCGACCTGCACGTGCGGTGGGCCGTCGTGCCATGTGCAGAACACCGACACCCGGTCCGTGCTCCTGCTGAACTCGATGCGGATCCAGGACTCCGTCTTCCAGACCTGCATCGACCAGCCCGTTCCCGGTGTCGCCGAGACGAGGGTCGCGCTGGTGTCGCCCAGGTCGAAGACCGCCCGGCCGCCGTCCGTGTCGTAGGCCTTGACCTCGCCGGACGCGGTGGCGGACGGGGCCGGGGTGGCCGTCGGGGTGCGGGAGGGCGTCGGAGCGGGGGTCGCCGACGGGCGGCGAGAAGCGGTGGGTGAGGGACTCGGCGGGCGGGACGTGGCCGGCGCCAGCGGCTTGGAACCCTGCGCCGTCGGGTCGTCGTCCGCCGCCGTGATGGGCAGGGCGCGCGGCGGGTCGTAGGCCGTGCCCGCCATCACCGTGTGGACACCCCACCACGACAGCGTGACCGCCGCGCCCGTGGCGAGCAGCCAAGCCAGTACGTGTACGAGTCCTCTGCGCATCGCGGGCCATACTGCCCCAGGCGTACCGCCGTGCGCACTCGACCCGAGTTATCCACAGGCTCCGACCGGCGCCTGCCGCATGGCGTACGGTGCGGCGCATGGCAAGTGTGCTCGTGGTCGAGGACGACCAGTTCGTACGCTCGGCGCTCATCCGGCATCTCACCGACGCCTCGCACACCGTGCGCAGCGTCGGTACGGCACTGGAGGCGCTGCGCGAGGTCGCCCATTTCCGCTTCGACTTGGTCGTCCTGGACCTCGGACTGCCGGACCTGGACGGCTCCGAGGCCCTGAAGATGCTACGCGGGATCACCGACGTGCCGGTGATCATCGCCACCGCCCGGGACGACGAGACGGAGATCGTCCGGCTGCTCAACGCCGGAGCGGACGACTACCTGACCAAGCCGTTCTCCGTCGAGCACCTGTCGGCGCGGATGTCCGCCGTGCTGCGCCGGGCGCGGTCGGGCGGGGGCGAGGTGGCGCCGTCCAGTGTGCTGCGGGTCGGCGGGCTGACCGTCGATCCGCTGCGCCGGCAGGCCGAATTGGACGGGGTGCGGCTGGATCTCACCCGGCGCGAGTTCGATCTGCTGGCCTTTCTGGCCGGGCGGCCCGGGGTCGTCGTACCGCGCAAGGAGCTGCTGGCGGAGGTCTGGCAGCAGTCCTACGGGGACGACCAGACCATCGACGTGCATCTGTCGTGGCTGCGGAGGAAGTTGGGGGAGACGGCGGCCCGGCCGCGTTATCTGCACACACTTCGGGGAGTCGGTGTGAAGCTGGAGCCGCCGGGCGGGGAAGCGAGGCCGGTCGGATGAGATGGGCACTGGTCAAGGTCTGTCTGGCGGTCACCGCGATGGTCGTGGTCGCCTTCGCGGTCCCGCTCGGCCTGGTGGTCAAGGAGATGGCCCGGGACCGTGCCTTCTCCAACGCCGAGCGGGAGGCGGCCGCCGTCGCCCCCGCCCTGTCCATCACCACCGACCGGGACAAGCTGGAGCGGGTGGTGGCCTCGGCCGGCGCCGACCGGGGCATGGCCGTGCACATACCCGCGTCCGGAGACGGCGCCGCCGTCGACATCGGCCGGCAGCGCGCCGCCGACCGGGACATCGCGACCGTACGGAAGCTGGGGCGTGCCTCCACGACCGGGGTGGCGGGCGGCTCCACCCTGTTGCAGCCCGTGGCGCTCGGCTCCGGTGCCATCGCGGTCGTCGAGGTGTACGTGCCCGAGTCCGAGGTGACCAACGGCGTCTCCACGGCCTGGGCGGTGCTCGCCGCCGTCGGCCTGGCGCTGGTCGTCGGCTCGGTCGCCGTCGCCGACCGGCTGGGCGTACGGATGGTGCAGCCCGCCCAGCGGCTGGTCGAGGGCGCGCACGAACTGGGCGAGGGCAAGCTGGGGTCGCGGGTGCCCGAGGAAGGGCCGACCGAACTGCGGCTGGCGGCGGCCGCGTTCAACTCGATGGCCGACCAGGTCGTACAACTGCTCGCGAACGAGAGGGAGCTGGCCGCCGATCTGTCGCACCGGCTGCGCACCCCGCTCACCGTGCTCCGCCTCAACGCGGCCTCGCTCGGGGACGGGCCGGCCGCCGAGCAGACCCGGGCCGCCGTCGCCCAGCTGGAGCGGGAGGTCGACACCATCATCCGGACCGCCCGGGAGGCCAAGCCGCAGACGGCGGCCGCCGGGCCGGGCGCCGGGTGCGACGCGGCCGAGGTGGTGCGGGAGCGGATGGGGTTCTGGTCGGCGCTCGCGGAGGACGAGGGGCGCAAGTGGCGGGTGGCCGGTGTGGACCGGCCGGTACGTATACCGGTGGCCCGCGCCGACCTGGCCGCGGCACTCGACGCGCTGCTCGGCAATGTGTTCCGGCACACCGCCGAGGGCACCGCCTTCGCGGTCGACGTGCACAACGGGGACGACGCGGTCATCGTGCTGGTCTCCGACGCCGGGCAGGGCATCCGGGACCCGGAGGCGGCGATGGCCCGGGGGCGGGGTTCCGGGGCGGCCGGGTCGACCGGGCTCGGCCTGGACATCGTGCGCCGGCTCGCCGAGTCGACGGGCGGGGACGTACGGATCGGCTCGTCGGTGCTCGGCGGGACCGAGGTGCGGATCTGGATCCAGCTGGACGGTGGGAAACCGGAGCGGAAGGGGCATCGGGGGGCGGTGCGCAGGCGCCGTTCGCGCAGGCAGTCGGGGGAGGCGGGCAGGCGAGGAAGTGGGGAGACCAAGAAAATTGGTCTCGACCTTTAATCGGTCCCGATCCCTTCCTTAAGCGCACCCTAAGATCCGCAACGCCCGTACCTATCAGGCCGTTTGTCCGAATCCAGGTCGCTAGCGTGCTGCCGCACCCCCCCATTCGGCAGGCGAAGGCAGGCACGCGCATGAGCACGCACCGGCGCAGGATCAGTGGCAGGAACAAGGCGATAGGCGGTCTGGTCGCGGCGGCCGTGGTCGGTGGCGGGGCGATCCTGTTCACCGGTATCGCGCAGGCGGCCGGGGTCGGCGCCGCGTACACCAAGACCAGCGACTGGTCGACCGGGTACACCGCGCAGTACGTCGTGACGAACAACAGCGGTGCCACGGAGAAGGACTGGACGCTGGAGTTCGACCTGCCGGCCGGTGCGAAGCTCAGCTCGCTGTGGAACGCCGAGTACACCGTCAGCGGTCAGCACGTCACCGTGAAGCCGCCGAAGTGGGACGCGGACGGCCTCGCGGCCGACGAGTCGGTCACCGTCGGCTTCGTGGTCAACGGCAGCGGGGACCCGACCGGTTGCCGTATCGACAACGCGAGCTGTTCGGCGGACGGCACGGCGACCCCGGAGCCCAGCGGCCGCCCGACCCAGTCCACCCAGCCGACCCCGACCCCGACGGCCACGGCCACGGCCTCCGCCACCCCCACCCGCACCGCGACGGCGACCCCCACCGCGTCCCCCACCCAGAGCAGCGGCACCGGCACCACCACCTCCGCCGGCTTCGCCCCCTACGTCGACACCTCCCTCTACCCGGCGTTCGACCTCCTCGCGGCCGCCGACGCGACCGGCGTGAAGAACTACAACCTCGCCTTCGTCACCGACGGCGGCGGCTGCACGCCCAAGTGGGGCGGGGTGACGGACCTGGCAAGCGACGGCGTGGCGTCCCAGATCGGCGCCCTGCGCGCCAAGGGCGGTGACGTCCGGGTCTCCTTCGGCGGCGCCTCCGGCTCGGAACTCGCGACCACCTGCTCCTCGGCGGACGCGCTGGCGGCGGCGTACGGCAAGGCCGTGGACGCGTACCAGCTGACCAAGGTCGACTTCGACGTGGAGGGCGGCGCGCTGCCCAACGCCACGGCCAACACCAACCGCGCGAAGGCCATCGCCAAGCTCCAGGCGAGCCACCCGAACCTGGACGTCTCCTTCACCCTCCCGGTCATGCCGGAGGGGCTCACCCAGGACGGCGTGAACCTGCTCGCCGACGCCAAGGCCAACGGCGTGAAGATCAGCACCGTCAACATCATGGCGATGGACTACGGCGCCTCGTACAACGGCGACATGGGCACCTACGCCACCCAGGCCGCCACCGCCACCCAGGCCCAGGTCAAGAGCGTCCTCGGCCTCTCCGACTCCGCGGCCTGGAAGGCCGTCGCCGTCACCCCGATGATCGGCGTCAACGACGTCTCCACCGAGGTCTTCAAGGTGGACGACGCCACCCAGCTCGTCGCCTTCGCCAAGTCCAAGGGCCTCGGCGGGCTGTCGATGTGGTCCGCCACCCGCGACAAGCAGTGCGCAGGCGGCGCCAAGCCCACCGCCGACGCCACCTGCAGCTCGATCACCCAGGACAAGGACGCCTTCGCGAAGGCGTTCGCGGCGATCGGCTGACAGGATCCCCGGCAGGCCCGCGAAGCGGCTTCTGCGCAAGTGAGGGGGGCGCGGTATCCCCTGTACCGCGCCCCCGGTCTCAGGCCGCCGGCCGGGCCGGCGGCAGGGTGCTCGTGCGGGCCGCCTCCGCGTACCAGTGGGCGCTCGACTTCGGGGTGCGGGCGAGGGTCGCGTAGTCGACGTACACCGCCCCGAACCTCTTGCCGTAGCCGTACGCCCACTCGAAGTTGTCCATCAGGGACCACAGGTAGTAGCCCCGCACGTCCGCGCCGTCGGTGATCGCGCGGCGCACCGCCGAGAGGTGGCCGTGCAGATAGGCGATGCGCTCCGGGTCGTGGACCCGGCCGTCCGGGTCGGGCTTGTCGTCGTAGGCCGCGCCGTTCTCGGTGATGTAGAGGGGCAGGCCCGGGGCCTCGGCCGTGTACCGCATGATCAGGTCGTGCAGGCCGGTCGGGTCGATCGTCCAGCCCATCTCGGTGCGCTCGCCCGGGGTCTGGTGGAAGGCGACGTCGTCGGCGCCCGGCCAGGGGGAGTGGGTGCTCGCGCCGTGGCCGTCCGACCGCGGGCCGGTCACCGTGGCGGACGCCGCCGACACCAGGGTGGGCGTGTAGTAGTTCAGCCCGAGGGCGTCCAGCGGCTGGTGGATGGTGGCGAGGTCGCCGTCCTGGACGTACGACCAGTCGGTCACCGACGCCGTCGCCGCGAACAGCGACTGGGGGTACGAGCCGTGCAGGATCGGGCCGTGGAAGACGCCGTTGGCCAGGTCGTCGATGGTGCGGACCGCCGCCAGGTCGGCCGGGTCCTGTGAAAGGGGCCGCACGACGGAGGAGTTGAGGCTGATCGCGATCTGGTTGCGGGCCGGCATCGCCGAGCGCAGCGCCGAAGTGCCCAGCCCGTGCGCGAGGTTGAGGTGGTGCGCGGCGCGCAGGGTGGCCGCCGGGTCGGTACGGCCGGGGGCGTGCACCCCGGAGCCGTAGCCCAGGAAGGCGCTGCACCAGGGCTCGTTGAGGGTGATCCACTGCTCGACGCGGTCGCCGAGCGCCTCGCCGAGGATCTGCGCGTACTCGGCGAACCGGTACGCCGTGTCCCGCTCCGGCCAGCCGCCCGCGTCCTCCAGCTCCTGCGGCAGATCCCAGTGGTAGAGGGTCACGGCGGGCTTGATGCCCTTGGCCAGCAGTTCGTCGACCAGCCGGCGGTAGAAGTCCAGGCCGACCTGGACGGCCGGGCCGCGTCCGGTCGGCTGGACGCGCGACCAGGAGACCGAGAACCGGTAGGCGTTCAGCCCGAGGTCCGCCATCAGCGCCACGTCGTCGCGGTAGCGGTGGTAGTGGTCGACAGCGATGTCACCGTTCTCGCCACCGGCCGTCTTGCCCGGCGTATGACTGAAGGTGTCCCAGATCGAGGGGGTGCGGCCGTCCTCCCGCACCGCCCCCTCGATCTGGTACGCGGAGGTCGCGGCGCCCCAGAGGAAAGCGGGAGGAAAGGTCACGGAAGTCGTGGGTTCAGGCATGGAAGCGCTCCCATTGGAGGTCGTGGAGACCGACGGGTAGATGAGGGGAGAGGAAGGGGCGGCAGGAGGGGCGGGAAGGACGGGAGGGGCCGGGGCGGCGGTGACCCGGCCCCCGTCGTTCCGCGGGCGGTCAGCCCTTCACCGCGCCCTGCATGATGCCGCCCACGATCTGCTTGCCGAAGATCGCGAAGACGAGCAGCAGCGGCAGCGTGCCCAGCAGCGCGCCCGCCATGATCAGGGACTGGTCGGGGGTGTACCCGCGGCCCAGGCCCGCAAGGGCGACCTGCACGGTCGGGTTGCCGGTCTGCGTCAGGACCAGGAACGGCCACAGGAAGTCGTTCCAGGCCTGGACGAACATCAGCATGCCGAGCACCGCCATCGCGGGGCGCGCCGCGGGGAACACCACGTGCCACACCACCCGCCAGCTGCCGGCGCCGTCCACTCTGGCCGCCTCGATCAACTCGTCCGGCAGCGCCTGGGTGAGGTACTGCCGCATGAAGAACACGCCGAACGCGCTCACCAGGGACGGGAAGATGACCGCCTGCAACTGGTCCGCCCAGTTCAGCTTGGCGACCATCATGTAGAGCGGGATGATGCTGAGCTGCGGCGGCACCATCATGGTGCCGATCACGGTCAGCATCAGGATGTTGCGGCCCCGGAAGCGCAGCTTGGCGAAGGCGAACCCGGCGATCGTCGACAGCACGACGATGGTCACCGCGGAAGTCCCGGCCACGATCGTGGTGTTGAGGAACGCCTTGCCGAGGTTGGCCTCGGTCCAGGCCACGTCGAGGTTGTGGAAGAGGTTCCCGCCGAACCAGAACGGCGGCGGGGTCTCGGCCAGCCGGTTGTTGTTCCGGGAGGCGGCGATCGCCGTCCACACCAGCGGGAACAGCGAGCCGATGGAGAACACCACGAGGATCGTGTACGCGATCGGGCCCGCGTGCATGGTGCCGCCGGCGCGCGCGGACTTCGAGCGCCGCACGCGCTTGGGCTCGGCCACCGGAGAAGGTTTGCTCAGGGTCGTCGTCACGGCCGGTCTCCTAACTACTGGCGCGCAGCCGGCGCGAGATGACGTAGTTGACGAGCCCGATCACGATCAGGATCAGGAACATCGTCCAGGCGATGGCGGAGGCGCGGCCCAGGTGCTGGTTCACCCAGCCCTGCTCGTACAGGTACAGGCCGAGCGTCTGGAACTGGTGCTCCGCGCCGCCCGACGCCCCCTTGTTGGCGTCGAAGATCAGCGGCTCGCCGAACACCTGGCTCGCCCCGATGGTGGACACGACACAGGTGAACAGGATCGTCGGGCGCAGCTGCGGCAGCGTCACATGGATGAACTGCTGCCAGCGCGAGGCGCCGTCCAGGGCCGCCGACTCGTACAGGTCCTGCGGGATCGCCTGCATCGCGGCCAGGTAGATCAGCGCGTTGTACCCGGTCCAGCGCCAGATCACGATCGTCGACACCGCTATCTGGGACGGCCACTTGTCGTTCTGCCAGTCGATGTTGCCGACGCCGAAGAAGTGCAGCGCCCAGTTGATCATGCCGTAGTCCCGGCCGAACAGCAGCACGAAGACCAGGGAGGCGGCCGCGATCGACGTGGCGTACGGCGCCAGCATCACGACCCGGTAGAAGATCGAGGCACGCAGCCTGTAGTTGAGGATGTGGGCGAGCCCCATCGCCATCAGCAACTGCGGAACCGTCGAGATGATCCCGATGGTCAGGGTGTTCTTGGCCGCGTTCCAGAAGAAGTCGTCGCCGAAGATGCGGGTGTAGTTGTGCAGCCCCGCCCACTGCATGTCGGTGGGCGCGGTCAGCTCGACCGTGTGCAGCGAGGCCCAACCCGTGTAGATCAGCGGGAAGAGCCCGAAGGCGACGAAGAGCAGGAAGAACGGCGAGACGAAGCCGTACGGGCTCCACTTGATGTCCCGCTGCCAGCGGCGTGAGAGACGGGCGCGGCGCCGCCGCTCCGCCTCGGATGGAACGGCGGGCGGGCGGGCCGGGGCCGCGCCCCCCTCCTCTGCGAGGGGCGCGGCGGTGTCGTGCCGGGTGGCCATGGCGGTCACTTGTCCAGGCTGTTGTCGATGGTCTTGACGGCCGTGTTCCAGGCTTCCTCGGGCGACTTGCCCTTGGTGACGAGGACGACGCCGTTGTTGGCCAGACCGTCCTGGATGATCTGGTCCTTCGGGCCGATGACCTGCACCGGGCTGCTCTTGGCGGCCTCGGCGAAGATCGTGCCGATCGGGGCGTCACCGGTCATGTCGTTCTTGGCGCCGGTCACCGCCGCCGAGGTGTACGTCGACGGCGCGCTCGGGAAGGAGCCCTGCACGCTGAAGAGCTTGGCCTGCTGTTCGGGTGCGGTCAGCCAGGCGACCAGCTTCTCGGCCTCCGCGACGTTCTTGCCGCTCTTGGGCACGGTCAGGAAGGACCCGCCCCAGTTGCCGGCCTTCGGCGCCTGGGCCACGTCCCACTTGCCGGCCGCGTCCGCCTTCGACTGGCCCTTGATGTAGCCGAGCATCCACGGCGGGCAGGACATCGCCGCGAACTTGTTGTTGGCGATCGTGCTGTTCCAGGACGGCTGGAACTGGGTCTGCGCCTGGACCAGTCCCTCCTGTGCGGCCTTCGCGGTCTGGTCGAACGCGGTCTTCACGGCCGGGTTCGTCTTGTAGATGATCTTGCCGGAGGAGTCGTAGAACTTGCTGCTCTCACTGGACAGGATCGCGTTCAGGAGGCCACCGGGGGAGTCCATGAAGGTGGTTCCGGAGGGCGCCTTCTTCTTGTAGTTCTCGCCGACCTGGACGAACTTGTCCCAGCTGCCCGCCCAGAGCTTGCTGACCGCGTCGCGGTCGGTGGGCAGGCCGGCCTTCTGGAAGAGGTCCTTGCGGTAGCAGATGCCGAGCGGACCGACGTCGGTGCCGAGCCCGATGGTCTGGCCACCGCTGGTCGTGGCCTGCTTCCACTTCCAGTCCAGCCAGTTGCTCTCCGAGACGCCGCTGACCTTGGACAGGTCCTCCAGCTTGTCCGCGAACGTGCTGGTGACCTCGGCGATGTTGCTGACTTCGACGGCCTGGACGTCCATCAGGCCGCTGTTGGTGGTCAGGTGGTTGACGAGCGCCGGGTAGTAGTTCGCGTTCTGCTCGACCGAGGTGTCCTTGATGACGATGTTCGGGTGGAGCTTCTCGTACTCCTTGTAGAGCCCGGCCTCCTTGAAGCCGAACGTGCCGAACAGGCCGAGCGTGATCGTCGTCTTGCCCTTGCCACCGCCGCTGGTGCCGTCACTGCCGCCACCGCTGTCGTCGGCACAGCCGGCCAGCAACGCTCCTCCCAGCGACACGACGGCCGCCAGGACGACCGCCTTGCGGGAGGCGGTTCGGGTACGTGCTCGCATTACGTCCTCCTGTTGCCCTGACGTGCCGACCCCCCGGCCAACTGCATTGTTGGGCCCGTGTGTTTCTCGCTGCGGCTCGGGCGGGGAACGTGCGGGATGTGTATGTGTCAGGTACTGTGGGAGCGCTCCCACCAGTGATGTGTTGAAGGGTCGTCGGTTCGGGCCGGGGTGTCAAGGGAGCGGACGCGGAGGGATGTGTTCGGTTATCCGGCTGTTAGCTAACGGCGGTTGGAGGGCCCTCGGGGCACGGGCCGGCAAAAGCCCGGCGGCCGGTCGTCACCCGGACCCGGCCCGCCCGGTGTTGTGCGTCGAGGGCGTTCGGGCCGAAGCGGGAGCAGGGAAGACGGCAGCCCCCGGTGGAGGTCATCCCGAAAGTCGAGGCTGTTACATTCCAGGCCGGCAACGAGAATGCGGCAAGAAGGGCGGAGCCCATGGCAAGCCACGGAGCGCGGGGGCGTAGTGGTGGTCGGCCCACCCTCGAAGAAGTCGCCGCCCGGGCCGGGGTGGGGCGGGGAACCGTGTCGCGGGTGATCAACGGCTCGCCCCGGGTCAGCGACGCCACCCGGGCCGCCGTCGAGGCCGCGGTCGCCGAACTCGGTTATGTTCCGAACACCGCCGCCCGGGCCCTCGCGGCCAACCGCACCGACGCCATCGCCCTGGTGGTCCCCGAGCCGGAGACCCGCTTCTTCGCGGAACCGTACTTCTCGGACATGCTCCGCGGTGTCGGCGCCGAACTCTCCGAGACCGAGATGCAGTTGCTGCTGATCTTCGCGGGCAGCGACCGGGAGCGGGAACGGCTCGCCCAGTACCTCGCCGCCCACCGGGTGGACGGCGTCCTGCTGGTGTCCGTCCACGCCGACGACCCACTGCCCGATCTCCTCGCCCAGCTGGAGATCCCCGCCGTGATCAGCGGCCCGCGCTCCGCCGCCGAGACGCTGACCTCGGTCGACTCCGACAACTACGGCGGCGGGCGCTCGGCGGTCGAGCACCTGCTGGCCGGCGGCCGCCGGACGATCGCGCACATCACCGGCCGCCTGGACGTGTACGGCGCCCAGCGCCGCGTGGACGGCTACCGTGACGCCCTGCGGGACGCGGGCCGCGAGGTGGACGAACTCCTCGTCATCGCCGGTGACTTCACCGAGGAGGGCGGCCGCCGGGCCATGTCCCTGCTGCTGGAGCGGCGCCCCGACCTGGACGCCGTCTTCGCCGGCTCGGACGTGATGGCGGCCGGCGCCCGTCAGGTGCTGCGCGAGCTGGGCCGCCGCATCCCCGACGACGTGGCGCTGGTCGGGTACGACGACTCGGCCATCGCCCGCCACATGGACCCGCCGCTCACCAGCGTCCGCCAGCCCATCGTGGAGATGGGCCGCGCGATGATCGACCTGCTCCTCGCGGAGATCGCCGACCGCCGCCCGGCCGTGTCCCGGGGCCTGGAGCGCCGGCACGCGGTACTGCCGACGGAACTGGTGACCCGCGCCTCCTCCTAGGATCTCGTCCCGACGATCACGCCCTTGCCCACGGGCCGCCGGCGGTTCGGGGCGAGACAGCCGGGCTGGGCGACGATCGCCGGAACCGCGGGACGCCGGGCTGTGTGCCGGTCGCCCTGGCCGTCGTCCGCGCGGCCGTGGTTCTCGCGTGTCTTCACGTGGTGACGGCGACGCGTCATCAGGTCTCCGGACGACCCCGTCGGCCACCGAGGACCGGAAACGCCAAAGGTCGGCCTGCTTCCGCAGGCCGACCCTTGGTCGGTGAGGGTGAGTGACGGGACTCGAACCCGCGACATCCTGGACCACAACCAGGTGCTCTACCAGCTGAGCTACACCCACCACGACCGGCGGTGATTCTGTGGTTTCTCCGACCGGCCGAGAAAAAGTGTACAGGGTCCGAAGGGGTGCTCGCGCACGGCTTTACGGGAGTGCCCGCGGGGGCCTCCCGAACGCCTATTCCGCAGGCAGGACGTGGCGGGCGGCGATCGTCCGCGCGGTGTCCGAGTCCGGGCCGGGCTGCGGTACGAAGATGGCCTCGCGGTAGTAGCGCAGTTCGGCGATGGACTCGCGGATGTCGGCGAGGGCGCGGTGGTTGCCGTTCTTCTCCGGGCTGTTGAAGTACGCCCGCGGATACCAGCGCCGGGCCAGCTCCTTCACGCTGGACACGTCGACGATCCGGTAGTGGAGGTATCCCTCCAGGTCCGGCATGTCCCGGGACAGGAAGCCGCGGTCGGTGCCGACGGAGTTGCCGCACAGCGGGGCCTTGCCGGGTTCCTTCACGTGCTCCCGGACATAGGCCAGGACCTGCTCCTCGGCTTCGGTCAGCGTTGTGCCGCCGGCCAGCTCGTCGAGGAGGCCGGACGAGGTGTGCATCTGGCGCACCACCTCCGGCATCGTCTCCAGTGCCTTGGCCGGCGGACGGATGACGATGTCCACGCCTTCGCCGAGCACGTTCAGCTCGGAGTCGGTGACCAGTGCGGCCACCTCGATGAGCGCGTCGTCGGACAGCGAGAGGCCGGTCATCTCGCAGTCGATCCACACCATGCGATCGTTCATGCGACCACCCTAAAGCTGACGTCCCCCTTTGTGGCCCCCACGGTCGGTGCCGCCGCCTTCCGGGGCTTTCGCCGGCAGGCCCCGCTTCGGCCCGGACGGCCTCGTCCTCGATCGCCGGACGGGCGGAGTGGGTGGCTGGATGCCGTTGTCCTCGGCCTCGCCTCCTTGTCCCACCGGGTCAGGTGGTGGGTGGAAGCAGGGACCCCTGCCGACCCGAGGTGGTCGGGTGGGCAGGGGTCGGGTGCGTCAGCTTCCCGTGCGGGGGCCCGGCAGGCTGGCCGAGAGGCCTACCGCCGCTGTCCTGCGGGTCTGCATCGGGAGTACCCCCTCGGGGTACTGGACCGTCAGCGGGCCCGTCGGTGGCAGCGGTGCCGGTTCCGGCGTGTCGGCACGCTCGGACTGCGGCCGCCTCGCCCGGTACGCCGCCCGGTACGCAGCCGGGGACGAGCCCAGCTGGCGGCGGAAGTGACCGCGCAGAGCGACGGGGGAGCGGAAGCCACAGCGGCCCGCCACCTCGTCCACCGAGTAGTCGGACGTCTCCAGGAGACGCTGCGCCTGGAGGACCCGTTGCGTGATCAGCCACTGCAGCGGGGCACTGCCCGTCAGTGAGCGGAATCGGCGGTCGAAGGTCCGGCGGCTCATGTACGCGCGTGCCGCCAGCGTCTCCACGTCGAACTGCTCGTGGAGGTGCTCCAGCGCCCAGGCGACGACCTCGGCGAGCGGGTCGGCGCCGATCTCCTCTGGTAAAGATCGATCGAGGTAGCGCTCCTGACCGCCCGAGCGGCGCGGCGGGACCACCAGACGGCGGGCGAGCGCACCGGCCGCCTCGTTGCCGTGGTCCGTCCGCACGATGTGGAGACAGAGGTCGATTCCGGCCGCCGTACCGGCGGACGTCAGGACGTCGCCGTCGTCCACGAAGAGTTCGCGTGGGTCGACGTGCACCGACGGATAGCGCTTGGCCAGCGTCGGCGCGTACATCCAGTGGGTGGTGGCCGGGCGCCCGTCCAGCAGTCCGGCGGCGGCCAGTACGAACGCGCCGGTGCACAGCCCGACTATGCGGGCCCCTTCTTCATGGGCGCGGCGCAGCGCGTCCAGTGCCTCTTCGGGCGGTGGCGCGGTGATCGATCGCCAGGCCGGTACGACGACCGTGCCTGCGCGTGAGATCGCCTCCAGGCCATGTGGCGCGGTGAGTTCCAGGCCCCCTGTGGTCCGCAGCGGGCCTTCCTCGCCTCCGCACACCAGTAGTCGGTAGCGCGGTACGCCGGCGTCCTGGCGGTCTATCCCGAACACCGACAGCGGTATGGAACTCTCGAAGATGGGCCCGCCGCTGAACAGCAGCACCGCGACGATCTCCTTGCGGCGTCGCCCGGAGAGTTTCCGAGCCGCGGCTTCCGGCGCGGCAGTGGAGTCGTGGCTCATACTGCTAAGCCCCCCTCGGTGGTCGCGGCTCCTCGGTTGTGTCGCTCCTGCACGTTTCCCCTCGGTCCTGCACGAGTCCCCCGCCGTAAGACGTCAAGATCGAATCTACTGGTTCCCGCAGTCTCGCGTTGACCAGTTCGACACGCCGCAGATTGTCGACATGACAACTTGGCGTGAAGCATTCGATCACGAAGCGTTGCACTCACGGGCCGTGCAGGGAAGTACGCCTCGTGGCAGTGGCCAAACCGCGTAGGGTGCACGGGGTCCCCCGGACCCTTTCCGTGCAGGTGGAACGGGGGTTGGGGGGTGGTCGGGGCCCCTCTTGCACAGGGTCGGGAAGTTGGCTGAAAAGAAGCGTTCCCGTGCGCGGAAACCGGTCAGTCGACCGGTGTACTGCCCCTAGTGTGACGTCCGCCTCCCCGGACCGCTCCACGGGGGGCCCGATGCGGCGCCCGGTGCGGGGCCCGGTGGGGCGCCCGGTGGGGTGATCCGTGGGGTTTTCCGTGAGGTTTTCCGCGGGGCGCCGTCCCGTGCTCCGAGCGGCGCAGCAGGTACCGGCACGCGGCGGTGACGGCGGCCAGGCCGAGGCCGGTGCCGCCGGCACCGGCCGGCGAGGTGCCGTACCAGAGGAGCACCACGGGCACGAGGACACAGGAGAACGCGGCCCAGCGGACGACGTCGCCCGCGGTGTCCTGGGTGGGGTGCGGGTCGGGTTTCGGGCGCGGTCCGGACATGTGCGTATCTCCCTGGTCTCCCGGGCGGTGTGCTTCTGCCGCGGCTCCCTGGTGGTGCTGCCGCCGGGTTCAACGCGTGTTCGAGCGGTCGGTCACCGTGCGTGGACCCCGCTCCTGTCCGAATCCTGTGCAAACCGCCTGTACGGGGCAGCAACCATTGCGTTACGGGCGCGGCTCGTGCATGCTCCCTGGAACTCCTAACCGACTCCGGGGAAGGTCCCCTACGGAGCGTGCGCGGGATCTGGGCTGAGGAGGCGTGCCGCCGTACCCTTGGGGGTATGGGGTTGGGAAGATGTTTCCCGGACACAGCTCCGCCGCACACTGTCGTCCCCTCCCACAAAGGATCACAACGCCGAGACAGCCATGGCCGGTCACGAATTCTTCGATCCAGCGGACCGCAAGCGGCCGGTCGCCGACCCCACGGCGGCCGATGCGCTGGCGGCGGAAGAACCACGCCCTTCCTGCGATCCCGCCTTCAAACACGGAGTGGTCGTCGGCTTCGACGGTTCCACCTCCAGTGAGCGCGCCCTCGCCTATGCGATCGGGATGGCACATCGCTCCCGCGCGGGGCTGATCATCGTCCACGTCGCCAACCGACTGCCGACCACCGTGTGGGCCGGCTGCGAGCCACCCGTCTTCGTCGACGTGCCGGACCACCGCACCGAGGTGCTCGGTCTCGAACTCGCCTGCGCCGACTACCTGTCCGAGGTGCCCTGGATCCTCGTCGAGCGCGGCGGAGACATCTGCCACGAACTCGAAGAGGTGGGGCAGGAGTACGAGGCCGACGCGATCGTCGTGGGGTCGACCCACGGGATCGTCGGGCGGATCTTCGGCTCCGTCGCGGGCAGACTCGCCAAGCGGGCCAAGCGGCCCGTCGTTGTCATTCCGTAACTCCGGGTTCTCCCAGGTGAGATGCGCCGTGGGTAAGGCCGGGCTCCCTTTGTGCCGTGCGTAAATCTACTCGCGCGTAGAGGTGTTTGTGCCCTTGTGAAGGGCATATATCGGTCACCGCGCACAACTGCACGAAGTATGAAGGGAGCCCGCCGTGGACAATGACGTCTCTGCGGGAAGCGGAACCACTACCGTGGCCGGCCGACTCGCCCTGGGGATCACCCTGTTGGCGTTCGGCATCGGCACCACCGGCGTGATCGACGACGTCACCACGTCCGACGCCGTGTCAGTCGCCCACTATGTGGGCGGAGTCGCCCTCTTCCTCGTCGGCCTGCTGGCCTTCCGTGACCGTGACACCGTCAACGGCACGGGCTATGTGACCCTCGGTGCCCTCTGGTTCACCTGGGCCGTCTCGTCCGGCTCCAACGCCTCGGCCAACGCGGCGGGGCTCTTCCTGCTCCTCTTCGCCCTCGTGGCACTGTCGTTGACCCTCGCGGGCGGCGACACGCTCGGACAGGGCATGCACGCGCTGCTGTTCCTGTCGACGCTGGTGCTCGCTGTCGCGAACTTCGCCGACAGCTCCTCGCTGGTCAAGGTGGGCGGCTGGGTCGCCGTGGCGGCGGGGGCGGTGGCCTGGTACGCCGCGACGGCCGCGCTCGCGCACTGGCCGACGGTCCTTCCGAGGCGGGCTGCCGGCCGGGGGGTGACGGCCACCGGCTGATATGGCAGCCGACGCCGGGGAGTTGGGCGTCCCCGGCGATCCAATGAGCGGACCCCTTCGTGGCCTGACGGCACACGTGGGGGTCCGTTCGGTTTTGTCGGTCCGCACAACTGAACGGTGCTACTCCACCGTCACGGACTTCGCCAGGTTCCGCGGCTTGTCGATGTCGCGGCCCAGGGCCTTCGCCGTGTGGTACGCGAGGAGTTGGAGGGGGATGCCCATCAGGATGGGGTCGAGTTCGTCCTCGTTCTTCGGGACGACGATCGTGCGGTCCGCCTTCTCCTGGGGCTGGTGGGCCACCGCCAGGATCTTGCCGCTGCGGGCCTTGATCTCCTCCAGGGCCGCGCGGTTCTTCTCCAGGAGGTCGTCGTCGGGGACGATCGCCACCGTGGGGAGCGCCGGCTCGATCAGGGCCAGCGGGCCGTGCTTCAGCTCGGACGCCGGGTAGGCCTCCGCGTGGATGTAGGAGACCTCCTTGAGCTTCAGGGACGCCTCGCGGGCCACCGGGTAGCCCCGGACGCGGCCGATGAAGAGCATCGAGCGGGCGTCGGCGTACTCCGCGGCCAGCTTCTCGATCTCCGCCTCCTGGGCGAGGATCTCCGAGATCTGGGCCGGCAGCTTGCGCAGACCGTCGATGATCCGCTTGCCGTCGCGGACGGAGAGGTCACGGATGCGCCCCAGGTGCAGCGCCAGCAACGCGAACGCGACCGTCGTGTTGGTGAAGCACTTCGTCGAGACCACGCAGACCTCCGGCCCGGCGTGCACGTACATGCCGCCGTCCGCCTCGCGGGCGATCGCCGAGCCGACCACGTTCACCACGCCGAGCACCCGCGCGCCCTTGCGCTTCAGCTCCTGGACGGCGGCGAGCACGTCGTACGTCTCACCGGACTGGGAGACCGCGATGTACAGGGTGTCGGGGTCGACGACCGGGTTGCGGTAGCGGAACTCGGAGGCCGGCTCGGCGTCCGCGGGGATCCGGGCAAGTTCCTCGATCATCTGGGCGCCGATCATGCCCGCGTGGTACGAGGTGCCGCAGCCGAGGATCTTCACCCGGCGCACGGCACGCGCGTCCCGGGCGTCCAGGTTGAGGCCGCCGAGGTGCACGGTGGAGAAGCGGTCGTCGATCCGGCCGCGCAGCACGCGGTCGACCGCGTCGGGCTGCTCGGAGATCTCCTTGTGCATGTAGGTGTCGTGGCCGCCCATGTCGTACGACTCGGCCTCCCACTCCACGGTGGTCGGCTCGGCGGTCGTGCGGGTGCCCTCGGTGGTGTAGGTCCGGAAGTCGTCGGCCTTGAGGGTGGCCATCTCGCCGTCGTCCAGAGTCACTATCTGACGGGTGTGGGTGACCAGGGCCGCGATGTCGGAGGCGACGAACATCTCCTTGTCGCCGATGCCGAGGACGACCGGGGAGCCGTTGCGGGCCACCACGATGCGCTCGGGGAAGTCGGCGTGCATCACGGCGATGCCGTAGGTGCCCTCGATCAGGTGCAGCGCCTGGCGGACCCGCTCCTCCAGGGTCTCCGCCTGGGAGCGGGCGATGAGGTGGACGAGGACCTCGGTGTCGGTCTCGGAGAGGAACTCGACGCCGTCCGCCTCCAGCTTGCGGCGCAGGTCGGCGGCGTTGTCGATGATGCCGTTGTGGACGAGGGCGACCTTCTGGTCGGCGGACATGTGCGGGTGGGCGTTCACGTCGGAGGGCGCGCCGTGGGTGGCCCAGCGGGTGTGGGCGATACCGGCGGTGCCCTTGAAGCGCGCCGGGACCTTGGCCTCCAGGTCCCGGACCCGGCCCTTGGCCTTGACCATCTTCAGGCCGGCCGTCTTCGGGGAGGTGACGACGATGCCCGCCGAGTCGTAGCCGCGGTATTCCAGCCGCTGCAGACCCTCCAGGAGGAGAGGGGCCACGTCACGCTTACCGATGTATCCGACAATTCCGCACATATATGGGTGTTCCGTATTCCTCAGCCGTAGACCATGCGGCGCAGCTGCCGGAGGGTGAGCTCCGGCGGGGCGACCGCCCTGTACTTCAGATCCGCCTCGATCCGTTCGAAGATCTCCGCGTTCACCAGGCCTTCTGCCTGCAGTTCGCGGTGGCGGCGCCGGACGAAGTCCCCGGCCGTCTCGTCGAAGTAGGCGAGCACGTCCTGTATCACCCGCAGCGCCTCGCCCCGGCTCAGGGGCGTGGACCGCGTCAGATGATCAACAAGTTCGTCGTGCACCCGTAGATCCTGGAGTACGGGATGGCGGTTTAGCAAGAATCCTGCCCGATTCCGGGCAACGGCCTGTTGAATCTCTTATGGGGTTCTGTTCGTAGCCTGTCCATCCTGTGTCTTGCGCCACGTTGCTTGTGGAGACGAGTTTCAGACGCCATGGACATTCCTCGTATGGGCGTACCCGAGAAGCTGGCCGAGCGCATGAGCATGGCCGAGCAGCACGAGTACCTCCGCGCCAAATTCTCCCGGCGCTCGATGATCAGAGGCGGCGCCGTCACGCTGGGCGCCGTCACGGGTGGCCAGTTCGTGCTGGGCGGCACCGCCCAGGCCGCCGTGCCCACCCAGTCGACGGCTCCCGCCACCCAGCACGTCGACGGCGCCCTCGTCGCCCCCTTCGGGCGGCACCTCGCCTTCGGCAACGACCCGCGCACGGAGATCACGATCTCCTGGCAGGTTCCCGTCGCCGTGAAGAAGCCCTTCGTGCGGATCGGCACCCACGCCTCGCACCTCTCCGTCAAGATCGACGCCGAGGTCCGCACCCTTTACACGCCGGCCGGGGTGGGCGCCAGCGGCGACCACACCCAGTACTACGTGCACGCGAAGCTGACCCACCTCAAGCCGGGCCGCACGTACTTCTACGGCGTCGGCCACGACGGTTTCGACCCGGCCTCGCCGCAGTTCGCCGGCACCATCGGCACCTTCACCACCGCCCCCTCGCACAAGGAGCCGTTCACCTTCACGGCCTTCGGCGACGAGGGCGTCGGCTACCACGGCCTGGCCAACAACAGCCTGCTGCTCGGCCAGAACCCGTCCTTCCACCTGCACGCCGGCGACATCTGCTACGCCGACCCGGCCGGTGCGGGCCAGACCGCCGACGCGGGCTTCGACTCGCGGGTCTGGGACCAGTTCCTCGCCCAGACCGAGTCCGTCGCCAAGTCCGTCCCGTGGATGCCGGCCTACGGCAACCACGACATGGAGGCCTGGTACTCGCCCAACGGCTACGGCGGCGAGGACGCCCGCTGGAACCTTCCCGACAACGGCCCGGACAGGAAGAACCTGCCCGGCGTCTACTCCTTCGTCTACGGCAACACGGCGGTCATCTCGCTCGACGCCAACGACGTGTCCTTCGAGATCCCGGCCAACCTCGGCATCTCGGGCGGCACGCAGACGAAGTGGCTGGAGGGCCAGCTCAAGAAGTTCCGGGCGTCCAAGGACGTCGACTTCATCGTCATCTTCTTCCACCACTGCGCGTACTGCACCTCCACGGCGCACTCCTCGGAGGGGGGAGTGCGCCAGGAGTGGGTGCCGCTGTTCGAGAAGTACACCGTGGACCTGGTCATCAACGGCCACAACCACCAGTACGAGCGCACCGACGTCATCAAGAACAACGCGGTCGTCAAGAAGCTCCCGATCGGCGGCACCGCGTACCCGGAGACGGAGGGCGTGGTCTACGTGACGGCGGGCGCGGCCGGCCGCAGCCTGTACGCCTTCTCCGCCCCGGACTCGTACGAGGGCCACGTGGCCGACGTCGACACGGTGTCGGCGTTCGTCAACGTCAAGGGCGGCAAGCAGAACGAGACGGTCTCCTGGTCGCGCGTGCGCTACCTCAACTACTCGTTCCTGCGCGTGGACGTGCAGCCCGCGTCGCCGGGCCGGACCACCACGCTGACGGTGAGCGGCATCGCCGAGACCGGCAACCGCGTCGACCACTTCACGGTGGCGCGCAAGGCCAAGTAACACCGGTGGGAAGGGGCGGGTGGTACTCGGGCCGTATGAGGATCACCCGCTCCGTCCTTCTTCGCGGGCTCTTCGGCTTCACATCCTCTTCAGCACCGCCTGTTTGGCCATCGCGAACTCCTCGTCCGTGAGCACGCCCTCGCGACGCAGCTCACCCAGCTCGCGCAGCCGGCGCAGCAGCGCGTCGTGATCGGCCCCGGGCTCCTCGGCCACCCGGGGCACCTCGGGTACGGCCGCCGACGGATGCGGCAGCCGCGCCTGCACGGCCGCCGCGACCAGCGCCATCAGCGGGTCCCGCTTGAACCCCCACAGCTCCACCGCGTTGGGGTCGTACTTGGCCCGCGCCGTGGCCGGCGCACCGCGCACCCGGAACCGCAGATGGCCGTTCTCCAGTCCGGCGGACGGCTGCCACTCCACGGCCAGGATGTCCGCCAGGGCCAGCGTGCGGGGACCGGCGGCGGCCTTCACGTCCTCCGCCTTCCAGTTCCACTCGAGCCGCACCCGCTCGCCGTCGAAGCCGGCCGTGCCGTCCCCGGCGGAGACCGACAGCGGCAGCTGCGGACCCGGCAGCAGATACCCGGTCACCGGCGTGCCCGGGACCTGCTCCAGCAGCAGCGCGTCGCGCACCTGGTCCGTGAAGTACTCGGCGACGCCGTACCGGTCCGGCTCCACGGTCAGCTGATAGGGGTCGTGGGTCTCGGCGAGACGGCCGCCGGTGGCGTGCAGCAGCGGATCGGCGCCGTCCCGCAGCCGCAGCCTCAACCGCCCCGACCTGCGGCCCTGCTCGAACGAGACCGCCGCCAACGCGGCCAGTGGGACGGCCAGTTCACCCAGCGTCCGGCGCAGCACACTGACGTTCCTGTCCCGCCCGGGAGTCAGCCGTAAAGCGTCTCCGTCGAAGGCCCAGGTGGCGTCCTTCTGGATGATTTCCGCCATGGGGGGATTGTTCCACCGGAAGAACGGCCGGGTGGTCTCGACCAATCCCGGTCGGTGGTGCATCCTCAGCCGAGTCCTCTGCAAGTCCTCCGCACAGAGTTCTTCGATGGGAGCGCATGTGAGACGGCACCACGGAACGACTCCCCGTACTCCCCGCATGGCCCGCGTCCTCGGGTCCCTGCTGCTGGTCGCGGCGGCCGGCGCCTTCACGGTCGGCGCCACCCCGGCCACACCGGAGCCCGCCCCGGCCCCGCTCGACCGGGTCGTCCCGGCGCCCGCCTCGGTCAGGGCGGCCGGAGCGCCGTACCGCATCACCCGTGACACCGCCATCCGCGTCGACGGCTCCCGGGAGGCCCGCCGGGTCGCCGAGTACCTCGCGGACCTGCTCCGGCCGTCCACCGGCTACCGGCTGCCCCTGACCACGCACGGCACCTCGGGTATCCGACTCCGCCTCGCCAAGGGCCCGTTCGGCGCCGAGGGGTACCGCCTCGACAGCGGCCGCGACGGCGTCACCATCACCGCCGCCGAACCCGCCGGCCTCTTCCACGGCGTCCAGACCCTGCGTCAGCTGCTCCCGGCGGCCGTCGAGAAGGACACCGCGCAGCCCGGCCCCTGGCTGGTCGCGGGCGGCACCATCACCGACCGCCCGCGCTACGCCTACCGGGGCGCGATGCTCGACGTCTCCCGGCACTTCTTCACCGTGGCCCAGGTCAAGCGGTACATCGACGAGCTGGCCCTCTACAAGATCAACGAACTGCATCTGCATCTCAGCGACGACCAGGGCTGGCGCATCGCCATCGACTCCTGGCCGCGTCTGGCGACCTACGGCGGCTCCACCCAGGTCGGCGGCGGCCCAGGCGGCCACTACACCAAGGCCCAGTACGAGGAGATCGTCCGGTACGCGGCCTCCCGCTACCTCGAAGTCGTCCCCGAGATCGACATGCCCGGCCACACCAACGCGGCCCTCGCCTCCTACGCCGACCTCAACTGCGACGGCACCGCACCGCCGCTGTACACCGGCACGGACGTCGGCTTCAGCTCGCTGTGCGTGTCGAAGCAGGTGACGTACGACTTCGTGGACGACGTCATCCGCGAGCTGGCCGCCCTCACCCCGGGCCGCTATCTCCACATCGGCGGCGACGAGGCGCACTCCACCAGCCACGAGGACTACGTGGCGTTCATGGACCGGGTGCAGCCGATCGTCGCGAAGTACGGCAAGACGGTGATCGGCTGGCACCAGCTGACCGGCGCGCATCCGGTACCGGGGGCGATCGCCCAGTACTGGGGGCTGGACGACACCGGCGCGGACGAGAAGGCCCAGGTGGCCAAGGCCGCCCAGAACGGCACCGGGCTGATCCTGTCGCCCGCCGACCGGGTCTACCTCGACATGAAGTACACCGAGGACACCCCGCTCGGCCAGGACTGGGCCGGTCTGGTGGAGGTGAAGCGCTCGTACGACTGGGATCCGGGCAACTACCTGGCGGGCGTGCCGGGTTCGGCGGTCCGGGGGGTCGAGGCGCCGCTGTGGTCCGAGACCCTCGTGACCGGCGCCGACATCGACTACATGGCCTTCCCGCGGCTGCCGGGGGTGGCGGAGCTGGGCTGGTCGCCGGCGTCCACGCACGACTGGGACGCCTACAAGGTGCGGCTCGCCGCGCAGGCGCCCCGCTGGGACGCCCTCGGCATCGGCTACTACCGCTCGCCGCAGGTGCCCTGGCCTGCGAAGTAGGCTGAACCGGAAAGACCGACGGGCTCCCCCGAGGACCGTACTCGGGGGAGCCCGTCGGCCTGGATCAGAACCCCGCGACGGGATTTTTCAGGGTTCCGACCAGCTGGAGGGCGCTCGACGGGTCCGCCAGGTCCACCATCTGCTTGTTGTCGCGCAGCTGGAGCCGGTTGAGGCAGGACAGCGCGAACTCGGGCGCGAACATGTCGTACTGCGCGAACCTGTCGGCGAGTTCGGGCGCCGACTCCTGGTACGCGCGGGTGACCTCGGCGACCGTCCGCCAGAAGTCGTCCTCCGTCAGGACCCCTTCGGCCGCGAGATTCGCGGCGAGGAAGCGGAAGAAGCAGTCGAAGACGTCCGTGAAGATCGACAGCAGCTTCTTGTCCTCGGGAACCTCGACGCGCAGCCGCTCGACCGCCGGCGGCAGCACCGCGTCCGGGTCCATGACCGCGATCTCCTCGGCGATGTCCTTGTAGACCGCCCGCTGCACCACGCCGTCCTTCAGGACCAGGATGACGTTCTCGCCGTGCGGCATGAACACCAGGTCGTAGGCGTAGAAGCTGTGCAGGAGCGGGGTGAAGTAGGCCTTCAGATAGGCCCGCAGCCAGTCCTTCGGGGTCAGTCCGCTCCGCTCGATCAGCGCGGCCGCGAGGGACGCGCCCTCGTGGTCCACGTGGACCAGGGAGGCCATCGTCGCGAGCGACTCGCCCTCCTGGAGGGACGGCACCGGGCTCTCCCGCCAGAGCGCGGCCAGCATCTTCCGGTACGGCGAGTAGCGGTCGGTCGCCCGCTCGTACTCCAGGTGCCGGTAGCCCACCGCCGCCCGCTCCCGGATGATCGACAGGCCGGTGGACTTGAGCACCGGGTCGTTGTCGATGAGCTGGGCCAGCCAGTCGTTGATCGCCGGGGTGGCCTCCATGTAGGCGGCCGAAAGCCCCCGCATGAAGCCCATGTTGATGACCGACAGGGCGGTCTTGACGTAGTGCTTCTCGGGGTGGGTGCTGTTGAAGAAGGTCCGGATGGACTGCTGGGCCAGGTACTCGTCGTCGCCCTCGCCCAGGCACACCAGGTGACCGCGCGCGACCTCGGCGGCGAAGGTGACGGTGAGCTTGTTCCACCACTGCCAGGGGTGGACCGGGATGAACAGGTAGTCGGCGGGGTCCAGGCCCTGGTCGCGCAGGACGCCGTGGAAGCGCTCCACGGTCTCCTCGCCCAGCTCGTCGCGTACGAAGGACTCGTACTCGATGCCGACGCCCGCCGTGAACGCGGCACGCGAGGTGTGCGCCGCCAGCCAGACCAGCCGGACCGGGCTCGCGGTCTCGGGGGCGTACGAGAGGTACTCGTGGACGCCGAAGCCGAGCCGGCCGTTGTTGGCGACGAAGCAGGGGTGGCCCTCGGTCATCCCGGTCTCGATCGCCTGGAAGCCGGCCCGTGCCAGCTCGGCGGCCGGGATCTGCGGCTTGGTGAGCTTGTAGCAGGTGCCGGAGAGGGTGGAGGAGATCTCCTCCAGGTAGACCGGCAGGATCTCCTCGCTCAGGCCCAGCGAGTCCTTCAGCTCGATGAAGAAGTCGAGGGCGGCGAGCGGGAGTGCGGCGCCGTCGCGGACCCGGTTGATGGAGTCGGCGTCCACCTGCCAGTGGTCCAGGGCCCGGCGGACGGCGGTGAAGCGGTACCGGGTGAGCCCGTCGTCGCTGCGGACGACATACGACTGGCCGTCCTGCTCCGGGGTGATCAGGCGCTCGTGGGCGAACTCGGCGAGCGCCTTGCGTATCAGGAGCCGGTTGGCCTTCTCCCAGCGCTCGGGGGAGAGATGGGCGACCGCGTCCGCGAGGGTCATACGGCCACCGCCTTCGCGAACCGCTCCCGGGTGCAGAAGCTCAGCAACGCCTTCTTCTCCGGCTTCTGGATCTCGCCCACGGGCACGAACCCGACGGCCTCGTTCAGCGCGTGCACGGCCGTGTTGCGCACGTCCGGCTCGACGACGATCCGGCGGGCCGCCGGATCCTCGAAGAGATGCGCGACCACGGCGGTGATGACGGCCCTGGTGAACCCGTGTACGGGCGTGCCGGTGGCCGGCGTCAGGAAGTGCATCCCGACGTCCCCCGGCTCGGGCTCGTACAGCCCGACCAGCTCGCGGTGGGCGGGGTCGTACCGCTCCATGAGGAAGGCGGGCTCACCGTCCTCGCCGAGCCCCAGCAGCGCGTGGTGGTGCTCGTCGGCGGCGATCTCCATGTACGCCCGCTCGACGTCCTCCAGTCTCGCGTCCTGCATCATCCAGTAGGCCGCCTTGGGGTGCGTCACCCAGCGGTGCAGCAGCTCGGCGTCCTTGAGCGGGTCGAGGGACCGGAAGGTGAAGGTCAGGGTGGCGGTGGCGCTCATATGGCGAACTCCTGGAAGGCGATGGTCTTCTCCACCGGGTAGTACTCCGAGCCGAGCAGCTCGCGGATGATGTACGCGTTCCGGTAGGGGCCCATGCCCAGGTCGGGGCTGGTGATGCTGTGGGTGTGGACGCCGGCGTTCTGCAGGAAGACGCCCCGGCCGGTGACGTCGATCGCGTAGTTGCGGGCCACGTCGAAGTTGCCGCGGGAGTCGTAGCGCAGCCGGTCCCGGACGGGCCTGAGGAACTCGGGCTCGGTGTACCTGTAGCCGGTGGCCAGGACCAGGCCCTGGGTCTCCAGCTCGTAGTCCTTGCCCTGCTCCTCCTGGCGGAGGGAGAGGGTGTAGGTGCCGTTGTCGTGGGCCGCCGCGTGCAGGCTGGAGTTGGTGAGCAGCCGGGTGGGGACCGGCCCGCCGAGGTTCTTCTGGTACAGCAGGTCGAAGATCTCGTTGATCAGGTCGCCGTCGATCCCCTTGAACAGGCCCTTCTGCTCGGCGGTCAGCCGGTAGCGGGTCTGCTCGGGCAGGGCGTGGTAGTAGTCGATGTACTCGGGGCTGGTCATCTCCAGCGTGAGCTTGGTGTATTCGAGGGGGAAGAAGCGCGGCGAGCGGGTCACCCAGTTCAGGCGGTAGCCGTGGACGTCGATCTCGCTGAGCAGGTCGTGGTAGATCTCGGCGGCGGACTGGCCGCTGCCGACCAGCGTGATCGACTCCTTGGACTGGAGTTCCTGCTTGTGCCGCAGATACCGCGAGTTGTGGATGAAGTCCCCGCCGAGGCCCTGGCAGGCCTCCGGGATGTACGGCGGGGTGCCGGTGCCCAGGACCAGGCGGCGGGCACGGTAGGTGTCACCGGCGGCCGTGGCGACGACGTACAGCTCGTCCTCGTACCGGACGTCGGTCACCGTGGTGCTGAAACGGACGTTGGTCAGCTTGTTCGCGGCCCAGCGGCAGTAGTCGTCGTACTCCACCCGCAGCGGGTAGAAGTTCTCGCGGATGTAGAACGAGTACAGCCGGCCCTTCTCCTTCAGGTAGTTGAGGAAGGAGTACGGCGAGGTGGGGTCGGCCAGGGTGACCAGGTCCGACATGAACGGGGTCTGCAGGTGGGCGCCGTCCAGGAACATGCCGGCGTGCCACTCGAAGTCGGGCTTCGAGTCCAGGAAGACGCCGTCCAGTTCGGCGATCGGCTCGGTCAGGCAGGCGAGGCCGAGGTTGAAGGGCCCGAGCCCGATCCCCACGAAGTCATAGGTCTTGGTCGGGTTTTCAGGACGCGCGGTCAAGGGACTCTCCCAGGTACTGCTCGGCGTGGCCGGCGATCAGATCGAGGACGGCGGCGATGTCGGCCGCCGTGGTCTCGGGGTTGAGCAGGGTGAACTTGAGGTAGTGGCGGCCGCCCACCTTGGTGCCCGCGACCACCGCGTCGCCGGAGGCGAACAGGGCCTTGCGGGCGTACAGGTTGGCGCGGTCGATCTCGGCCGGGTCGGTGACGGCCGCCGGGATGTGACGGAAGACGAGGGTGGACAGGGACGGCTGGACGACGACGTCGAAGCGGGGGTCGGCGGCGAGCAGCCGCCAGCCCTCCGCGGCCAGGTCGCAGACCTCGTCGAAGAGTTCGCCGATGCCGTCGGCGCCCATGGTGCGCAGCGTCATCCACAGCTTGAGTGCGTCGAAGCGGCGGGTGGTCTGCAGGGACTTGTCGACCTGGTTGGGGATGCGCTCCTCGACCATCCGGCGCGGGTTGAGGTACTCCGCGTGGTAGGTGGCGTGGCGCAGGGTCGCGGCGTCCCGGACCAGCACGGCGGACGAACTGACCGGCTGGAAGAAGGACTTGTGGTAGTCGACGGTGACCGAGTCGGCGCGCTCGATCCCGGCGATCCGGTCCCGGTGCTTGAGGGAGGCGAGCAGACCGCAGCCGTAGGCCGCGTCCACGTGCATCCAGACGCCGTACTGCTCGCACAGTTCGGCGATCTCCGGCAGCGGGTCGATGGAGCCGAAGTCGGTGGTGCCGGCGGTGGCGACGACCGCCATGGGCACCAGACCGTCGTTCTTGCAGCGTTCCAGCTCGCGGGCGAGGGCGACGGTCTGCATCCGCTTGTCCTGGCCGACGGGGACGGAGACCACCGCGTCCTGGCCGAGGCCGAGCAGTTTCGCCGACTTCTTCACGCTGAAGTGGCTGACCTCGGAGGCGAAGATCCGCAGTTTCGCCGGGGAGTCGGTCTTCGCCTCCTCCCGGGCCAGCAGCAGCGCCTGGAGGTTGGACTGGGTGCCGCCCGAGGTGAACACGCCGTCGGCGGCCTCGCCGAGGCCGATGCGGGCGGTCGTCCAGTCGATCAGTTTCCGCTCGATGAGGGTGCCGCCGGCCGACTGGTCCCAGGTGTCCAGGGAGGAGTTGACGGCGGTGAGCACCGCCTCGCCGAGCAGCGCCGGGATGACCACCGGGCAGTTGAGATGGGCGAGGTAGCGGGGGTGGTGGAAGTAGACGGCGTCCCGGAGGTAGACGTCCTCCAGCTCGTCCAGGACCGCGGTGGTGTCGTGCAGCGGCCGGTCGAGGTCGATGCCGTCGATGAGCGGGGAGAGGGCGTCGACGGTGACACCCGTGAACGGCCGGTCGGTGGTGGCGAGTTTGGCCGCCACCCGCTCTACTCCTTCGGTCACGGAGCGGCGGTAGTGCTCCGCGGTCAGGTCATTGAGCAGGTGCGAGCGCATGTGGGGGTCCTCCGGGGACGATCCGGGCGGGGAAGGGAGCGAATGGCTCCGACTTAGGTTAGCCTAACCTAAATAATGGGGGAAGCGTCGCCCCTCCCGTGAAAGGCGTCACTTCGGCCTCGTAACTACTCGCCGGCCGCCCGGAGTTGCTCCTCCGTCAGGCCCTGGCGCCAGTAGCCGACGAAGGTGACCCGCCGCCGGTCCACCCCCCGCTCCCCGACGAAGTGCCGGCGCAGCTCCCTGACCCGCCCGGACTCACCGGCGAGCCACGCGTAGGGCCGCTCGGCCGACGGGAACCGGGCGCCGCGAACGGCCTCCGTGGCCGTGCCTCCCACCACCCAGTCGATCTCGGCGTCGGCGCGTGTCGCCACGTCCTGGACGTCCCTGGCGTGCGGCACCTCCAGCCAGGCGCGCACCCGGGTGCCGGCGGGGAGGGATTCGAGGATGGCGGTCGCCGCGGGTACGGCGGTCTCGTCGCCCCAGAGCAGCACCAGATCGGTGTCCTCGGGCGGCCGGAAGCGAATGGCCCGGTTGTCGGCGACCGCCGGGCCGAGCAGGATCACCCGGTCACCGGCGGCGGCCCGGGAGGCCCACCGGGAGGCGGGCCCGGCGGGGGATGGGGGTCCCCCCGCTCGAGCGGAGCCGAGAGTGGGGGAGGCCCCCGGTTCGACCCCGTGCAGCACGAAGTCGATGTCGATCTCGTCCGGGTCGCGGCGCAGCTCCCGGAGCGTGTACGAGCGCATCACGGCCCGTACGTCGTCGGGGAGTTCACGCCAGCCCTGCCACCAGCCCTCGCCGAGCTCGATCGGCACCGCGGGCTCGGACCGCCCCTCGGCCGGGATGAACAGCGAGAGGGACTGGTCGCGTCCGTCGGAGTGGAAGTGCGCCAGATCGGCGCCGGCGAAGGTGACCCGGACCAGAGACGGACCGAGCCGCCTCGTCCGCGCGACCTGGAGGGAGAAGAAACGGAACGGGGCGGCTACGGCCGTCGTCATATGAGCTCCTGAGACTCAGGAAGTTGTCCGGGTGTGCCTGGGCGGGGTCAGCTGACCTTCTTCGCCGTCTCCAGCGCCTTGGCGAGGTTCTCCACCATCGCGACGCACTTGTCGTAGGAGAAGATCGGCTCGGGGGAGCGGGCGATGACCTGGCCGGCCTTGACCGCGGGGAGCTTCTTCCAGGTGGCCTGGGTGATGTCGGCCGGCTGGATGGTCGCCGAGCGGTCGTCCATCATGATCACGTCGGCCTTGTACTTGTCGACGTTCTCCCAGCTCAGGTCCTCGTACCAGCCGCCGCTCTTCTTCAGCACGGACGCCGACGGCTCGACGAAGTTCACCCCGAGGGACTTGAAGTACTCCAGGTCCACCGAGAGGTTGGAGCCGGAGACGTAGAACAGGTCCTGGGCGGCCGAGCCGGCCAGCACCTTGATGTCGGGGTGCGCCTTGGCGGCGGCGCGCAGCCGGGAGGAGGCCTCCTCGAAGCGCTTCTTGGCGTCCGTGACCTTGCTCGCCGTCATGTCCGCGCCGAGCGACTCGGCGAGGGCCCAGACGCGCTGGAGCGGGACGGTCAACTGGCGGTCGTAGGCCGAGATGCCGACGCTCGGGGCGAGCTTGGCGATCTTGTCCTTGGACTCGTCCGGGACGTACCAGAGGGTGCCGGCGCCGTCGAACATCGTGGTGATGAGGACCTCGGGGGCGAGGGCCGCGTACTTCTCGATGTTGAACTGGCCCCAGGTGTTGCCGAGGATGGTCACCTTGCTGATGTCCATGTCACCGGCCTGGACATCGGCCTTGCCGTCCTTGGTCTTCGTCGGGCCGAACACGCCCTTGACGTCGATGCCGTAGTCGTACAGCGCGGCGGCGACGCCGACGAAGGCGACGATGTCCGTCGGGACCTTGTCCAGCTTCACCGACGTCCCGCGGTCGTCCTTGAAGGTCCAGGGGCCGGACTTGGCGGCCGTCGTCTCCTTGTCGGAGGAACCACCGCTTTTCGCGTCGTCGTCCCCGCAGGCGGCGAGCACGGCACCGAGGCCGAGGGCGCCACCGGCGGCGAGGATGCCGCGGCGAGTGAGGCGGGCTGCTCTGACGTTGGACATAGGTGTGGCTGCTTTCGGACGTGCGGAAACACCGCCGGACAAGTCATTGATTAGGTTAGCCTAACCTCAGATCTTGTCCAGGGGTGGCCTCCCGCGCCCTCCGTGCGAGGTCCGTACGTCGAACCCAACTCTCCTTCTGGTTACTTCCGTTGACGCCCCGACAGGCGGCGTGCTGACCTTGTGCGGTGGCTTACGGCTGGAGCAGACGTTCGCTCGTGTCCCTCTTCGTGGTCTCGGCGGGGGTGCCGCTGTCGCTCGTCCTCGGAGCGGTCACGGGGTGGACCCACTCCGCGATCGGTACGCCGGCCTGGGCTTCGTGGACGATCGCGGCCCTGGCGATCTGCGTAGGCCTGCCGCTCGCCTGGTTCTCCACCCCGTGGGGCACCGGAAGCGCGACGAACCTTCTGCTCAACGCCTACCGCAGGGAGGGGCTGGAGGCCGTCGAACGGCAGTACCTGTCCAAGTTGTCCCCTCATCGGGCCGGGATCCAGCTGTTCAACCTCGGACTCGCCCTCGACCGGGCGGGCGACCAGGACGACGCCCTCGCGGTCTACCGGAGCGCGGCCGATCGAGGATCCCCGCCGGCCATGATGAACCTGGCCTACGGCCTGAGCCGACGCGGCGAAGAGGAGGAGGCACAGGACTGGTACCGCCGTGCACTGGAGGCGGGGTACAAGCCTGGTGGTGTGCAGCAGGAGGCGAACGGCGAGTAGGAGACGGCGCGTTGCCGGATCGAGTGCCCGTGGGCGCGTCGTCCGATCGCGCATGCGGGCCGCACCGAAGCCGGAGTACGAGGGCTGCCTCGGGCAGCTGATCCTCGGCGCCGACGCTCCTGCGGAGACGCTCAGCGTCCGCCGTGTCGCAAGACCGAGAGGAGGACCGACGGAGCGAAGAGCCGCGTCGGCGGGGCACAGAGCGCCAGGACGTCCAGGAGGGCGTAATTGGCCGTCACGTCGGCCGTCGCCGCCCGTTGGACACGGTCGAGGTAGGCGTGTTGCAGCCGGTGCAGCGGTGTCCGGTGCCCGCCCCTCGTCCCGGGATGCCGGAGGTCCTCGGCCTCTGCGATCTTCCACGGACCGGTGGCCTCCGCCGCGACAGCACGTTGCACACGCCTGGTGAAGCCGGGGCCCGTGCCGTGGTCCGTGAGAACGCCACGTAGCGCCAGCGCCTGGCGCACCGCGACCGTCATCCCCTGCCCGTAGACGGGGTTGAAGGTGCACACGGCGTCGCCGACCACGACGAACCCCTCGGGCCTGCGGGCGGTCCGGTCGAAATGCCGGCGTCTGCTCCCCGGCGGGCGGAAGCCACGCAGCGGCGAGTCAGCGACAGCACTCGCGAGGAACCCGGCAAGGGCAGGTGACGCGAGGGTGGCGGCGAACGCGGCAAAGCCCTCCTGATCCGTGGGGGGTTCGTGTCCGCGCAGGCCGCCGACCGCGACGATCCACCGGTCGCGCTCCACCGGCAGCGCGATGCCGAAGCGAGGCAGACTCGTGCCTGACACCTGCAGATACACGCCCCTGGCAAGCCCGGGCACCGGGGCGGTCCGCCGGAAGAGGCCCGTGGTGTAGGCGATGGCGGCGTCCACCGTTTCCTCGGCGGGCGCCGGGTACCCGGCGTCGACCAGCCATGAGGGCGCCGCGGACGAACGTCCCGAGGCATCCACGACCAGGGCGGCGGGGATCACTTCACCGGTGTCACCGCAGCGCAGTCGCAGTCCGGTGACCGCACCCGCCGACGTCTCCAGTCCGATGGCACGGACGCCCTCGCGGAACGAGATCCGCGGATCCTGCGACACCCTGCGTCGCACCGTCCAGTCGAGCACAGGCCGCGTGCAGCTGAGGACGGTGCGCCGTGCGGGGAAGCGCGGAATCACGCCCGCGGGGCCCACCCACTCCAGGTCGCCGGGGAGCCCGAGCGACACGGCGCCGGCCTCGCGAAGCTCGGACCGGATGCCGGGCAGCAGTTCCTCGGCGCCGGTCTCGCCCCGCTCGAACAGCAGGTGGGTGTGGTGGGCCTGGGGTATGCCGGCCCGGGCGTCGGGTCCAGCTGGAAGACGGTCGCGCTCGACGACGGTGACGTCGTAATCCGCGCCGGCGAGTACCGAGGCGGCCAGCAAACCCGCCAGCCCGGCTCCGACGACGACGGCCTTGCGCGGTGTCGCTGAGCTGTCTTCCCTGCTCAAATGTCTTTCCCTCCGTGCCCCGTGGGCAGCCCCGTCCCCCGGCTGGGTGCGCCTCGGTCATGCCGAGAACGATGCGTGCGGCTGGTCGACGCGCATCATGGCACCCGTCGAGCCCGCTGCTGTCAACTGGACCAGCCTCTCAGAAGTTGTTGTCCTTCGGACTCGAGACCGCGTTTTCGCTGGTCGGGCTTAGACCGGACGTTCCCGTGCAAGATCGCAGCAGGGCTCGTCGTGTTGCTGCGCGGCCGTCGTGGAGCCAGGCCCGTGGAGGGGTCTGCAAGAGGCCACTTGGGCAGGGAAAACGCAACTTCGACATGGCCCGCGGAGGCAGCTACCTTCACCTGGTCTTCGGCGATCGCCCACGGCCGCACCGGAGTTCCTTCAGGCCGAGCCGCCCGCGACGGGATGAGTGGGGCACGCCCCGCGAACCCTCGCCCCCATGCGTAGGTCACCGGACCGGGCCCGCACCAGGCACCCCCAAGCAAGGAGAGACGCATGCCCCATCTTGCTCTGTACACATTCGGCGTCCTGAAGTCACCTCTCGCCGATCCCGCACCTCTCACGCGCGAGTTCTACGACATCGGTGAGGCCGTCTACCGGAAGATCAGTCAGCACCCCGGATACCTCGCGCGTGCTGAAGCGGCAGACGGTGACCGGGGCATGCTCTTCGAGGCGGACTGGGGTGCGTGGGGAGAGTTCGCCGTTCCGGCCTGGTACGGCAAGGGCCATACGGTGGAAACCACCGCCCTGGCCGCGACCCTCTCACTCTGGACCGACCTGCGTCCCGCCTTAGACGCCATCTACACCGGTCTGCACCGTGAGGCGCTGAACAGGCGTTACGACTGGTTCGAGAGGACAGGACACCCGAATTACGTGTTCTGGTGGGTCTCCGACGGCGTGATACCCACCTGGCAGGACGGGGTCTCCAGGCTGGAACACCTCCACGACCACGGCTCCGCGCCGCACGCCTTCACCTTCCACCACGCGTTCGCCCCGGAGGGAACTCCGACCAGGATCAAAGGCATCGGGCCGAACAGCGATCAGGTTCGCTGACAAGGAAGCCTGCACGACTGGGTTCGCTGCCGAACGCCTCGATCGAACGACGGCGAGCGCCTTCGCCCTCCGAGGACAGCCGTACGAAACACCAGCTGAAGCCGTCCTCGGCAGCGAGTCGCTTCCCCGGTGGGAGCGCGATCAACTCCAGGGCATGCCGGGGAACGGGCGCCCCGGACCGCTCCCCGGCACGGTCAGTACCGGCGGCACGGTCAGTACCGGCGGCACGGTCAGTACCGGCGGTGCGGCGCTCGGCTGGGTGGCGCTCGGTTGGGTGGCGCTCGGCTGGGTGGCCGGCTGGTTCGCCGTGCCCGGGGCCTGCGCCCCTCCGGTGGCCCACAGCTGGTCGACGCGCGAGCGTTCGGCGGCGTCCGGCTGGCGGTTCTTGCAGGACGGGCCGGGGCCGCCGCCCGACATCAGCTCACTGCACGGGCCGCTGTAGTCGTCCGGCAGGCCCAGTACGTGCCCGGTCTCGTGGGTGACGACGCGGATCGAGTCGTTCTGCCGGGCCTGCGTGTAGTCGATGAAGATGTAGCCGCTGCCGTGGCCGTTGGTGGAGGCGTGGGAGCCGCGCTGGTCGTTGCCCTCGTAGTAGGAGAAGTCGGCGCCGCTCGACGCTTCCTTGAGCTTGACGTTGGTCTCGGCGCTGTTCCAGATCGAGGCCGCGCTCGCTATCTGCGAACGGAAGCTCGGCGCGTGGGAGGCGTCGTAGGTGACGGTCACCGCCTGCGTGCCGGACTGGGCGGCGCTCTTCGCGGCGACCGACTTGAGCACGGCCTGGAAGAACGCCTGGTTGCCTGCGGTCTCCTCGGACGACCCGTCGTACCGCGCCGTGGCGGTGCCGGCGGCGGCCGGGTCGCCAGCGGGGGCGGCGGCCGGTTCGGCACTCGCCGGCACCGCCATGCCCAGCGCGCCGGAGGCCAGGCCCAGGCCGAGAGCGAGGGTGAGGAGTCTCGCGGACATCAGGGACGACTTCATGTGGGGGGCTCCTACTCACTCGGTGACGCCGAGCGCCCGGTGCGTTGTCGTTTCTGCGAAAACACCGGTGCCGAGCTGCGGCGACGTCCTGTGGGTCGACATTCTTAGGACGGCCGCACAGCGAGCGCAAAGGGTTGCAAAGGGGTCCCACCACTAAGCCGCTTCGTAGGCCTCGGGACCGCGCTGGAGCGGTGCGCGGGGCTTCGGTCCACAGGCGGCGGCGGTCAGGAGAGCTGGCGCGGCGTCAGAAGCCTTGCGCCACAGGAAGTCGGGCATGCGAGCGGGCGGGCGAAATTCCGCGGCACATGCCGGGATCGGCATTCCTCTCAAGACGGACAAACGGCCAAATGTCCACCGTGCCGTGGCTACTAAGCGCGACGGCGAAATGCCGACGATCTGTGAGGGACGTCATAGGGCATCGGGGGAATCAGCTGTCCCGGATGCTCGGCCGGGGCGTCCGCGCCCCGCACGCGAAGGCGCCCGCCCCGGTCATCGGGACGGGCGCCTTCGTGCCGTAGGGGAGGCGGCGGCTCGGATCAGCCGACCAGCCCCAGCTCCCTCGCGATCAGCATCCGCTGGACCTCGCTCGTGCCCTCGCCGATCTCCAGGATCTTGGAGTCGCGCCACATGCGGGCCACCGGGTACTCGTTCATGAAGCCGTAGCCGCCGTGCACCTGGGTGGCGTCGCGGGCGTTGTCCACGGCGACCGTGGAGGAGTAGAGCTTGGCGAGGGCCGCCTCCTTCTTGAAGGGTTCCCCGGCGACCAGCCGGGAGGCCGCGTCGCGCCAGGCGAGGCGGGCCGTGTGGGCCTTCATCTCCATGTCGGCGATCTTGAACTGGATGGCCTGGTTGGCGCCGATCGGGCGGCCGAAGGCGTGCCGTTCCTTCGCGTACTTCACCGACTCGTCCACGCAGCCCTGGGCCAGGCCGGTGGCGAGGGCCGCGATGGCGATGCGGCCCTCGTCGAGGATGCGCAGGAACTGGGCGTAGCCCCGGCCCTCCGCGCCGAGGAGGTTGGCGGCGGGCACCCGGACGTCGGCGAAGGACAGCTCACGGGTGTCGGAGGCGTTCCAGCCGACCTTGGAGTAGGGCGCGGCGACCGTGAAGCCGGGGGTGCCCGAGGGAACGATGATCGAGGAGATCAGCGGCTTGCCGTCCGGCTTGCGGCCGGTGACGGCGGTCACGGTGACCAGGCCCGTGATGTCCGTGCCCGAGTTGGTGATGAAGCACTTGGTGCCGTTGATCACCCATTCGTCGGTGGCCGGGTCCAGGCGGGCGGTGGTGCGGGTGGCGCCCGCGTCGCTGCCGCCGTCGGGTTCGGTGAGGCCGAAGGCGCCGAGGATCTCGCCGGCGCAGAGGCGGGGGAGCCATTCGCGCTTCTGCTCGTCGGTGCCGAAGAGGTGGATCGGCATGGCACCGAGCGAGACGCCCGCTTCGAGGGTGATCGCCACCGACGAGTCGACCCGGGCCAGTTCCTCCAGGGCGATACCGAGCGCGAGGTAGTCGCCGCCCATCCCGCCGTACTCCTCGGGGAACGGCAGTCCGAACAGGCCCATGCGGCCCATCTCGCGGACGATCTCGTACGGGAACTCGTGCCGCTCGTAGAAGTCGCCGATCTTCGGCGCCACGACGTCTTGGGCGAACTCCGCGACCGTGCGGCGGAGTTCGTCCAGTTCGGGGGAGAGGCGGTGGTCCATGGTCGTCACTCCTGGTGGGAGAGGGCGCGGACGGTACGGGACGGGCTGGGTCGGCCCAGTCGTTCGGCCATCCACACGCTGGTGGCGGTGAGTTTGCCGAGGTCGACCCCGGTCTCGATGCCGAGGCCCTGGAGCATCCAGACCAGGTCCTCGGTGGCGAGGTTGCCGGTGGCGGACTTGGCGTACGGGCAGCCGCCGAGTCCGCCGGCGGACGCGTCGACCGTCGTCACGCCGTGTTCCAGGGCCGCGTAGGTGTTCGCGAGCGCCTGGCCGTAGGTGTCGTGGAAGTGCACGCCGATGACGTTCGTCGGCACGCCTTCCTCGTTGAGCAGGGACAGCAACTCCAGGACATGGCCCGGGGTCGCGACCCCGATCGTGTCGCCGAGGCTCAGCTCGTCGCAGCCCATGTCGCGCAGCGCCTGGCAGACCCGGACCACCTGGTGGAGCGGCACCGCGCCCTCCCAGGGGTCGCCGAAGCACATCGAGACGTAACCGCGGACATGGGCGTCGGCGTCCTTAGCCCGCCGGACGACCGGGTCGAAGACGGCGAGCGACTCGTCCACCGTGCGGTTGAGGTTGGCCTTGGCGAAGGACTCGGTGGCGCTGGCGAAGACGGCGACCCGGCGGGCGCCGAGGGCCAGCGCCCGGTCCAGGCCGCGCTGGTTGGGCACCAGGACCGGCAGATCGGCCCCGAGGTCGGTGACGAGGGGGAACAGGTCCTCCGCGTCGGCCAGTTGGGGCACCCACTTGGGGTGCACGAAGCTGGTCGCCTCGATCGTCGTCAGGCCCGCGTCGGCCAGGCGGTGGATGAACTCGGCCTTCACCGACGTCGGTACGGTCGACTTCTCGTTCTGCAGGCCGTCGCGTGCGCCGACCTCGTGGATCCGGACGCGGGCGGGCAGGTCGGTGGCCGGTACGACCATGGGGAGGGCGCTCTCCGGGGTGGTCATGGGGTCTCCTCCTCGTGCGGGGCGATCACGGCCAGCACCTGGTCCATGGCGACCGTGGCGCCCGGTTTCACGTCGAGCTCGGCGACCGTGCCGGCGTGCGGGGCGGAGATGACGTGCTCCATCTTCATCGCCTCCACCACCAGCAGGCTCTGCCCGGCGATCACCTGATCCCCGACGGCGACCTTCACGACCGTCACCGTGCCCGGCATGGGCGCGGTGAGCGAGTCGGCGCCGGCGTGTGCGGTCCGGTTCAGGGCCGCGGCTACCGGGTCGTGGTCGCGGACCTGCCAGGCGTCGCCGTCCCGGCCGATCCAGTCGGCGCGGTGGAGGAAGGTGTGGCGGACGCCGTCCAGGGTGACCGACACGCGGTCGGGGGCGACGGAGTGCGTGCCGTGCGGGACGTACTCCACCGGGTCCTGCACCCGCAGGTGGAAACCGACCGGCTTGGGGGTGCCGCCGAGCCGCCAGCCGCTCGGTACCGAGAAGGGGTCCGTCCAGCCCGCACCGACGGCGGGCCGCAGCGCCGCCAGCCGTACGGCGGCCGCCGCCTCGTACACCTCGTCCGGTACGTCGGTGGAGACCAGCTCGTCCACCACCCGCTCGACCAGGCCCGTGTCCAGCTCGCCCGCCACCACCGCCGGATGGGCGAGGAGCCGGCGCAGGAACCCGGCGTTGGTCTGTACGCCCAGCGTGACCGTCTCCGCGAGGGCCCCGCGCAGCTTGCGGAGCGCGGTCTCCCGGTCCGGGCCGTACGCGATCACCTTGGACAGCATCGGGTCGTAGAGGCTGCCGACCTCGGTGCCCTCGCTGAGCCCGGAGTCGGTGCGCACACCGTCCCCCGACGGCTCGTGCAGCAGCAGCACCGTGCCGCCGGTGGGCAGGAACCCGCGCGCCGGGTCCTCGGCGCAGATCCGGGCCTCCACCGCGTGCCCGGTCAGCCGGACGTCCTCCTGCGCGAACCCGAGCCGCTCCCCGGCCGCCACCCGCAGCTGCCACTCCACCAGGTCGATTCCGGTGACGAGTTCGGTCACCGGGTGCTCCACCTGGAGGCGGGTGTTCATCTCCATGAAGTAGTACGACGAAGGGTCGCCGCCCGGCACGATGAACTCCACCGTGCCCGCGCCCCGGTACCCGCACGAGCGCGCCGCCTGCACCGCCGCCTCGCCCATCGCGGCCCGCGTCTGTTCGTCCAGCAGGACCGACGGCGCCTCCTCGACGACCTTCTGGTGCCGGCGCTGGAGCGAGCACTCGCGCTCGCCCAGGTGCACCACGTTCCCGTGGCCGTCGGCCAGTACCTGGATCTCGATGTGCCGGGGGCGGTCGACCCACCGCTCGACCAGGAGCGTGTCGTCGCCGAAGGAGGCGCGGGCCTCGCGGCGGGCGGCGGCGATCTCCTCGTCGAGCAGTGTCAGGTCCCGCACCAGCCGCATGCCCTTGCCGCCCCCGCCCGCCGAGGGCTTGAGCAGCACGGGTGCACCCAACGCGCGTGCGGCTTCCGCGAGTTCGGGATCACGGCCGCCGGGCACCACCGGCACCCCGGCCGCGCTCACCGTCTCCTTCGCGCGGATCTTGTCGCCCATCAGCGCGATCGCGTCGGCCGGCGGGCCGATGAACACCAGCCCCGCCTCCTCGCAGGCGCGCGCGAAGGCGGCGTTCTCGGCGAGGAAGCCGTACCCGGGGTGGACCGCCTGGGCGCCGCTCACGGCGGCCGCCTTCAGCAGCCGCTCCACGGACAGATAGCTCTCGCCCGCAGGCGCCGGACCGAGCCGTACCGCCGTGTCGGCCTCCCGGACGTGCCGCGCGTCCGCGTCGGCGTCGGAGTACACCGCCACCGAGCGCACGCCCAGCGAGCGCAGCGTACGGATGACCCGGACGGCGATCTCGCCCCGGTTGGCCACGAGTACGGTGTCGAACACGAGTCCCCTCCTCACATCCGGAAGACGCCGAACTGGGGCTCACCCAGCGGCGCGTTGCCACAGGCCGTCAGGGCCAGACCGAGCACCTGGCGGGTTTCGAGGGGGTCGATGACCCCGTCGTCCCAGAGCCGGGCGGTCGCGTAGTAGGCGTTGCCCTGGCGCTCGTACTGCGCGCGGACGGGTGCCCTGAAGGCCTCCTCGTCCTCGGCCGGCCAGTTCTCGCCGCGGGCCTCCAGCTGGTCCCGCTTCACCGTCGCGAGGACCGACGCGGCCTGTTCGCCGCCCATCACCGAGATCTTGGCGTTCGGCCACATCCACAGGAAGCGGGGGGAGTAGGCCCGGCCGCACATGGAGTAGTTCCCGGCGCCGTAGGAGCCGCCGACGACGACGGTCAGCTTCGGGACGCGGGCGCAGGCCACCGCCGTGACCATCTTGGCGCCGTGCTTGGCGATGCCGCCGGCCTCGTAGTCCTTGCCCACCATGAAGCCGGAGATGTTCTGCAGGAACACCAGCGGGATCCCGCGCTGGTCGCACAGCTCGATGAAGTGGGCGCCCTTCTGGGCGGACTCGGAGAAGAGGATGCCGTTGTTGCCGATGATCCCGACCGGGTGGCCGTGGATCCGGGCGAAGCCGGTGACCAGGGTCTGCCCGAACTCGCTCTTGAACTCGGCGAACCGGGAGCCGTCGACGATCCGGGCGATGATCTCGCGGACGTCGTAGGGGGTGCGGGAGTCGACCGGGACGGCGCCGTAGAGGCCGTAGGGATCGACCTTCGGCTCGACGACCGGGGTGACCGTCCAGGGCAGTTCGCGGCGGGCGGGGAGGGTGGCGACGATGTTCCGGACGATCCGCAGCGCGTGCGGGTCGTCCTCGGCGAGGTGGTCGGTGACACCGGAGACGCGGGAGTGCACCTCGCCGCCGCCCAGCTCCTCCGCCGTGACGACCTCACCGGTGGCGGCCTTCACCAGCGGCGGCCCGCCGAGGAAGATCGTGCCCTGGTTGCGGACGATCACCGCCTCGTCGCTCATCGCCGGTACGTACGCGCCGCCGGCGGTGCACGAGCCGAGGACGGCGGCGATCTGCGGGATCCCCGCCCCCGACATCCGGGCCTGGTTGTAGAAGATCCGCCCGAAGTGGTCGCGGTCCGGGAAGACCTCGTCCTGCATGGGCAGGAAGGCGCCGCCGGAGTCCACCAGGTAGAGACAGGGGAGCCGGTTGTCGAGGGCCACCTCCTGCGCCCGCAGGTGCTTCTTCACGGTCATCGGGTAGTACGTGCCGCCCTTGACCGTGGCGTCATTGGCGACGATCACGCACTCGCGCCCGCTGACCCGCCCGATCCCGGCGATCACGCCGGCCGCCGGGGCCGCCCCCTCGTACATCCCCTCGGCGGCCAGCGGGGCCAGCTCCAGGAACGGCGAGCCGGGGTCCAGCAGCGCGTCCACCCGGTCCCTGGGCAGCAGTTTGCCGCGCGCGGTGTGCCGGGCCCGCGCCTTCTCGCCGCCGCCCAGCGCGGCCGCGGCGAGCTTGGCGTGCAGTTCCTCGACGAGGGCGCGGTGCGCCGCCTCGTTGACCCGCCAGGCCTCCGACGCGGGGTCCGCCGCGCTCGTCAGCTCCGGTGCCTGGTCCATGCCCGCGATCCCCTCACTTTGTTAATGAGCGTTAACGCATTTCCCTCAGGTTAACGACCGCTAACCTCCCTGTCTAGAATTGCCCTCATGGTCACGAGAACCGATGCCCCGACCCGTCGCGAGCAGATCCTCAAGGAGGCCGCCCGGCTCTTCGCCGAGCGCGGCTTCCACGGTGTCGGTGTGGACGAGATAGGCGCCGCGGTCGGCATCAGCGGGCCCGGTCTCTACCGGCACTTCCCGGGCAAGGACGCGATGCTCGCGGAGCTGCTGGTGGGGATCAGCGGACAGCTGCTGAAGGGTGCGAAGCGGCGGCTGGCGGAGGCCGACGGGGAGAGCGCGCCGTCGGCGGTCCTGGACTCCCTCATCGAGGGCCATATCGACTTCGCCCTCGACGACCGCCCGCTGATCACCCTGCACGACAGGGAGCTGGACCGCCTGCGCGACAGCGACCGCAAGCTGGTGCGCCAGCTGCAGCGCCAGTACGTCGAACTGTGGGTGGAGGTCCTCCGCGAGGTCTACCCCGCCCTGCCGGAACCCGCGGCCCGCTCGGCGGTCCACTCGGTCTTCGGCCTGCTGAACTCGACCCCGCACCTGGGCCGGCCGGGTTCCCTGCCGGGGCGCGGGACGACGGCGGTACTCCTGCACCGGATGGCGCGGGGTGCCTTCGAGGCCGCGGCGGCGTGATGAGCGTTACCCCTGTACCCCCTGCTCCGCCCTGGACCCATCCGCCTACCCACCGGTACGGTGAAGTCTGAGCAAGCGCTTAGACATATGAACCGTGCCTGGAGGTGGCGGCCGTGCGCCGTACGTTGTTCAACGAGGATCACGAGGCGTTCCGGGAGACCCTCCGCGCCTTCATCGAGGCCGAGGTCGTACCCGCGTACGACGAGTGGTTCGCGGCCGGCCAGGCGCCCCGCGACTTCTACTACAAGCTCGCCGAGCTGGGCGTCTTCGGTATCCGCGTCGACGAGGAGTACGGCGGCGCCGGCATCGACTCCTACAAGTTCGAGGCCGTCCTGTACGAGGAGACCGCCCGTGCCGGTGTCTCCTTCGGCGGTTCCGGTGTGCACGTGCTGCTCGGCCTGCCGTACATAAAGCTGCTCGCCAACGACGAGCAGAAGAAGAAGTACCTGCCGAAGTTCGTCTCCGGCGAGGAGATGTGGGCCATCGCGATGACCGAGCCGGGCACCGGCTCCGACCTCGCGGGCATGAAGACCACCGCCAAGCTCTCCGAGGACGGCACCCACTACGTCCTCAACGGCGCCAAGACCTTCATCACCGGCGGTGTGCACGCCGACCGCATGATCGTCTGCGCCCGTACCTCCGCGCCCACCAAGGAGGACCGCCGCCACGGCATCTCCCTGTTCGTGGTGGACACCAAGGCCGAGGGCTACTCGGTCGGCCGCAAGCTCGACAAGCTCGGCCTGAAGACCTCCGACACCGCCGAGCTGGCGTTCGTCGACGTCAAGGTGCCCGTCGAGGATCTCCTCGGCGAGGAGAACAAGGGCTTCTACTACCTCGGCCACAACCTCGCCTCCGAGCGCTGGGGCATCGCCTTCGGCGCCTACGCGCAGGCCAAGGCGGCCGTCCGGTTCGCCAAGCAGTACGTGCAGGAGCGGGTGGTCTTCGGCCAGCCCGTCGCCGCCTTCCAGAACACCAAGTTCGAGCTGGCCGCCTGCCAGGCCGAGGTGGACGCGGCCGAGGCCGTCGTCGACCGCGCCACGGAGGCCCTCGACGCCGGTGAGCTGACCCCGGCCGAGGCCGCCAGCGCCAAGCTGTTCACCACCGAGGTCGCCCACCGCGTGATCGACCGTTGCCTCCAGCTGCACGGCGGCTACGGCTTCATGAACGAGTACCCGATCGCCCGCCTGTACGCGGACAACCGTGTCAACCGCATCTACGGTGGCACCAGCGAGATCATGAAGACGATCATCGCGAAGGACATGGGCCTGTAAGGTCCCCGCAATTACCGGCCAGTAGAAAAGGTGCCATGAACGAGGCACTGAACGATCTCCTCGATCTGCTCGACCTGGAGCAGATCGAGGAGAACATCTTCCGAGGCCAGTCCCGGTCCGCCGTGGTCCCGCGCGTGTTCGGCGGGCAGGTCGCGGCCCAGGCGCTGGTCGCCGCCGGGCGCACGGTCCCGGCGGACCGGCACGCCCACTCGCTGCACGCGTACTTCCTGCGCGCCGGCGACCCGGGCGCGCCCATCGTCTACAACGTCGAGCGGATCCGCGACGGCCGCTCCTTCACCACCCGGCGCGCGGTCGCCGTCCAGCACGGCAGGCCGATCTTCGCCCTGTCCGCGTCCTTCCAGGTGTACGAGGACGGCCTCGACCACCAGACCCCGATGCCGCCCGCGCCGGACCCGGAGACCCTGCCCACCTCGGCGCAGCGGCTGCGCGGCTACGACCACCTGCCGGCCACCGTGGTGGAGAAGTTCCTGGAGGCCCGCGAGGCGATCGACCTGCGCTACGTCGACGACCCGCCGTTCGGGAAGTTCGGCGAGCCGCGCGAGCCGCACAGCCAGGTGTGGTTCCGGACCGCCGGCAAGCTCGACGACGACCCGCTGCTGCACGTGGTGCTCGCGACCTACGTCTCCGACATGACCCTGCTGGACTCGGTCCTGCTCGCGCACGGCCGCGGCGGCTGGGCCGTAGGGGACGTGGTGGGGGCCTCGCTGGACCATGCCATGTGGTTCCACCGGCCGTTCCGCGCCGACGAGTGGCTGTTGTACGACCAGGAGTCCCCGTCCGCGTACGGGGGCCGCGGGCTCGGGCAGGCCCGGATCTACACCCAGGACGGTTCACTGGCCATTTCCGTGATCCAGGAGGGTGTCGTCCGCGTCCCCAGGTAGAACTGGGGGCATGTCCGAAGCCGAACAGAGTGGCGGAGCCGACCGGCGCGGCGGAGCCGAACAGGATGGTGGAGCCGAACAGGGCGGTGGCGAGAGCACCGTCACGGTGATCGTCGCCGCCGTGGCCAACCTCGGGATCGCCCTCGCCAAGGCGGTCGCCGGGGTGATCAGCGGGTCCAGCGCGATGCTCTCCGAGGCGGCGCACTCGGTCGCCGACACGGTCACCGAGCTGCTGCTGCTCACCGCGCTCAAACGCAGCGAGAAACCCGCCGACGAGGAGCATCCGTTCGGCTACGGCCCCGAGCGGTACATCTGGGCCATGCTGGCCGCCGTCGCCACCTTCGTCGGCGGCGCGGTCTTCTCTCTCTACGACGGCATCCACACCCTGACCGCGGGCGAGGAGCTGGGCAACCCGCTGGTGTCGTACGTCGTCCTCGCGGTCGCCTTCGTCCTGGAGGGGTTCTCCCTGCGTACGGGGCTGAAGCAGGCGTACGGCGAGGCGGCCCGGTTCCGGGTGTCGTTCAAGCTGTATCTCCGGCGCACCCCCGACACCGCCGTGAAGGCCGTGGTGATGGAGGACTCGGCCGCGCTCGTCGGCCTGGTGCTCGCGGCAGGCGGCCTGCTCGGCGGGCAGCTCACCGGCTCCGGCGTCTGGGACGGCCTCGCCTCCCTCCTCATCGGCGTGCTCCTGCTGTACGTCGCCTGGGTGCTGGGCCGCTCGAACGCCGAGTTCCTCATCGGCCGGCCGCTGCCGAGGCCGGTACGGGAGCGGATCCGGGCGGAGCTGCTGGAGTCCGAGCACATCGTGGCCGTACTGGAGCTGACCACCCTGGTGCAGGGCCCGAACGAGGCGCTGGTCGCGGCCAAGGTGGACTTCCGGGACGTGTCGACGGCGGCCCAGATCGAGTGGGCCTGCGAACGGGCCGAACAGCGGCTGCGGGCCGCGTTCCCCATGATCGGCCGGGTCTACCTGGACCCCACTCCGGGGCCCGCGACCTCGGTCGATCACGGGCGGTGAGCACCCGAAGTGCCGCGCGACTTGTCGCGGATTAAGCTCTATGAGTGAAATGCCGCACAGTGCATGTGCCGCATAGCGGACGTGCCGCGTAGCGGACGTAAGTCCGGCAGAAAGGTATTTCCCATGCGAGTACAGCGCGTGAGGCGCATCGCGGCGATGTCCGCCGCCGGCCTGCTGCTGGCCGGCGGGGCCGCGATCGGCGCCGCGGGCACCGCCTCGGCGGCCCCCGCCTCCACTCACCAGAACGTGGTCACCGGCGGCTTCGGCTGCAACTCCCGCTACGGTGGCGGGTTCAACAACTGCCGTTACGGCGGCGGCTACGGCGGCGGCTACGGGTTCGCCCCCGTCGCGGTCGTCCCTGTCGTGGTCGTCCCCACCGTCGGGTACGGCTTCGGCGGCGTCGGCTACGGCGGGCTGGGCTACGGCGGGCTCGGCTACGGCGGCTTCGGCTACGGCGGCCTCGGGTTCTGATCCGACCGGACGCGAACAGACATCAGCCACATTCGGGGTCTAGGCCAGGCCATGAGGTGCGGTTCCCGGCTCCCGGGGCCGCACCTCGCCCGGTTGTGCCCGGTTACGCCAGCCCCGCCTCCGACAGCAGGTACGCGGTCATCGGGTCGTAGAAGCGCGGGCTGAGCACGTGGTCGTCGAGCGGTACGGCCACCTGGAGGGTGCCCTCCGCCTCGGCGAGGAACAGTGCCGGGTCGTTGCAGTCGGCGTAACCGACGGAGTCCAGGCCCACCTGCGCCGCGTACCCCGCCCAGCCGTGGTCGGCGACGACCAGTTCGGGCGCCGGCCGTCCTTCGCGCTCCAGGCCGCCCAGGATCGCCTTCATCGGCTCACCGGAGTGGGTGTGCCACAGCGTCGCCCCGTGCTCCAGGACGGCCACGTCGGCGAACTGCATGACGTACCCCTCGTCCGTCTGCAGCCCGTCCGGGATGACCACGACCTCGCAGCCGGCGGCGCGCAGCGCGGCCGCCGTCGCCCGGTGCACGTCCAGCAGGCCGCCCGGGTGCCCGGTCGCGAACAGCACCCGCTGCCGCCCCTCGGCCGCCTTGCGCAGCCGCGCCGCCAGCCGGTCCAGGCCGTCCGCGGTCAGCTCGGGGTCGATGGTGTCCTGGCCGTACCGGTACTCGGGATCGTCGTTCACCCCGACCCGCTCGGCCATCACGGCCAGCACGTCCTGCTCGTCGGTCCAGCGGTCGCCGAGTTCCAGTCCGAGCCACCAGTTGCGCTCGCCGTTGGCCAGCTTGCGGTAGTGGAGCAGGTTGTTCTCGCGGGGCGTGGCGACATCGCCCGCGATACGGGTCTTCACAAGGTGCTCGACGAGCTCGGCGCGGCTGGGTGTCCCGGGTATCGGCATGGCCCCATTGTGAGGCAGGGCGCTGCGCGATTCCCCTGCGTATCGCCCGCTGGGACGTGCGTCACTCACTCCTGCCGCAGCGCGAACCACAGCTCCATCCGTACGTCCGGGTCGTCGAGTTCGGCCTCGAGGAGCGCCGCGCAGCGGGCGATGCGCTGGCGCACGGTGTTGCGGTGGACGGCGAGTGCCACCGCCGTGCGGTCCCAACTGCCGTGCAGGGAGAGCCAGGTGCGCAGGGTGTCGGCGAGGGCGGGGTGCTCCGCGAGGGGGCCGAGGAGGGCGCGGGCGTGGGCGTGGGCCTCCTCTGCCGGGATCAGGTCGTCCAGTGCGGGGCGGGTGCTGTGCCGGACCAAGGGGGTGCGGGTCGCTCGGGCCCGGGCCAGGGCGCGGGCCGCTTGCGCGGCGGCGGCCGGGAGTTGTCGTGCGGGTACGGGGGCGCTGACCCCCAGGGTCCAGCCGGGGTGTGGTGCGGGTTGCCGGTCGGCGGTGACCAGGAGCTGGACGATGTCCCCTACCGGGTCGACAAGAGCCGAGCCGAGTGAGGCGCCCAGTGCGGTGGCGGCCAGGAGGTCGGGCGGCTGCGGGGGCGTGGGGGCTTGTCGCGCCCCGCGGCGGAGCCGCATGTCGGCAGGGTCCTGCGCCCCTGGGGTGGGACGGTCGCCTTGGTCGTTCGGACAGGCATGTACGACCAGCCAGTCGTCGACCTTGCCCAGCAACGGCGCCACCTCCTCCGCCGTCCCGCCCAGCAGGAGCCGTACGAGTGCGGAGGTGCGGGCCGCGCCCGAGCCGCTGTGCTGTTCGCCGGTGAGGAGGGTGAGCAGGACCGCGGCCACCGAGGCGATGGTGTGGTCGCCCGGTTCGCGGGCCGGGGTGGCCACCCCGAGGACGAAGCCGGTGCTGAGGGTGTAGGCCGCGAGGTGGGTGCCCGCCGTGGCGTGGGTCGCCGAGGTGGGGGTGCCGGGGCCCGACGGTCGTACCACCTCCGTCAGCTCGGCCAGCGAGCCGCGTACCGGTGCCTCCGGCTCCCGCCCGGCCGAGGCGGTCTCCGCTCCCTCCGGGCCGTACAGGGCCGTCCAGCCGCCCACCCGCTGGGCCAGCTGGCGCAGCACCGAGGGGACCGGGTCGGGGCGGGCGGCGGCCGCCGCGAGGCTCTGCTGCGCCTCGGTGACCCGGCGCAGCTCGGCGAGGCGGGCCTGGGCCATCAGCTGCCAGACCGCGCGGGCGACGGCGGAGAAGGTGGTCCCCGGCGGGACCTCGATCAGCGGGAGTTCGTACGCCTCGCAGGCCGCGACCAGGGCGCGCGGGACGGTGTCGTGGACGGGGGCCAGCCCGAAGCCGAGGGCCGCGCCGCCCGCCGCCACGATCCGTGACACGTAGTCGTCGAAGTAGGTGCCCGAGCCGGCCGCGTCCGGGATGTGCACCCCGGCGGTCAGCAGCAGCTCCCCGCCCAGCAGGTAGGGGTACGGGTCGGCCATCTCCGAGGTGTGCGCCCAGTGGACCACCAGGGACGGGTCGGAGGGTCCGGCGATCTGGCGCAGGGCGAGGTCCTCGCGGGCCAGCAGGGCGGCGAGGGGCACCGGGGGCGTGGGGGGAACAGCGGGATCCGGCATGGTGTGCGTTCCCTCCATCCGGTGGGGCTCGAATGGATGAAACGTACACTTCGCAGTCGCTTTCCGGCCACCTAGTGTCGATGACCGTCACCCACCGGCGAGACCCCCGGCGAAGGAGGGCCCTGTGGCCGTCGACTACGCAGTGATCGTGATCTATCTGGCCGGCATGCTGGCCATGGGCTGGTGGGGCATGCGCCGCGCCAGGTCCAAGAGCGACTTCCTGGTGGCGGGCCGCCGCCTGGGTCCCGCCATGTACTCCGGCACCATGGCCGCGATCGTCCTCGGCGGCGCCTCCACCATCGGCGGCGTGGGCCTCGGCTACCGGTACGGCCTCTCCGGCGCCTGGATGGTCTTCACCATCGGCCTCGGGCTGCTGGCCCTGTCGGTCTTCTTCTCGGCCCGGATCGCCCGCCTCAAGGTGTACACGGTCTCCGAGATGCTGGACCTGCGGTACGGCGGCCGGGCCGGCGTGATCTCGGGTGTCGTGATGTGGGCGTACACCCTGATGCTGGCCGTCACCTCGACCATCGCGTACGCCACGATCTTCGACGTCCTCTTCGACATGAACCGGACGCTCGCGATCGTCATCGGCGGCTCGATCGTCGTCGCCTACTCGACGCTCGGCGGCATGTGGTCGATCACGCTCACGGACATGGTGCAGTTCGTCGTCAAGACCATCGGCGTGCTGCTCCTGCTGCTGCCCATCGCGGTGGTCAAGGCCGGCGGCTTCGCCGAGATGAAGGCCAAGCTGCCCACGGCGTACTTCGACCCGCTGGGCATCGGCGGCGAGACGATCTTCACCTACGTGCTGATCTACACGTTCGGGATGCTCATCGGCCAGGACATCTGGCAGCGCGTGTTCACGGCCCGGGGCGACCGGACGGCGAAGTGGGGCGGCACCGTCGCCGGCACCTACTGCCTGGTGTACGCCCTCGCCGGCGCCGTGATCGGTACGGCCGCCAAGGTGCTGTACCCGAAGCTGGGCAGCCCGGACGACGCCTTCGCGACCATCGTCAAGGACGAACTCCCCATCGGGGTGCGGGGGCTGGTGCTGGCGGCCGCGCTCGCCGCCGTGATGTCGACCTCCTCCGGCGCGCTGATCGCCTGCGCGACCGTCGCCAACAACGACATCTGGTCGCGGATCCGGGGGAAGGCGAGGTCCGGTGACCACGACGAGGTGCGGGGCAACCGCGTCTTCATCCTGATCATGGGCGTCGGGGTGATCGGCACGGCCATCGCGCTCAACAACGTCGTCGAGGCGCTGACCGTGGCGTACAACCTGCTGGTCGGCGGCCTCCTGGTGCCGATCCTCGGCGGGCTGCTGTGGAAGCGCGGCACGGTCCAGGGCGCCCTCGCCGCCGTGACCGTCGGCGGCCTCGCGGTGATCGGCCTGATGGCGGGTTACGGCATCCTCGCCAACGAGCCCGTCTACTACGGCCTCCTCGCCTCCCTGGCCGCGTATGTCGCCGTCTCCCTGGCGACCAGGCCGACCGACGCGGCCGTGCTGGCCAACTGGCGGGCCCGGCTCGCGGGCCGCGCAGCCCCCGAACTCGTGTCCGAACCGGTTCCGGCCGCCCAGTAAAGTCGTAGACAGAAGCAGTGCATACGCGACGAAGCGTAGGAAAGAAGGCATGACCTCATGAGCAGCAACGAGACACCCCGCGGCCCCGTCGACTCCTCCCGCATCCCGCGGTACGCCGGTCCCGCGACCTTCGCCCGGCTGCCCCGCCTCGACGAGGTCGGTACCGCCGATGTCGCCGTGGTGGGCGTGCCGTTCGACTCCGGTGTCTCGTACCGGCCGGGCGCCCGCTTCGGCGGCAACGCCATCCGCGAGGCGTCCCGGCTGCTGCGCCCCTACAACCCGGCGCAGGACGCGTCCCCCTTCGCCCTGGCGCAGGTCGCGGACGGCGGGGACATCGCCGTCAACCCGTTCAACATCAACGAGGCGGTCGAGACGATCGAGGCGGCGGCCGACCAGCTGCTCGGCACCGGCGCCCGGCTGATGACCCTGGGCGGCGACCACACCATCGCCCTGCCGCTGCTGCGCTCGGTGGCCAGGAAGCACGGTCCGGTCGCCCTGCTCCACTTCGACGCCCACCTGGACACCTGGGACACCTACTTCGGCGCCGAGTACACCCACGGCACCCCGTTCCGCCGGGCGGTCGAGGAGGGCATCCTCGACACCTCGGCCCTCTCCCACGTCGGCACCCGCGGCCCGCTGTACGGCAAGCAGGACCTGACCGACGACGAGAAGATGGGCTTCGGCATCGTGACCTCGGCGGACATCTACCGCCGGGGCGCCGACGAGGTGGCCGACCAGCTCCGTCAGCGCATCGGCGACCGCCCGCTGTACATCTCGATCGACATCGACTGTCTGGACCCCGCGCACGCCCCGGGCACCGGCACGCCCGAGGCCGGTGGTATGACGTCCAGGGAACTGCTGGAGATCCTGCGCGGACTCTCCTCCTGCAACCTGGTGTCGGCGGACGTCGTCGAGGTGGCCCCCGCGTACGACCACGCGGAGATCACGTCGGTGGCGGCCTCGCACACGGCGTACGAACTGACCACGATCATGACCCGACAGATTGCCGAGGCTCGTTCGAAGTGACCCACGACCACGACCTGGTACTCCGCCCGACGGAGGAGCAGACGGCCGCAGCCCTCGACCCGCCCGCCGGCCGCAACGGCGGGGACCTGGTCGTGGAGACGCTGGCCGGACTCGGCGCGACGACGGTCTTCGGACTGCCCGGCCAGCACGCCCTCGGCATGTTCGACGCCCTGCGCCGCTCGTCGCTGCGCTATGTCGGCCTGCGGGTGGAGAACAACGCGGGCTTCGCGGCGGACGCGTACGGCAGGATCACCGGCGAGGCGGCCCCGCTGCTGCTGTCGACCGGTCCCGGCGCGCTGACCTCGCTGGCCGCGCTCCAGGAGGCGGCCGCGGCCTCCGCGCCCGTGCTGGCGATCAGCAGCCAGATCCCGACGGCCGGCCTCGGCGGCGGCCGCCACGGCTACCTGCACGAACTCCCGGACCAGTCGGCCTCCTTCCGGGGCGTGGTGAAGTCGGTCCACACCGTCCGCACCCAGTCGCAGATCCCGTCCGCTCTCGCGGCGGCCTGGAAGTCGGCCCTCTCCGCCCCGCACGGCCCGGTGTGGGTGGAGATCCCGCAGGACGTGCTGCTGGCCCCGACGCCGCTCCCGGTGGTGACGGCGATGGACGCCACCCCGGACGAGCTGCCGCCGCGCCCCGAACTGACCGCGGTGGCGGCCGACCTGCTGTCCCGCGCGGCCCGCCCGGCGATCATCGCGGGCGGCGGAGTGGTACGGGCGGACGCCTCGGGCAAGCTGCGGCAGCTGGCCGAGCGGCTGAACGCCCCGGTCGTCACCACCTTCGGCGGCAAGGGCGCCTTCCCCTGGCAGCACCCGCTCTCCCTCCAGTCCTGGCTGGAGGACCGCCACACCACGGACTTCCTGGAGGACGCGGACGTCCTGCTGGTCGTGGGCTCGGGCCTGGGTGAACTCTCCTCGAACTACTACACGTTCAAGCCCCGGGGCCGGGTCGTCCAGATCGAGGCGGACCTCGGCAAGCTGGAGGCCAACCACCCGGCGCTCGGCATCCACGCGGACGCCCGGCTCGCGCTCCAGGCCCTGCTGGAGACGGTGTCCCCGCGCGCGGACGACACGGCGGCCGACCGGGTACGGGACCTGCTGTCCCGGGTCTCGGAGCGCGTCGCCGCCCAGGAACTCACCCTGGAGCAGGACGTGTTGGCGGCGGTCCGCCGGGCTCTCCCGCGGACGTCCCCCTCCTTCTGGGACATGACGATCCTGGCCTACTGGGCATGGTCGGCGTTCGACCCGCAGGGCACCAACCTCATGCACTCGGCCCAGGGCGCCGGCGGTCTCGGCTACGGCTTCCCGGCGGCGCTCGGCGCGGCCGCGGCCGACCCGACCCGCCCGGTCCTCGCGGTGTCCGGCGACGGCGGCGCCCTCTACTCCATAGCGGAACTGGCGACGGCGCGGCAGCACGACCTCCCGGTCACCTGGCTCATCGTGGACGACGGCGGCTACGGCATCCTGCGCGAGTACATGACGGACTCCTTCGGCGAGGCCACGGCGACGGAACTGGCCCGCCCCGACTACGTGGCGCTCGCCGAGTCCTTCGGCGTCCCCGCCGTCCGCACCACCCCCGAGACCCTGGAGACGGACCTGGCGAAGGCCCTGTCGACCCCTGGGCCCTCGGTGGTCGTGCTCCCGGCACTGCTGCGGATGTTCGCGCCGACGCATCTGGGCTGAGTGCGAAGTGCCCCGGGCAGGCCGCCCTACCGGCCGGCCCGGGGACGGTGACCGGTTCAGCAGGCGCCGGCGCCCACCCCGTCGATGCGGCCGCCGAAGTCGCCGAGGTACTGGGAGCGCCAGTCGCCGTTGAAGACGTCGCGCTTCTCGGTCGGGGACCAGTTGACGAGGCAGGCGCGGGTGGAGGCGACGAAGGAGCCGACGTGGTCGTGGAGGCCCGGCGGCATGTCGCGGTATCCGCTGCGGGCCGTCCACTCCCAGTAGTCGCCGCCGAAGCCCTCCCCGCTCCAGAAGCACACCGAGCCGTCGGGACAGGAGGGGGCGGCGGCCGCGTGCGCGGAGGCGCTCTGCGCGGGCACCACCAGCGCGGTCAGCGCGAGCGCGGCGGCGAGGGACCAGGTACGAAGCTTCACGAGGCTCTCCGTAAAAGGGAGTTGGGGACACCCCGGCGGAACTGCCGGGGCGCCCCCATGCTCCTGGGCGATCACACGGACACGCCCGAGCCCAAGATCGACTTCACCTGTGTGAGGTAACTAGTCGTTCAACATCACCGGGCTACCAGATCGCGTCCACCCACTCCGGGTGGTCGATGAACGGGTTCCGGTTGTGCTGGTAGGTGCTGTAGATGACGTCGTTGCGGTTCTCCTCGAAGGAGTCCGGCGGGTCCTCGTCGTTCCACTGCTTGAGGACCGAGAGCTTGCCGATGTACGGGTTGGAGCCGTTGGCGACCTTGTCGTCGGGCTCCAGGTTCGCGAACCCGTCGTCGCCCTCGTAGCGGACGGCCATGTAGAGGATCATGCGGGCCACGTCGCCCTTGACCGCGTCGCGCGGCTCGAAGGAGTCCGAGTCGGCCTTGCTGCCGCCGCTGTTGGTGAAGGTGGAGCCGCCCTCGTCGAAGTCGAGGTTGCCGCGCTTGCCGTTGACCGCCACGTCCTCGGGACGGATGTGGTGCAGGTCCGTGCCGGGGCCGGTGGACGTGGTGAGGTCGCCGTGCGAGATCGCCCACACGTGCTCACGGTTCCAGTCGCCGCTGTCACCGCCGTTGAGGGTCTTGCTGCGCGAGATGCCCGAGTACAGCAGGATCACGTTGCTGCTGTTGTTCGGGTCCTGGTCGGTCTTCTTCAGGGCGTCCCACAGGGCCGAGTACGACAGCTTGGTGACGTTCGCGCTGATGATCGTGTGCAGGGACGACTTGAGGCTCGTCCCCGTCTTGCCGATCGCGTTCTTGTAGTACGTCGAGTCGTACGCGGTCGTCGTGGCGGCGGCCGGAGTCGCCGTCAGCGCCGGGGCGGTCAGGCCCACCAGGACGGCGGCGGTCGCCAGGGCCACCGACTTCCAGCGCCGGATGTGTGTCGCCAGCATAAAGAGTTTCCCATCTACGCGGGTTGATGAGGCGGCAAGAAGGAGGGTGACATGAACATGAGGACGGCGCGGTGAACGGGACGTAAAAAGAAACCCCCGACCGTGTGGTCGGGGGCCTCTTCGGGTGTCGGGGTTACGTCAGCCGACGTCCGACGGGTCCAGCCGGTAGAGCGTCGAGGTGGACGCAGAAGACGAAGTGGACGAAGACGTCGAGGACTTGGAGTTCGAGGTCGAGTTCTCCGTAGTGCCCGTGCTCTTGCTGTAGGCGCTCTCCTTCACCGCCGTCCCGTTCTTCTGCACCCAACTGGTCACCTCGGAGCTGAGCGTGTTGTTGCCGCCCATGCCCATACCGCCGCCGCCGACCTGGATGTAGTGCAGCTTGCCCGCCTTCACCAGTTCCTTCAGCTTGGCGACGGTCATCGCCTTGTCGGATCCGGTGAAGCCCCACATGGAGATCACCGGCTCCTCGGCGCTCAGCTCGATCTGGGCCGCGGACTGGGAGTTGGAGACCGCGAGCAGCCAGGTGGCGCCGTCCATGTGCTTCTTCAGGTAGGCGATCAGGTCGCTGCTCACGCCGCCGCCCATACCGCCGCCCATGCCACCGCCGCCGAAGCCGCCGCGCTGACCGGTGCCGCCGCCTGCCTCGCCGGTCCCGCCGGTGCCGTTCGGCGGGGTGCCGCCCGCCTCGCCGGTGCCACCGGTCCCGCCGGCCGCACCGCCCGGCAGCTCGCCGTTCGCGCCACCGGGGAAGCCGCCGCCCTGCTGGGTGCCGCCGGGCGCCTGGCCATTGGTACCGCCGGGACCGCCGGTGCCGCCGGTGCCGCCGGCCGCACCCGTACCGCCGCCCGGCGCCTCGCCGTTCGTGCCGCCGGGGAAGCCGCCGCCCATCTCGCCGCCGGCCTCGGCGTTCTGCCCGCCCGGGAAACCGCCCCGGTTGCCGCCGCCACCGCCGGGACCGCCGCCGAAGCCGCCGCTGCCCGTCGAGGGGCCGGCCGTCGGGTTCGTACCGCCCATGCCACCGCCGGCGGAGCCGCCGAACGGGTCCGCCGCCGCGTATGCCGTCGGACCGGCCAGCGCCGCGATCACGGCCGCCGCCACCGAGGCCGTGAGAAGGCGGGCCCGGTTGCCGGACCGGAAGAGGATCATGCCCACGATGCCGGCCACCGTCAGGACGCCGATCGTCGGCCACAGCCAGGTGTTCCAGCCGGAGGCGCGGCGGAGCAGGACGATCGCCCAGATGCCGGTCACGCCGAAGGCGGCCGGGAGGACCCAGAGCCACCGCTTGTCGGTGCGGAACGCGTGCAGCAGCATCGCGCCACCGCCGCCGCACAGCGCCGCGACGCCCGGGGCCAGCGCGGTCGTGTAGTACGGGTGCATGGTGCCCTGCGCGGTCGCGAAGATCACGTAGTGCAGGAGGGTCCAGCCGCCCCACAGGACCAGCGCCATCCGGCGCAGGTCGGTGCGGGGAGCGCGGCCGCACAGCACCAGGCCGCCGATCAGGGCGATCGCGGAGAAGGGCAGCAGCCAGGAGATCTGGCCGCCGAGGATGTCGTTGAACATGCGGCCGAGACCGGCGGAGCCGGAGAAGCCGCCGCCGCCACCACCCCCGCCGCCGTTGCCCTCGCCGCCGAAGACGCGGCCGAGACCGTCGTACCCCATGATCAGGTCCCAGGCCGAGCCGTCCGTGGAGCCGCCGATGTAGGGGCGGTCGGAGGCCGGGACCAGGGAGACGGCGATCGCCCACCAGAAGCTGGAGACGGCCAGTACGACCGCGGCGAGCGCCAGGTTGACGATCCGCTTCACCCACGGGGCCTTCGACGCGTACAGGTAGAGCGCGAAGACGGCCGGGAGCGCGATCCAGCCCGCGAGCAGCTTGGTGTTGAAGGCGAGGCCGAAGCAGGCCGCCGAGCCGAGCAGCGGGAGCAGCTTCTCGTCACGGGTGGCGCGGAACGCCAGCGCCGCGCCCGCGACCATCAGGAAGACCAGGATCGTGTCGGGGTTGTTGTCGCGGTTGATCGCGACGGTGATCGGGGTCAGCGCGAGCACCAGCGCGGCGACGGTCGCCGCGCCGTGGCCCCAGATCCGCTTCAGGTTCGCGTGCAGGATCCAGATCGTGCCGAGGCCGGCCGCGACCTGCGGCACCATCATCTGCCAGGTGCCGAAGCCGAAGATCCGGCACGACAGGCTCATGACCATGGTCGCGAACGGCGGTTTGTCGACGGTCAGGAAGTTGCCCGGGTCCAGCGAACCGAAGAACCAGGCCTTCCAGCTCTTCGTGCCGGCCCAGATGGCGCCGCTGTAGAAGGTGTTCATGCTGGAACCGGAGAGGTTCCAGGAGTAGAGCACCGCCGCCAGGATCAGGATCGCGATCAGCGCGGGCAGCGACCAGCGCGGTGCCTTGTCCGGCAGGGGAGCCGCGGGGGTCGCCGTGGGCGGCGCCCAGTCGGGGGACACGGTCGTGGGGGGAATGGGATCGGTGGCAGATGTCACCAGCCCACCATGCAGACGGCCGATGGGTGAGGGCTGTGCCGATCCTGGGCGCAGGCTGTGGGTGGATGAGATATGGGTAAGAGGGCGGCCGGTGCGACCGCCCTTCGGAGCCGCTGTCTCAGTGCGCGCGGACCGACAGGCGGTAGAACCGGGTCGTCTGGGCCGCGTTCTGGTTGTCGTCGCTGACCAGGAGAACCTTGTACGCGCCCTGGGAACGGCCGGTGACCACCATGCCCTCGATGTTGTCGAGGAGCGGGTTGGGCTGCGGCTGCTTGGCCGTGGCGCCCAGGGTCGGGCAGGTCGCGATGTCCGTGAGCAGGGTCTTCCTGATCAGCCGGACGCCGGGCTGCCCGGTGAGGTTGGCGATGCCGCTGGTGTCGGTGGCGTGCCGCGGGTCGGCCAGGAAGAGGCGGACGGTGTTGCCGACGCCGGCGGTGAACCCGCGCTCCAGGACGAGGAGACGGCCGTCGGGGAGCGCCTGGACCTCGGGGACGCCGAGGATCGGGTCGTCGGTGCGGTAGGCGTACTGGGCCGACAGCCTGAAGTGGTCGCCCTTGGTCCGCTGCCAGGTCTGGAAGCGGACGATCCCGGCGGTGTCGCCGGAGAGGGCGTACTCCATGGAGGCCAGCAGGGTGCGGCCGCCGTTGAGGAGGGTCAGGCCCTCGAAGGTCTGGTTGGAGGTGGCCCGCCCGGCCGGGGAGACCAGCAGCGACGACGGCACGGGGAGGCGGTCCAGGATCCTGCCGTCCACCGAGTAGCGGCGGATCGACGGCTCGGTCTCGGAGGTGACCAGCCGGGTGCCGTCGCGGTCCACGACCAGGCCCTCGGAGTCCAGCGCGGCGCCGTTCTCGTCGGCGAGCTGGACGACCTTCTTCGGCGCCAGCGTCCTCGCGTCGAGGTCGAAGAGCGAGGACCGGTCGGAGAGGGCGGCCAGGGAGCCGTGCCGGTCCAGGGCGAGGGCCGAGAAGTTGCCGACGAAGGTGCCGTCGAAGGTCGTCTTGTCGAGGGCGTCGGAGAAGCCGTCGATGGAGACCGTGGACGAACAGGCTTCGACCGGGGCGGACTTGGCCGACGCGACGGCGGGTCCGGCGGCGGACAGGCAGGTGGCCGCCGCCAGGCCGGCGGTGACGGTGGCGAGTACGGTTCGCAGGCGCATGGCCGTCACCGTAGGGCGGATCGGTGAAGGGCGGGAGACCCGCTCGTGAAAGGTCGGGTCGGGGTCGGGCCACCCACCGGCTCGGAGCCGGATCACGGTACGACCACGGCCGGGTCATGGCCGGAGCACGCTCCCGCCATGACCCCTGGCGGGCTCAACTCGCCGCCAGATCCTTGTGGATGGCCTTCGCGATGCCCTGGATCGTGGTGATCCCGTAGTTCATGGTGCTGTTGTCGTGGGTCAGCACGGTCAGCATGTAGTCGTGGCCGCCGCCCTTGAAGGTGCCGAGGCTGTGTACCCGCCAGCCGTGCGTGGAGCGCGACAGCCAGCCGTTCTTGACGTGCACGGAGACCCCGGAGGGGACGCCGTACGGGGTGCCCCAGCGCTGGGACGAGATGACCTGCCCCATCAGCTTCTGGATGTACGCCCGTGAGTTGTCGCTCAGGACCGTGTTCTTGGCGGTGATCAGGGTGAGCAGCCGCTGCTCGTCGTGGACGTCGATCTGGGTGAGACCCCAGTAGCCGTTGGCGCCCGGGGTGGTCTGGGTCATCCCGGCGGCGGTCAGGAACCCCTTGATCTTCGTCATGCCGAGCTGCTTCCACAGCTTGGTCGTCGCGTCGTTGTCCGACTTGGTGATCATGGCCTTGGTCAGCGTCTGCTCGGTGGTCGTCAGATAGCGGTTGTGCTTCTTGGCGTCCCACAGCAGCGTGGCCAGCACGGTCACCTTCACGGTGCTCGCCGAGTCGTAGTGCGTGGTGGCACGGAGCGTGCAAGTGGTCTTCGTGGAACGGTCGTAGAGGCCGACGGCGATGGTCCCCTTGCGGTTCGCCATCGCCGCCGTGATGTCCTTCTTCAGCTTCGTGGCCAGGCCCGCCTTCGCGGACGTGCAGCTGACGGTGGGAGCGGCTGCCGAGGCGGGTGCGGCCACCCCCGCGGTGAACGCGGCCCCGCCTGCGATCGCCACCAGCACCTTGGCGCGTCTGGATATCCCGTGAGTCATAACCGGATTGACTCGCGAGTTCGCCCGAATGGTTGTACGGGCGGGGAAGGGTTTGACTAGTCGTTACCGGCACGGCGACGGCGGGGTGCCGGTCGCCGCGGCCGGCGCGGCCGCGCCGCCCGGGTCAGAGGTCGAGGACGGTCTCGGTGGCCGGGGTGCTGCAGCAGACGAGGACGGTGCCGGGCTCGGGGAGTTCGAGCGGCGCGGTGGTGTACTCGACGTCGCCTGTCACCAGCGGGGTGACACAGGTGTGGCAGACGCCGGTGCGGCACGACCAGCGGGTCGGGACGTCGCAGGCCTCGGCGAGGTCGAGGAGCGAGCCGTGGGCGGGGGACCACGGGGTGGTGACGCCGCTGCGGGCGAAGGTGACGAGGGGGCCGGTGCCGGGGGGACCGGACGGCTGGTGCGGGCGGACCGCGGCGGTGGGGGTGACGCCGGGGTTGACGGCGGCGAGCGCGCTGAACCGTTCCGTGTGGATCCGCTCGGGGCGCAGACCGTGAGCGCGCAGCAGGTCGCCGAAGTCGTCCATGAAGGCGGTGGGCCCGCAGAGATAGGCGTCGGCGTCGGCCGGGACGCCGAGGGCGGTGAGTGACGCGGCGGTCGGGCGGCCCCGGGTGACGTGGTCCTCGCCGGGGCGTGGGCCGTCGGCCGTGTAGTAGATGTGCTCGTGGGCGTCGGGGAGCCGGGCGAGGAGGGTCCGGGCCTCGGCCGCGAAGGCGTGGTGGGCGCGGTCGTGGGCGGTGTGGAGCCACCAGAGGGGGCGTGGGTCCCGGGCGGTGGCGAGCCGGTGCAGCATGGCGAGCACGGGAGTGGCACCGATGCCCGCGGAGGCGAGGACGACCGGGCCGGTGCCTTCGCCGAGTACGAACGTGCCGCGTGGGGCGGCGACGTCCACGAGGTCCCCGGCGCGGAGCCCGGTGTGGAGGTAGCCGCTGACCCTCCCGTGGGGCTCGTGCTTGACGCTGATGCGGTAACCGCCGGCCGCGGGCCCCGAGGACAGGGAGTAGCTGCGCACCTCGTGGGCGGCCTCGCCGGTGGTGAGGCGGACGGAGAGGTACTGGCCCGGGCGGGCCTCCGGCAGCGGGGTGCCGTCGGTGGCGGCGAAGTAGACGGAGGCGATGTCGGCGGTCTCGCGGACGATACGGGCGACCCGCAGGGGTCGGAAGCCCGGCCATCCCGGCTGGTCTCCTGGCTGTCCGGCGGCGGCCAGTTCCCGGAAGGACTGCTGCCAGCCGGGGCTGAGGGCGGGGATGTCCAGCGCGGTGCGCAGCTTCGCGGGGTCGCGGCCGGGGAGGTAGAGCAGCGCGTCGGTGTCGGCGACGCTGAGCTCTCCCGGACCCTTGCGGGTGAGGGCGATCTCGTCGCCGGCCCGGACGTGTCCCTCGGTGAGCACCCGCAGGTAGAAGCCCGGGCGGTGGTGGGCGACCAGGAGGGCGGCCATGGTGGGCTCGCCCAGGCGCATGCCGACGCGGTAGCAGGTGACGCGTGGCTGGGTGACCTCGAACTCCGCCTCGCCGATCCGGTACCGGTCGCCGATGCACACCTCGTCGTCGGGCAGGCCGTCGACGGTGAAGTTCTCCCCGAAGCTCCCGAAGGTCAGGTCGTCGCGGCCGAGCTGCTTCCGCCAGTACCGGTAGGAGTCCAGCTGGTAGACGAGCACGGCCCGGATCTCGCCGCCGTGCCCGGCCAGGTCGCCCTGGCCGTCCCCGTCGATGTTCAGCCGCCGCACCATACGACGGCCGGACACGGGCGCCTTCCACGCTCCGGTCCGCACGGTCCGCCCCTGCCAGGGCACGTCCTTCGGCAGCCCCACGTTGACGGACAGCAACGTCCCCATGGCGACCTCCCGCGGGCACCCGGCCGTCAGACCCTCCTGGTCATGCATCCTGCTGCCTCCTGCGGGATTCCGCGAACGGAGGACGACCACGGGGCCGGGTCCCGTCGGCCGGAGGCACGGCGGCCCAGGTCCATGGGCCGAGTCCGCTGCGACCAGCGACCGAGGTTTTGTTGCGGAGGGATGAAATCCGGTTCCGTGCGTGTTGTGGCCATGCGGAAGAACAGGGCGAACGGAGGGCGGCCGCGTGGCAGCGCAACAGGGGGAACGGCAGGGCTGGGCGCGCAGGCTGGCGGGGTATGCCTGGCGGCACCCCCGGGACGTCGTCCTCGCGCTCGGGTCCTCGCTGGCGGGTATGGCCGTGCTGGCCGTCGTGCCCCTGATCACCAAGGTGATCATCGACGACGTCATCGGTGATCACAGCCGGGGCATGGGCGCCTGGGCCGGTGCCCTGATCGGCGCCGCCGTGCTCGTCTACGCCGCCACCTTCGTGCGCCGCTACTACGGCGGCCGGCTCGCCCTCGACGTCCAGCACGACCTGCGCACGGAGATGTACGCCACCCTCACCCGGCTCGACGGACGGCGGCAGGACGAGCTGTCCACCGGCCAGGTCGTCGGGCGGGCCACCAGCGACCTCCAGCTGATCCAGGGCCTGCTCTTCATGCTGCCGATGACCATCGGGAACGTCCTGCTCTTCGTCATCTCCCTCGGGATCATGGCCTGGCTGTCGGCGCCGCTGACCCTGGTCGCCCTCGCGGTCGCCCCGGCGCTGTACTGGATCGCCAAGCGCAGCCGCAGCAAGCTCCACCCCGCCACCTGGTACGCCCAGGCCCAGGCCGCAGCCGTGGCCGGCGTGGTCGACGGCGCCGTGAGCGGTGTCCGCGTGGTGAAGGGGTTCGGACAGGAGGAGCAGGAGACCGGGAAGCTGCGGGAGGTCGGGCGCCGGCTCTTCGCGGGACGCCTGCGCACCATCCGGCTGAACAGCAGGTTCACCCCCGCCCTGCAGGCCGTCCCGGCCCTCGGCCAGGTCGCGATGCTGGCGCTCGGCGGCTGGCTGGCCGTCCGCGGTCACATCACCCTCGGCACCTTCGTCGCCTTCTCCTCCTACCTGGCCCAGCTGGTCGGCCCGGTCCGGATGCTCGCCGTGGTCCTCACCGTCGGCCAGCAGGCCCGCGCCGGCACCGAGCGCGTCCTGGAGCTGATCGACACCGAGCCGACCCTGAAGGAGGGCACGAAGACCCTGCCCGCCGACGCGCCCGCGACCGTCGAGTTCGACGACGTGTCCTTCGGGTACGACGACGACCGCCCCGTCCTGCGAGGGCTGAGCTTCGAGATCCGGCCCGGCGAGACCCTCGCCGTCGTCGGCTCCTCCGGCTCGGGCAAGTCCACGGTCTCCCTCCTCCTCCCGCGCTTCTACGACGTCAGCCACGGCGCCGTCCTGGTCGGCGGCCACGACGTGCGCGAGCTGACCCTGGACTCGCTCAGGGCCGCGATCGGGCTGGTCCCGGAGGACTCGTTCCTCTTCTCGGACACGGTCCGCGGCAACATCGCGTACGGCCGCCCGGACGCCACCCAGGAGGAGATCGAGGCCGCCGCCCGCGCCGCCCAGGCGGACCGTTTCATCACCGCGCTGCCCGACGGCTACGACACCAAGGTCGGCGAGCAGGGCCTCACCCTCTCGGGCGGCCAGCGCCAGCGCGTCGCGCTCGCCCGCGCCCTGCTCACCGACCCCCGTCTGCTCGTCCTGGACGACGCCACCTCCGCCGTCGACGCCCGCGTGGAGCACGAGATCCACGAGGCGCTCGCGCACGTGATGCGGGACCGGACGACCCTCCTCATCGCCCACCGCCGCTCCACGCTCAACCTCGCCGACCGCATCGCCGTCCTCGACCGGGGCCGGCTGGCCGACATCGGCACCCACGACGAGCTCCAGGAACGGTCCGCCCTCTACCGCCGGCTGCTCACCGACCCCGACGAACTGGGCGGGGTCTCCCCAGGACACGCGATCCCGGCCGCACCGCACGAGGACATGTCGGTACGGGAGGAGCTGGACGCCGAGTTCGACGTCGAGCGCGGCGTGACCCCGCACCTGTGGACCGGCGACCGCGCGCCCAAGGACCTCGCCCTCTCCGGGACCCCGGCCACCCCCGAGCTCCTCGCCCAGGTCGACGCGTTGCCCCCGGCGACCGACATCCCCGACATCGACGAGGCCCGCGCCGTACAGCCGGAGGACTCCTACGGCCTGCGCCACCTGCTGCGCGGCTTCGGATCGCCCCTCCTCGTCAGCCTCGCCCTGGTCGCCGTGGACGCCGGCATGGGCCTGCTGCTGCCGGTGCTGATCCGGCACGGCATCGACCAGGGCGTCACGAAGATGGCGCTCGGCGCGGTCTGGGCGGCCGCCCTGCTGGGGTTGTTCGCGGTGCTCGTCCAGTGGGCGGCCCAGGTCGGCGAGACGCGCATGACCGGCCGTACCGGCGAACGCGTCCTCTACTCCCTCCGCCTCAAGATCTTCGCCCAGCTCCAGCGGCTCGGACTCGACTACTACGAGCGGGAGCTGACCGGCCGGATCATGACGAGGATGACGACCGACGTGGACGCGCTGTCCACCTTCCTGCAGACGGGTCTGGTCACCGCCTTCGTCTCGGTCGTCACCTTCTTCGGCATCATGGTCGCCCTGCTGGTGATCGACGTCCAGCTCGCGCTGGTCGTCTTCGTCACCCTGCCCCCGCTGATCGTCGCGACCTTCTTCTTCCGCCGGGCCAGCGTGAAGGCCTACGAGCTCGCCCGCGAGCGGGTGTCGGTGGTCAACGCCGACCTCCAGGAGTCGGTGTCGGGCCTCAGGATCGTGCAGGCCTTCCGGCGCGAGCAGGACAGCGGCCGCCGCTTCACCGAGCGCAGCGAGAGCTACCGCACGGCCCGTCGCAGGGGCCAGTTGCTGATCTCGGTCTACTTCCCGTTCGTGCAGCTGCTGTCGTCGGTGGCCGCGGCGGGCGTCCTGATCGCGGGCGCCCACCGCGTCGAGGCGGCGACGCTGACGACCGGCGCGCTGGTCGCCTACCTCCTCTACATCGACCTGTTCTTCGCCCCCGTCCAGCAGCTCTCCCAGGTCTTCGACGGCTACCAGCAGGCCACGGTCTCCCTGGGCCGCATCCAGGAACTGCTCCGCGAGCGGACGTCGACACAGGCCGGGGACCAGCCGCGGGAGGTTCCCGAACTGCGGGGTGAGATCGCCTTCGAGGACGTGCACTTCGCGTACGGGGCCGATGAGGAGGCCCTGGGCGGCATCGACCTGACCATCCCCGCCGGGCAGACGGTCGCCTTCGTCGGCGAGACCGGCGCCGGCAAGTCCACCCTCGTCAAACTGGTCGCGCGGTTCTACGACCCGACGGGCGGCCGGGTGACGGTCGACGGCCGGGATCTGCGCACCCTGGACCTCACCGCGTACCGCCATCGCCTCGGGGTCGTCCCGCAGGAGGCGTACCTCTTCCAGGGGACCGTCCGGGACGCCATCGCCTACGGCCGCCCGGAGGCCGGCGACGCCGAGGTGGAGGCGGCGGCCCGCGCGGTCGGCGCCCACGAGATGATCGCCACCCTCGACGGCGGCTACCTCCACGAGGTGGCCGAGCGCGGCCGCAACCTCTCGGCCGGCCAGCGCCAGCTGATCGCGCTGGCCCGCGCGGAACTCGTCGACCCCGACGTCCTGCTCCTCGACGAGGCGACGGCGGCCCTGGACCTGGCGACGGAGGCGCAGGTGAACCTGGCCACCGACCGCCTCGCGGGCCGTCGTACGACCCTTGTGGTGGCCCACCGGCTGACCACGGCCGCCCGCGCCGACCGGGTGGTGGTCATGGATCGCGGCCGGGTCGCCGAGGACGGCACCCACGACGAACTCCTCGCCCGCGACGGCCGCTACGCCGACCTGTGGCGCACCTTCATCGGCCAGTCCGAGGAACCGGAGGAACCGGTCGGCGCCACCCGCTGAGCCGCCGCCGTCGTGGTCTGCCGTGACCAAGGGCGGGTCGTCCGGTCCCTGACGGTCGTGCAACCATCCGACATATGTCGTGCGTCCGTACATCAGTACGGTCATGGCTGGGGCACAGCTGCGGTGCGGTGCGGGAGGGGACGACTGTGGACAGTGGTGCGATACGGCGGCGGCTGGCGCTCGGTGCGGCCGTGCTGGCCGCCTCTGGGGTGCTCGCCCTCGTGGCGCCGGCCGAGGCCCAGGCCGTGACGGCGGCCGACTGCGCCGGACGCCAGGTACGGACGCTGCCCTTCGCCACCGGCACCGTGCACATCTACCGGCAGGGCGGCTACGTCTGCGCGATCACGCTCCCCAAGTCGTCCGGCGGCAGACGCATGATGTCCGTCAGCGTCCAGGCCCGCGGCAACCGCCCGGTCGTCGACAAGGGCAAGTACAAGTACCACGCGGGCCCGGTGACCGTGCACGCCGGGCACCGGTGCGTCTGGGTCAAGGGCGCGGTGGGCCGCTCCTCGGCGAGCTCGGGGTGGATCCTCTGCTGACGCCGTGACCGGCCGTCGGCGTCGAGCGGACGGCTGCGCGGCCGGGGCCGGCATGGGGCGTTCACACGCGGCGGGCGCAGCCCACCGGCCGTTCGCCGCCGAGCCGGACGTACAGGGCCGTCGACGCCGGGCACCGGTCCCGCGTGGTCACCGCCCGCACCACCTCGTACTGCGGCTTGCGCTTTCCCGAGCCGTCGCAGGCGGTCTCCCGGACCTGGCCGTGGCCCGAGCCGTAAACGCAGTCGCCGACGATCGTGCGCGGTCCACCGCCCCCGCCGGGGTCCCCGGGATGCGGTGGCTCCAGGTTGCGCATGCAGGCGTAGCCCTGAGGGATCGTTCCGTCACCGTCCACGTCGCCGCCCGTGCGCTGGGCGCTGATGTGCAGCACGAAGTCGGTGGTGGCCGGGCACGCCGGGCCGGCGGCGACCGTTCCGTCGTACCGGGCGACGACCCGGGCCGCCGCCCGTTCGCTGGTGCAGGGCACCTCGGTGAAGCCGGCGGCCCGAAACGAGCTGCACTCGTCGACCGCGAGGAACCGGGCACCGTACCCGGAGGCCGTCGGACTCCCCGCAGGCCGCGCGCTGCCCGCCGGTTCCCCGGACGAGGACAGCCGGCACCCGGCCGACAGCAGGGCGACGGCGAGTGTCACCAGCACCCCGGCGAAACGTCTGCTCCTCATACCAACCCCCCTGCCAGCGTGGCCCGCGATCACGGCCCACGCCAGCTGTGCGGGATGTTTTCCGCCTGTTGGGGGTGTTACGCCCGATCCGTTACGTACGTCTAGTACGTCAGCCCATGGCCGATCGGGTACAGCACCTGCGTCGGATCGTCCGCCCGCTGCACCGGCACCGGCAGCCTGCCGCGTGGCGCGACCCGGCCGGCGATCACCCGGGCCGCGGCCCGCAGTTCGACGTCCGTCCAGGAGTAGGACGCCAGGCAGGCCCGCACGGCGGGCAGTTGGGCGATGTCGTACGGGTTGCGCACGGCCACCGCCACCACCGGGCGGCCGGTCGCGAGCAACTGCTCCACCAGCCGCCGCTGTCCGCTGTCCGCCGTCACGTTGTACGTCCCGACGACCACCGCGTCCACCTCCTGGGCCGCCGCGACCGCCTTGTCGATCGTCGCCGCGGACGGCTCCGTACCGGTGGCCAACGCGGTCGCGGTGAAGCCGAGTTCGGTGAGGGCGGCGGCGAGCACACCGGTGGGCGGCCCCGTCGTCCCGGACGGGGAGGCCGGGTCGGCGCCCACCACCAGCACCCGGCCGTGCGTGCGGCGGGACAGCGGGAGCAGGCCGCCCTCGTTGACCAGCAGGGTGGTGGTGCGCTCGGCGATCCGGTCGGCGGTGGCGAGGTGCCGGGCCGTGCCCACCACCCGGTCGACGTCCTTGGCGTTGACGTACGGCCGGTCCAGCAGCCCCAGCCGGGACTTCAGCCGCAGGATGCGCAGGATCGACTCGTCCAGCCGCGCCTCGGTCAGCTCCCCGTCCTGTACGGCCTTCAGGACGGCGTTCCAGGCCACGTCCAGGGTGGGTGGGTTGAGGAGCTGGTCGACCCCGGCCTTCAGGGCGAGCACCGGGACCCGGTCGTCGCCGTACTTGGTCCGCACGCCCTCCATGCCCAGCGAGTCGGTCACCACGACCCCGTCGTAACCGAGTTCACCGCGCAGGATGCCGGTGAGGACCGGGTGGGAGAGGGTCGCCGGGTCGCCGGAGCCGTCCAGCGCCGGGAACTGGATGTGCGCGGTCATGATCGAGTCGATGCCCGCCCGCACCGCCGCCCGGAACGGGACCGCGTCCAGCTTCTCCCACAGCTCCCGGCTGTGCGTGATGACCGGGAAGCCGGTGTGGCTGTCGACGGCGGTGTCCCCGTGGCCCGGGAAGTGCTTGGCGGTGGCCGCGACCCCGGCGTCCCGGTACCCCTGCGCCTCGGCGGCGACCAGGGCGCCGACCGCGTCCGGGTCGGCTCCGAAGGACCGTACGCCGATGACGGGGTTGGCCGGGTTCACGTTGACGTCGGCGTCGGGGGAGTAGTCCTGCCGGACGCCCATCGCCCGCAGCTCGGCGCCGGAGATCCGGCCGAGGGTACGGGCGTCGGCGCGCGAGCCGCCCGCTCCCATGGCCATCGCGCCCGGGAAGAGGGCCGCGGGCGTGCCGATCCGGCAGACGGCGCCGTGCTCCTGGTCGGTGGCGATGAGCACGGGGAGGCCGCGCGGCTGGTCCAGGGAGGCCCGCTGGATCCCGTTCGACAGTTCGGCGATCTGCCGCGGGTCCCGGGTGTTGTGCGTCCAGGTGAAGTAGATGATCCCGCCGACGCGGTACCGGGCGATCAGCTCGGCGGCCGTACGGACGCCGATCTCCTTGCGGTTGGCATCGATGTCGGCCTGGTCGGGGGCGGTGGCGGAGTGGCCGTAGACCCGCATCACGAACAGCTGGCCGACCTTCTCCTCAAGGGTCATACGGGAGATGAGCGAGTGGAGCTTCTTGTCGTCGGCGTTCCGGTGGTCGGCGTTCTTGTCGTCCGAGCCGAAGGCGTACGCGCTGTTGCCGACGGTCAGCCCCGCGGTGACGCCCGCGGTCGCGGCGAGGACGGTGCGTCTGGAGGGCACGTGCGCTCCTTCCGGTGGGGAACCGGCTGAAGGAAACTTCCGTAGGCACACCAATATTCGGGAAGTTTCTTTCCGTCAAGGGAAAGCACAGTAACCAGAAAGGGGCCGCCATCGGCGCATTGGAGGGGGGCACGTCGATGGCGGCGGGCCGGCGGCCGTGGTGCGGCGGAGAGGGTGGGTCAGCGATCGCAGCCAGCAGCGAGGGCCGACACCACACCACGGAGACTCTTCCGACAGCCTGAGGGTTGGACGGACGGGCAGGGGGGCGGGTTCCCGGCGGAGGGCGCATTTCCGTAAGTCGGGGGCGGAGGGATGCGAGGGACGTCAGTGAAGCGCCCCTGAACAGGGGTGCGGGGCCGTATCCGGCATGCGGCTCCGCCGCGGGGACGCGACCAGCCCCACCGGCCCGCACACATCGATCCACCTGTTCCACCCCATGGACAGACATCTCCCCGCCCCGGGAAAACCCGAGATCATCGCCCCATGCCCCTCGTCGCGATCCCCGGTTCCAAGTCCGTCACCGCCCGCGCCCTCTTCCTCGCGGCCGCCGCCGACGGAGTCACCACCCTCGTCCGCCCCCTCCGCTCCGACGACACCGAGGGCTTCGCCGAGGGCCTCACCCGGCTCGGCTACCGCGTCGGCCGTACCCCGGACACCTGGCAGGTGGACGGCCGGCCGCAGGGCCCCGCGCTGCCCGAGGCCGAGGTCCACTGCCGGGACGGCGCCACCACCGCCCGCTTCCTGCCCACGCTCGCCGCGGCCGGCCATGGCCGCTACCGCTTCGACGCCTCCGAGCAGATGCGCCGCCGCCCCCTCGCCCCGCTCACCCGCGCCCTGCGCGACCTCGGTGTCGACCTGCGGCACGAGGAGGCGGAGGGCCACCACCCGCTGCGCATCGAGGCGGCCGGGGTCGAGGGCGGCGAGGTCACCCTCGACGCCGGGCAGTCCTCGCAGTACCTCACCGCCCTGCTCCTGCTCGGCCCGCTGACCCGCAAGGGCCTGCGGATCCGGGTGACGGACCTGGTCTTCGCGCCGTACGTGGAGATCACGATCGCGATGATGCGGTCGTTCGGGGTGGCGGTGGCGCGCGAGGAGAACAGGAAGGGGGACACCTTCGAGAACAGGAAGGGGGACACCTTCGTCGTGCCGCCCGGCGGCTACCGGGCCACCACCTACGCGATCGAGCCCGACGCCTCCACCGCGAGCTACTTCTTCGCCGCGGCGGCCGTCACGGGCCGCGAGGTGACCGTCCCGGGGCTCGGGCGGGGTGCGCTCCAGGGCGACCTGGGCTTCGTCGACGTACTGCGCCGGATGGGCGCGGACGTGGAGATCGGCGCCGACCGGACGACCGTCCGCGGCACGGGCCGGCTGCGCGGTCTCACCGTGAACATGCGGGACATCTCCGACACCATGCCGACCCTCGCGGCGATCGCCCCCTTCGCGGACGGTCCGGTGCGGATCGAGGACGTGGCCAACACCCGGGTCAAGGAGTGCGACCGGCTGGACGCCTGCGCGGAGAACCTGCGCCGGCTGGGAATCGGGGTCGACACCGGCGAGGACTGGATCGAGATCCGGCCCGGCACCCCTGCCCCGGCCGGGATCAAGACCTTCGGCGACCACCGCGTCGTCATGTCCTTCGCGGTGACCGGCCTGCGCACGCCGGGGATCTCCTTCGACGACCCTGGGTGCGTGAAGAAGACGTTCCCGGGCTTCCACGAGGCCTTCGGGGAGCTGGCCGCGGGGTGGGGAATCCCTTACGACGGCGCGTGACCCGGGCGTCCGTGACCGCGACGTCGTGACCGCGACGTCGTGACCTGGGCGTCGTGACCTCGGCGCTGTGACCTCGGCGCGGGGCCTGCTCTCTCGCGGCGGCCGGTCGTTCCGCTCACGCCGAGTCGTTGAGCAGGTGTGCCAGGTGGTCCCGGCCCGCCGTCAGCAGGCCGGGCAGCGGGGCCGCCGCCTCGTACCAGCGCTTCTCGTACTCCCAGCACAGCCAGCCGTCCCAGCCGTGCCGGGAGAGCACCTCGATGCACTCGGACAGGGGCAGGATCCCGGCACCGAGCGGCAGCGGGGTGGTGTCCTCGGCCGAGGCGATGTCCTTGACCTGGACATAGCCGAGGTGCGGGGCGAGCGCGGCGTAGGTCTCGGCGGGCTGCTCGCCGCCCAGCCAGGTGTGCATGACGTCCCAGAGGGAGCCGACCATGCGGTGGCCGACCGGGCCGAGGACGCGGATCGCGGCGGCGCCGGTGCGGTGCGAGTCGTGCGTCTCCAGCAGGACCCGGACACCGAGCGCGGCGGCGTCCTCGGCGACCGTGCCGAGCCGCCGGGCGGCGATCGCGTCGGACTCGGCGGTGGGCAGCGCCGGGTCGGCGCCGGGGAAGACGCGGACGAAGGAGGCGCCCAAGTCGTGCGCCAGCTGGAGGAGTTGGCGCACCTCGTCGAGGACCGGGGCATCCTCGCCGGGGGCCGCGACGCGCGCGTACCCGGCGACGCCCAGGACCTCCACCCCGGCGGCCTTGAATTCGGCGGCCACGTCGGCCCGTGCGGCCGGGCCGAGGCCGGGATGTACCGGCTCCTCCGGATGGGCGCGCAGCTCGACGCCGTGGTAGCCGTGGGCGGTGGCGAGCGCCAGGACGTCCGGCACCGGCAGACCGGGAACCCCGAGGGTGGAGAAGGCGAACCTCATGTCCACCAACCTACTTCTCAGCCGCCGCTTGCGTGCAGGTCCAGTCGCCAGTCCTGTCCGACCAGGTCCTTGCCGAAGGAGCGGTGCGGCTTCTCGGCGCTGAGGACGAAGCCGTGCCGCCGGTAGAGGCGGCGCGCGGCGGCGAGGACGTCGTTGGTCCACAGCACCAGGTCGCGGTAGCCGACCCCGCGCGCGAAGTCGATCACGGCGGTGACCAGCCGGTCCCCGATGCCCAGCCCCCGCGCCTCCGGCTCCACGAGCAGCAGCCGCAGCCGTGCGGTGCCCGGGGCGTCGTCCCGTACGCACATCACGCACCCCATGGGCCGCCCCGCCCGCTCGGCGATCCAGACCCGCTCCAGGTGCGGGTCGTGGTCCTCGGCGTAATCGGCGACGATCCGGGCCACCAGGCCCTCGTAGTCGGTGTTCCAGCCGTACTCGGCCGCATACAGCGCGGCGTTGCGCTGCACGATCCAGCCCAGGTCGCCCGGGTGCGGCTCGCGCAGCACGACCTCGCCGGCACCGTCGGGGGTGTGCGCGTCGCCGAGGATCGTACGGATGGTGCGCATGGCCTCGGCGAGGCGTGGCCGGGCACCGGGGTCGACGGCGCCCAGCAGCGAGCCGACCGAGTCCCGGGCGCGCTCGTCGAGCAGCTCGGCGGCGGACCGGCCGTCCGCGGTGAGCGACACCCGCCGCCGTCGCGGGTCCTTCTCGGAGGGCGAGCGCTCGACCAGGCCGGTCTCCTCGAACTTGTTGAGGATCCGGCTCAAGTACCCGGCGTCCAGCGCGAGATCGGTGCGCAGGTCGGCCGCGTCGGTGTCGGCGGAGTTCGCGAGCTCGTACAGCACCCGGGCCTCGGTGAGGGTGTACGGGGCGTAGAGGTGGCGGCCGTAGTCGAGGGCGCCGATGAGGTTGGTGTAGAAGCGGTTGAAGGCGCGGATGTCCTGGACGGTCATGGCTGGACCCCGATGGTTGACTGAGTCAGAGATGCCGCGCCCCCGAGGCTATCCCGTCACCCGGTGCGGCCGGAAGGCGTACGTCTGAACGGCCGTGCCGCGGGCTTCACTTGTTCTTCTTTGGCTGGGTTCGGTCCTGCTTTTGACTTCGTCGCGCCCGCGCCGTAGGTTTATACACGAACGTCACTAATGTCCGTTTCAACCTAGGGCGTGACGTGGTCCGCCGGAGAGCCCGTGCGGTGCGGAGAACCGGCATCAAGGGCGGCGGACGCGCTCAGAGCTGCGCGCAGGCTCTGGAGTGCACGCAGGGCGGCCCCCGAAGCGGCCGCCGTAACAAACCACACCCTCGGAGAGGGGCGATCATGCGCGCGCACACCACACGTATGAAGAGGGTCGCCATCGCTGCGATCTCGGCACCCATCCTGGCACTTGCCGCGGGAGCCGGAGTCGCGAGCGCGGCCACCCACGCGGCGCCTGACCACGTTGTCGCCTACCAGGACAACGGCGGTGGCGGAGGCCACGGCGGCGGTGGCGGAGGCCACGGCGGCGGCGGCGGTCACGGCGGCGGTGGCGGTGGCCACGGCGGCGGTGGCTACGGCGGCGGCGGTCACGGTGGCTACGGCGGCGGCGGTCACGGCGGCTACGGCGGCGGTGGCTACGGCGGCGGTGGCTACGGCGGTCACGGCGGCGGCGGCTGGGGCGGCTGGGGCAACGACTACGGCTATGGCGGCTGGGGCGGCGGAGACGGCGGCTGGGGCGGCGGCGGCTGGGGCGGGGGCGGCTGGGACTGAGCCGAGCCACAGTGATTGACGCTCCCTGACGACAAAGGGTGGGTCCGGGTGTCCGGTCTTCGGGCACCCGGACCCATGCGGCAGAACCCCTGCGGGCCCCCGGGGCCCGGGGGGGCCGTTGAGGCGGTGACCGGATGAGGATCGTCTGTGTGGGCGGAGGCCCGGCCGGGCTGTACTTCTCGATCTCGGCGAAACTGCGGGACGCCGGGCACGAGATCATCGTTCTGGAGGCGGATCCGCCCGAGGCCACCTACGGCTGGGGCGTCGTCTACTGGAGCAATCTGCTGGACATCCTGCACCGCAACGACCCCGAGAGCGCACGGGCGGTGCGCGCCGGCTCCGTGCTCTGGCAGCAGCAGGACATCCGCGTGCACGGCAACCGGTACGACGGCACCGCGCACTTCGGCGGCTACGGCTACAGCATGGGCCGCGCGGCCCTGCTCGGCGTCCTGGCCCAGCGTGCGCGCTCGCTCGGCGTGGAGGTACGGCACGAGCGCCTCGCCGATCCCGCCGACCTGCCCGACGCCGACCTGGTGCTTGCCGTCGACGGCGCGGGCAGCCGGATCCGGCAGAGCCGTGCCGAGCGCTTCGGCCCGCACATGGAGACCGGCCGCAACCACTACATCTGGCTCGGTACCGACCGGCAGTTCGACAGTTTCCTGTTCGCCTTCGAGGAGACCCAGGCGGGCTGGATCTGGTTCCACGCCTATCCGTCGTTCAAGGGGGTCAGCACCTGCATCGTGGAGTGCTCCCCCGAGACCTGGCAGGGCCTCGGCCTCGACAGGCTGGACGAGGACGACGCCGTACCCCTGCTGGAGAAGATCTTCCACCGCGCCCTGGACGGCCACTCCCTGATCAGCAGGTCACGGGGTGCGCCGGCGAAGTGGCAGCGGTTCACGCACATCGCCAACGAGACCTGGGTCGACGGCACCGACGAGGGCCGGCCCGTCGTGCTGGCCGGCGACTCGGCCCACACCACGCACTTCACGCTGGGCTCCGGCACCCGGCTCGCCATGATCGACGCGCTGGTGCTGGCGTCCGCCCTCAAGGAGTTCCCGGATCCGCGGGTGGCGCTGCGCGAGTACGACAAGCACCGCCGCGCGGAACTGCACGCCGTGCAGGCGACGGCGCGCACCAGCATGGCCTGGTTCGAGCGGGTCGACGCCTACCTGGACCGCGACCCGGTCGACTTCGCCTACGCGATGGCGGTCCGGCAGGGCCGTCAGTCCTCCTGGCACTACCAGGCCCACCTCGCCAACCAGCTGAAACCGGTACGCCAAGCCCGACGGGCCTACGACACGGGCAGGCGCTGGTACCAGGACCGGAAGCGGGGCGAGATGCCACTGCCACTGCTCGGGCGGTCCCTGCGGGGCGCCCGCTGACACCGGCGCGGGGCGGCCCCGCCGCCGACCACGCGCGAGCACCCTGAGGAACCGTTTCTGCTGGGTGGGCGCCTCGCGATTCCTGCTCGGACCGACCGCCACCCACCGCACGGTGACCACCCCGTCAGGCCCGCGGCCCAGCTGCTCGGGCTCGTGATCCACCGGCCCAGGCCCATGGCACCCGCCCTCAGGGTCGTGCTCGCCCGCAGTCCCGGGCCGACGGCCCGGCTGTCATGGGCCCATGCCCCGCTCAGCTCCGCGGTACCCCCGAAGAGCCCCGGACCATCAGCTCCCCCCGGACCGTCGCGATGCCGCCCGGCGGGGGCTCCTCGCGGCCCATGGCGATGCGGCCGGCCCGGGCGCCCGCCTCCGCGAGCGGCAGCCGTACCGTCGTCAGCGCCGGCACCGCGTCGATGCTGAACGGCAGGTCGTCGAAGCCGGCCACCGACACGTCCGCCGGGATCCGCAGCCCCGACTCCCGCAGCGCCGCGCACGCCCCCAGCGCCACCGAGTCGTTCGCGGCCACCACCGCCGTCAGCGACGGGTCGCGGCGCAGCAGTTCGAGCGTCGCCTCGTACCCCGCCCGCCGGTCGTAGCGCCCGTGCACGGTCCAGCGCGGGTCCTCCTCGATGCCCGCCTCGGCCAGCGCGGCCCGGTGGCCCTCCAGGCGGTGCCGGGTGGTCGTCCGCTCCTCCGGGCCCGCGATGTAGCCCAGCCGCCGGTGGCCCAGTCCGATGAGGTGCTCGGTCAGTTGCCGGCCGCCGCCGCGGTTGTCGAAGGTCAGGGCCACCGCGTCGGTCTCCGGCGCCGGCGGCCGCCCGCACAGCACCACCCGGGTCCCCGCGTCCGCCAGCTTGCGCAGTTTCGACGCCACCGCCGCCGCGTGCGGCGCGTTCTCCATGGCGCCGCCGGTCAGGATGACCGCCGCCGCCCGCTGCCGCTGCAGCAGGGTCAGATAGGTCAGTTCACGCTCCGGCGACCCCCCGGTGTTGCAGACCACCGCCAGCCGCTCGCCGCCGGCGCGCCCGCCCGGGCCGCCGATCTCCGCCTGGATCGCGCTCGCCATGATCCCGAAGAACGGGTCGGCGATGTCGTTGACGAGGATGCCGACCAGGTCGGAGGTGGCCGCCGCGAGCGCGCTCGCCGGCCCGTTGAGGACGTAGTCCAGCTCGTCCACCGCCCGCAGCACCCGCTCCCTCGTGGACGCCGCCACGGGGTAGTTGCCGTTCAGTACGCGCGACACCGTCGCGGGCGAGACCTGGGCGCGGGCCGCCACGTCCGCCAGGGTCACCGTCATCTCGTCGTCCTCCGGTCGCGCGTCTCTTCGTACGCCGTCGTACACAGCCTGATCAAAGGAAGCCCCCTTGCCGTGCAGACCATAAGGCCATTCACTCCTGTTGTTCGCCCCCTCGAACAACTCGACCCCATCACGGTCTTGTACAGACCAGTGGTCAAAGGCTAGCTTCAGACCATATAGAAAGCGCTTGCTGCGTTAGTGAGACGCATGCGGACGAAGGGAATCACGTGACACGCAAGACGGTGCGTATCGCCATGAACGGCGTGACCGGGCGCATGGGCTACCGCCAGCACCTCGTCCGCTCGATCCTCGCGCTGCGCGAGCAGGGCGGTCTCGACCTCGGCGACGGCACCGTGCTGTGGCCGGAACCGATCCTCGTCGGCCGCCGGGAGCACGCGCTCCGCGACATCGCCGGCCGGCACGGCCTGTCCGACGAGCACATCTCCACCGACCTGGAGTCCGTGCTCGCCGACCCGACCGTGGACATCTACTTCGACTCCCAGGTCACCTCCGCCCGCGAGGAGGCCCTGCGGCAGGCCATCGCCGCCGGAAAGCACATCTACACCGAGAAGCCGACCGCGACCGGCCTGGCGGGCGCCCTGGAGCTGGCCCGGCTGGCGGACGCGAAGGGCATCAAGCACGGCGTCGTCCAGGACAAGATCTTCCTGCCCGGCCTGCTGAAGCTGAAGCGGCTCATCGACGGCGGCTTCTTCGGCCGGATCCTTTCGGTCCGCGGCGAGTTCGGCTACTGGGTGTTCGAGGGCGACTGGCAGCCCGCCCAGCGCCCGTCCTGGAACTACCGGGCGGAGGACGGCGGCGGCATCGTCGTCGACATGTTCCCGCACTGGGAGTACGTGCTGCACGAGCTGTTCGGCCGGGTGAAGTCCGTCCAGGCCCTCACCGCCACCCACATCCCGCAGCGCTGGGACGAGAACGGCAAGCCCTACGACGCCACCGCCGACGACGCCGCCTACGGCATCTTCGAACTCGACGGCGGCGCCATCGCCCAGATCAACTCCTCCTGGGCGGTCCGCGTCAACCGCGACGAACTCGTCGAGTTCCAGGTCGACGGCACCGAGGGCTCGGCGGTCGCCGGACTGCGCAACTGCCGCGCCCAGCACCGCAGCGCGACCCCCAAGCCGGTGTGGAACCCGGACATCCCGGCCACCGAGGTCTTCCGCGACCAGTGGCAGGAGGTCCCGGACAACGGCGAGTTCGACAACGGCTTCAAGGCCCAGTGGGAGCTCTTCCTCAAGCACGTCTACGCCGACGCGCCCTACCACTGGGACCTGCTGGCCGGCGCCCGCGGTGTGCAGCTCGCCGAGCTGGGCCTGCGGTCCTCGGCCGAGGGCCGCCGCATCGACGTACCGGAGATCTCCCTGTGACCATCCAGCTCCCGGGCGCCGACGGGGCGCTGCGGACCTACGAGCCGCGCACCGAGCCGCTCGCCGTCACCCCCGGCACCCCCCTCACCTCCCGTACGGTCTTCTCGGCGGCCCATGTGGTCGCCGACCCGTTCGCCGACGTCTCCCCGGACTCGGCCGCCGCCGTCGACTGGGACGCCACCCTCGCCTTCCGCCGCCACCTGTGGTCGCACGGCCTGGGCGTCGCCGAGGCGATGGACACCGCCCAGCGCGGCATGGGCCTGGACTGGGCGGGCGCGGCCGAGCTGATCCGCCGCAGCGCCGCCGAGGCGAAGGCGGCCGGCGGCCGGATCGCCTGCGGGGTCGGCACCGACCAGATCACCGGCGGCACGCTCGCCGAGATCCGGGCCGCCTACGAGGAGCAGCTCGCGCTCGTCGAGGAGTCGGGCGCCCAGGCCGTCCTGATGGCCTCCCGGGCGCTCGCCGCCACCGCCGCCGGCCCCGAGGACTACCTGGAGGTCTACGGCCACCTCCTGCGCCAGGCCGCCGAGCCGGTGGTCCTGCACTGGCTGGGCCCGATGTTCGACCCGGCGCTGGCGGGCTACTGGGGGTCGGCCGACCTGGACGCGGCGACAGAGGTGTTCCTGGAGGTCATCGCCGCCCACCCCGACAAGGTCGACGGCATCAAGGTCTCCCTGCTGGACGCGCAGCGGGAGATCGACCTCAGACGGCGGCTGCCGCAGGGCGTCCGCTGCTACACCGGCGACGACTTCAACTACCCCGAGCTGATCGCCGGCGACGAACAGGGTTTCAGCCACGCCCTGCTCGGCATCTTCGACCCGCTGGGACCGCTGGCGGCGCAGGCGGTACGGATCCTGGACACGGGCGACACGGCGGGCTTCCGGGCGCTGCTCGACCCGACCGTGGAACTCTCCCGCCACCTCTTCCAGGCCCCCACCCGCTTCTACAAGACGGGCGTGGTGTTCCTGGCCTGGCTCGCCGGCCACCAGACACACTTCACCATGGTCGGCGGCCTGCAGTCGGCCCGTTCCCTGCCGCACTTCGCCCGCGCCTACGAACTCGCCGACGGACTGGGCCTGTTCCCCGACCCGAAGCTCGCCGAGGACCGGATGAAGACCCTTCTCGCCCTGTACGGAGTGACCCGGTGACCGGCGACCTGTCCCGCTTCTCGATCAACCAGATGACGGTGAGGCAGCTGTCGCTGCCCGAACTGGCCGACGCCTGCCTGGAACTGGGCGTGCCCGCCGTCGGCCTGTGGCGCGAGCCGGTCCAGTCGTACGGCGTCGACGCGACCGCCAAGCTGGTCCGCGAGGCGGGTCTGACCGTCACCACCCTGTGCCGGGGCGGCTTCCTCACCGCGATCGACCCCGGGGCGCGGGCGGCGGCCCTCGCCGACAACCGGCGGGCGGTCGAGGAGGCGGCGGCCCTCGGCACCGACACCCTCGTGCTGGTCTCCGGCGGCCTGCCGGCGGGCTCCAGGGACCTGCACGGGGCCCGGGAGCGGATCGCGGACGCGCTGGGGGAGCTGGGCCCCTACGCGGAGCGGCACGGGGTCCGGCTGGCCATCGAGGCGCTGCACCCGATGTACGCCTCCGACCGCTGCGTGGTCTCCACCCTCGCCCAGGCCCTGGACCTCGCCGAACGCTTCCCCGCCCACCAGGTCGGCGTCACCGTGGACACGTACCACATCTGGTGGGACGACCGGGCGCCCGCGCAGATCGCCCGGGCCGGCGCGGGCGGCCGTATCCACACCTTCCAGCTCGCCGACTGGACCACCCCGTTGCCCGAGGGCGTCCTCAACGGCCGCGGCCAGATCGGCGACGGCGCGATCGACATGCGGGAGTGGAAGGGGTACGTGGAGGCGGCCGGCTACACCGGTGCCATCGAGGTCGAGCTGTTCAACGACGGGCTGTGGGCGCGGGACGGCCGCGAGGTGCTCGCGGAGACGGCGAGCCGCTTCGTGTCGCACACGGCGGACTGACGGGTCCGTGGCCTGCCCGCTTCACGCACTGAGGGGCAGGCCACGGCCGGGTGCTCCCGCTCGGAACGTACCGGGGACCGACCGACCGAGGACGGGCCTGTACAGCCGCACCGTTCCTCGGGGGTGTAGTTCGGCCGCCCGACGACGTACCGCAGGGGCGAAGCCCCCTTGCGCGGTGCGGACAGCCGGTGGGCGACGAGGCCGGATACGTCTCCCGGCTCGCCGGCCAGATCGAGAGCAGGCACCTCGGCATGGCGGGCGACCTGCTCGACCATGCGGCCGAACTCCTCGCCGAGCAGCGGCTGACCGGCGAAGAACTTCGCTACCTCGCCCGGCGGCCGAGTGAATCGCTGAGACGTCGAGCGTGTCGCCGAGAGCAGGGGTGCCCGGTTGCCGCCTGGTCACTGATCTTCAAAGCGTGGTGTCGTGGCGCTGAGCGGTGTTGACCCTCGACCTTGTGCAGGGCCCAGAGTGCTGGGTGTGGAGAACGACATGCGCAGCATCGGAGAGATGGCCCGCGACAGCGGCCTGGGCGTAAGCGCCCTGCGGTTCTACGACCGCGCCGGCGTGCTGGTCCCGGCCTGGGTGGATCCGGTGAGCGGATACCGCTGGTACGAACCCGAGCAGGTTGAAGAGGCCCGGCTGCTGGCCTGGTTGCGCCGGGCCGGGATGCCGCTGGCGGACATCCGGCTCGTGCTGGCCAGTTGGTCCGGCGCGGACACCGATCTGGTCCGGAAACTGCTCGAGGCGCACCTGCGCCGTCTCGAACAGGGGCTGTCCGATGCCCGCAGCGCGTTCTCCGCACTCCGAGCGCTACTCGATCACCGGGAGAATGTCATGACCTCGCTCCGCATGGCCGCCGTCCGCCTGTCCGTCGCCGCGCCGGAGCTGGCAGCCGCACTGGACACGGTTCGGTTCGCGGCGAGCACCGACCCCGAGCTGCCGATGCTCGGCGGAGTCCTGTTCGACATCGAGGGCGAGAGCCTTCATGTCGTGGCAACCGACCGGTACCGAATGGCGGTCGCGCGGGCCGGTGTCGCCGGATACGACGGGAGCCGAGTGCAGGTCGTCGTGCCCACCCCGCTCGTCGACGCGATGCGGGCGCTGCTGGACGGCGAGGGACCTGTGCGACTCTCTCTCGACGGTGACCGCGTGACACTGGAGGCGGGGGACAGGCAGGCGGCCGGTCAGTGCCTCGACCACGGCTTTCCCGACTACCGTCGTCTCCTGCCCCAGGCCGGCAGGCGCCGCACCGTCGTCGAGGTGGCGTCCTTCCGGGAGGCTCTGGAGACCGGTCCGGTCCGCTCCGGAGAGGCCGGGGCGCACGACCTCAGCGTGCTCAGGGTGGAGGACGGCGGCACGGTGACCCTCTGGGGTGATGTCGACGAGGACCCGAACCGTGTCGCCCTCAACCGTGAGTTCCTGCTGGCCGCGCTGGCCGCCGGGGCCCGTGACCGACTGGTTCTGGAGTTCGGCGCGCCCACCGCGCCGATCGCGATCCGCCGGCCCGACGACGAGGGCGCCTTCTCGATGCTGATGCCGGTCCGTCTGGAGAACTGACGGCACAGGCGAACATCCACCGCTCCCGTCGGAACCTGTGCGAAGCCGTTGAGCTCCCTGTGAACATGCGTATCGCCACCGTTGCCGTGGCCTCCGCCGCGCTGGTCGCCGCCGCAGATCGCGTTCAAGGCAGCCGAGAAGCCGTCAGAGATCTTCGTCAAGAACAAGCATCTTTCCACTTCGGCCGGAGGCTGGGCGAAGTTTGACTCCGACTCCATACCTCAGGTTCAGTCCTGGGTGGCCGAGGCGCTAAAGTCGAAGAATGCCGTATTCCTCCCGAACAAGGACACGTCCTTCAAGATGATCGTCGACCTCGGAAGGTCCATCGGGACCAGGGGCGAGACAGGCATCAGAATCATGGTGGGTGAGGACGGGGTGGTCTTCAACTGCTTCCCCGAGAGAATTCACTAGAAGGACGAGGCTGTGCTCATCTCATATTCGAACTTCACCACCCAGGATCTTCGCGGTACCAGTCTGGAACAGCTCTACACCAACATTGAAGCCGACCTGCGGGTCGCCGACGGTGATGTGCTGGTCTACAGCGAGATCCTCTTCCCGGTGGCCGAACTCGCGTCCGAGCTGATGAATTGGATCCGCGAGACGGATTCGGAGCGTCCCGATTTCACACTCGACTCGATGTCCTTCGCCGAGGAAGGGGTTGTCAGCATCACCCGGGCATCGGGCGGTTGGCGGATCGGATCGGTTCTCTCGCCAGGAATCAGCAGCGGGATTATCGACGAGTCCTCACTGCTCCAGGAGATCCGACAGTTCGCCGGTCTCGTACAGCGTGACGTGGCCGCCGCCGGTATCAATCCCGCGCTCCTGTTCCAATAGCGACGGGACAGCCGCCATTGCTCCGCCCCTCCTGTATCACCCCGTCAGGACGGGCGGAGCCGAGGAAGACTTCAGGTAGCTATGGGAGTCGACCGTTCACCCTGCGGTGACGCCCCGCGGGCGTGAAAATCGGTACAGCGCCGCCTCCGTGGACTCCTTGGCGGCATCGACCGCATTGCCCGCCTCGTCGGCGGCCTTGTCCGCCGTCGCCGCAGCGAGCGCGTGGTCGGCAGCCTCGTTGGCCGCGTCGCGACTGCCCTGCCGCCTTCACCCGTACAACCATTCCCCCGTCCGACCGGTCGTACCCGGCGTCAGAACTTTCGGAGGGGGATCCGGGGGGATCGCGGGGGTTCTGACCGGAGGGGGTGAGCCGAGGGGGTTCGATCGACGGATCGGGCCCCCTCGAAGCGTGCCCGGCCCCTCCCGGGGCGTCCGGCTGGTTCCTGTGTTGTTCGTGGGGGCCTCGTGCCCCAGGCTGCTGCCTGAACGGGACGACTTGTTCGACTCGGGGGGCGGTTCTCGTGCTGCGTATTCACTTCACGCCTCAGGACCTGACCCGCGTCCGGGTGGCGAGCGCCCCCGACCCGCTCTGGGAGATCACCTGCAGCCTGCACCGGTTACAGACCTCGCGGGGCCGCTGGGCGTACGCCGACTGGTACCGGGAGACCCGCGTCACCCTCGTCGGCACCCAGCTCGGCGCGGCCGTCCGGCGGCTGCTGGTCCCGGTGCTGCCCCGGGCCCGCTACCTGCCCGACTTCCTCACCCCGCACGCGTCCGCCGACGGCCTGGACCGCGGGCTCGCGGCGATCGTCGACACCCCGCCCGACCGGGTCGCCCTCGAGATACGGACCCTGGACCGGATCACCGGCGCCCCCGACTGGGCGCCCCGGCTGCGGGAACGCGAGGCCCGCGAGGACCTCACCGAACTCCTGCGCGCCTACCACGAAGCGGTCATCGCGCCCCACGAGAGCCGCATTCACGCCACGATCGCCGCGGAGCGCGCCCTGCGGGGCCGGGACGCCCTCGCGACCGGGCTCGACGGACTGCTCGCCGGCCTGTCACCCGCCGTCCGCTGGCAGCCCCCGGTCCTCCACGTCGACTACGTCGAGGACCGGGACCTGCGCCTCGACGGCCGCGGAATTCACCTGATCCCCTCCTACTTCTGCTGGCAGTCGCCGATCTCGATGGCCGACGACACCCTTCAGCCGGTGCTGGTCTACCCCGTGCACGGCCTCCGTGCGCCGGCCCCCGAACGGCCGCCCGAGGTCTCGCTCGCCGCGCTGCTCGGCCGTACCCGCGCGGCCGCGCTGCGGTCCCTCGCACTGGGCGCGACCACCTCCGAACTGGCCGGGGTCCTCGGTGTGTCGGTGCCCACGGCCTCCCACCACACCACCGTGCTGCGCGACGCCGGCCTGGTCTTCAGCCACCGCCACCACAACACGGTGCTGCACACCCTCACGCCACTCGGCGCCGCGCTGCTCAGACCGGCGAGCGACGCCGGGGTGTCATCCGAGTGAGCCCCGGCCGTCCTGGCCGAGCAGGACCGCGGCCCGGGTCAGGGCCTGCCGGCGGTGCTGCCAGACCTCCTCCAGGCGGGCCCGGGTCCGTGCGGGCTGCTGCCGCAGGAAGACGGCGCGCCGGTCGGCGCCCGTGCGGCGCAGGCCGCTCACGCCGTCGCAGTGCTGATCGGCCGTCGCGGCGGCGCGCTGCTCCCGCGCCAGCTTCGAGGCGCTCGCTCCCCGGACGGCCTCGGCCCGCAGCGACTCGATCAGCGCGGCGGGCGTCTTCGCCGGCCGGCCGGCGTCGGCCAGGCAGCGCTGCCAGCGCCCCAGGGCCTTCTGGTAGGCGGGGTCGGTGGCCAGGTACCGCTGGAGGAGCTGGTCGACGTCCTGCGGTACGAGGGTGTCCTCCAGGGCGGCCCGTACGGTGCCGTACAACTCGGCCCGCGCGCGGGCCGTGCAGCCGCCCGTGGCGTAGGTCCCGCTCGCCCCGCTGGGCAGGGTCAGCGGCGCCGATCGGCCGGCCGGCCCGTCGAGCGCGGCGGAGTAACGGGTCCGTGCGGTGGCGGACAGGGAGCGAACGTAGCGGTCCTGGGCCGTGGGGCCGTTGTTCATGCCGCCCAGCGCCGTGGAGACGCCGTAGCCGGGTGCCGAGCGGGAACCGATCGACTCGGCCGTGGTCGCCCCGGCGGGTGGCCGCGGGCCCGCGCTGGTGACCAGGAAGCGCAGTCCACGGTCGCGCATGCAGCGCTGGGTGAGGATCTGTGAGGCGCCGAAGAGCTGCCAGCGCTGACGCAGCGCGGTGGCGTCGTTGGTGAGGACGGCGGCGGCGTGACCGGACTCCCGCGCCGCCGGTGCCGCCTCGGCCGAGGCGGCCGTGCCCGGTCCGGTGCACGCGGTCGCGGCCGTGCAGACCAGGGTCACGAGGAGGAGCAGCAGGGGCAGCAGGCGTGCCGGTGCGTGCCCGGCCCGGCGGTGCGGGAGCTCTGTCATGGGTGATCGCCCGTCATCCAGTGGCCGGAGAGGGCCCGGTCAGCAGGCCGAGGTCCAGTAGTTGCTGCTGATCGAGTCGTTGAAGCTGGTCGAGGTGCCGGGCCAGACGAGGTTCGCGAAGTTGCTGTTGGACCAGTCCTTGGGCAGGCAGGCGGACAGCCCGGAGTAGTTGATGTCGCGCCACACCTCGACACCCAGGCCGCTCGTCCCGTGGTTGTACCCCGAGGAGGCGCAGTCGCTCCACGTGCCGGTGGAGCAGCTGGAGTGGGAGTAGGCACCCCAGTTGGTGTTGGCGCCGGAGAACTTGCCCGGCCCGTCGCCGTAGCCCGAGTTGACCCAGAAACAGAAGTAGGTGCTCGGGCAGTCCCCGATGGCCTGCGGGGAGACCGAGGCGGAAGCGGTCGTCCCCGATACCGCCTGCGGGGCGGCGGCGGCCGGCTTGGCGGCCGGGGCGGCGGAGTGCCCGTCGGCGGCGGCCGCGCTGCCGGGAAGGGTGAGGCCGATGAAGGCGGCCAGGGCGGTGGCGGCGAGCGCCGCGGCTAAACGGAAGGATCTCATGTGAATTCCCTCTTTCTGGAGCTTTCTGGGGCTGTTCGTGCGTGATGAGTGATATTGCCAACCGGGGCCGAGGGCGGCCATCACGTTTCACGGGGATGAAAAGTCCCAGGTGCGGAGGGGGAGTCCGGTGCTCCGTATGCGCCGCGTGCTCGGGCGCGGGCGTCTAGAAGAACACCCCGCACCGCAGCAGCACGTTGGCGTACGGCCGGGCCTCGCCCGTGCGCACCACCAGGTGGGCGCCCCCCGACAGCTCCTTGAGCCGTTCGTGCGGGACCAGGGTCAGGTCGAGGAAGTGCCCGTCCAGCAGATCGGCCGCGGCCGGATTGGCCCCGCGTATCTCGGTCGCCGCCGTGGCGCCCTCCACGACCAGCTCGGACAGCAGCCCCTCCAGCACCTGGGCGAAGGACGGCACCCCGGCCCGGAAGGCCAGGTCCACGACCCGCGGCCCGCGCGGGATCGGCATCCCGGCATCGCAGACCAGCACTCCGTGCCCGTGCCCCAACTCCGCCAGCGCACCGGAGAGATGCCGGTTGAGGATCCCGGTCTTCTTCACAGCGCCTCGACCTCCGCCGCCGTCGGGTACGAGTCCTGCGCGCCCCGCTTCGTCACCGCCGCCGCCCCGACCCGGGCCGCGTACGCCGCGGCCTCGGTGAGCGACGCGCCAGCCCCGAGCCGTACCGCGAGGGCCGCGGTGAACGCGTCCCCGGCGCCCGTGGTGTCCACCGCGTCCACCTTCACGGAGGGGACCGACTCGACCCCGTGCCCGTCGGCGACCAGCGCGCCCGCCGCGCCCAGCGTCACCACCACCGACTTCGGGCCCCGGGCGAGCAGGAGCCGTGCCCAGTCGGCCGGCTCCTCGCTCGCGGGGGCCTCGCCGAGGAGCACCTTCGCCTCGTGCTCGTTCACGATCAGCGGGTCGCAGGCCGCGAGGACCTCGTCCGGAAGGGGCCGCGGCGGGGACGGGTTGAGTACGAACCGGCTGCCGGGGGCCAGGTTCCGTACCACCTCCACCACCGTCTCCAGCGGGATCTCCAGCTGCGCGGAGACCACCCGGGAGGCGTGCAGGAGGCCGGCCGCGGCCTGTACGTCCGCCGGTGCGAGCCGGCCGTTCGCGCCCGGCGAGACCACGATGCTGTTGTCTCCTGAGGGGTCCACGGTGATCAGCGCGACGCCCGTCGGGGCCCCGCCCGCCAGCACGCCCGCGGTGTCAACCCCGGCCGCACGCTGCGAGTCGAGCAGCAGCCTGCCGTGCGCGTCGTCGCCGACCCGGGCCAGCAGGGCGGTGCGGGCACCGAGCCGGGCGGCCGCGACCGCCTGGTTGGCGCCCTTGCCGCCGGGGTGCGTGGCGAGGTCGCCGCCGAGCACGGTCTCACCGGCGGCCGGCCGCCGCTCGACCCCGATCACCAGGTCGGCGTTGGCCGATCCCACGACCAGGAGGTCGTAGTCGTACATGAAGTGACTCCCTAAGAGAACGAGTTGAGGCGGCCGGGCACGACAGGTGTCGCCCGGCCGCCTCCTTGGTACCTCAGCCAGTGAACCCGGCCACGTTCTCCTTCGTGACCACCTTCACCGGCACCTTGATCGTCGACTCGACCTTCTTGTCCTGGATCGCCTTGAGCGCGTTGTCCACGGCGATCTTCCCGAGCTGGGAGGGCTGCTGGGCGACCGACGCGTACAGCGTGCCGTTCTTGACCGCGGTCAGGCCGTCCGGGGTGCCGTCGAAGCCGACCACCGAAACCGACGTGCCGGCCTTGGAACCGAGCGCCTTGATCGCGCCGAGGGCCATCTCGTCGTTGGCGGCGATGACGCCCTGGACGTCGGGGTGGGCCTGGAGCAGGTTCGACATCACGTCGAGGCCCTTGGTGCGGTCGAAGTCGGCCGGCTGCTGGGCCACCACCTGGATGCCGGGGTAGGCCTTGAGCCCGTTGGCGAAGCCCTGCGCGCGCTCCCGGGCGGCGGAGGTGCCGGCCTGGCCCTGCAGGATCACGATCTTGCCGTGGCCGCCGAGCTTGTCGCCGATCGTCTTGGCGGCCAGCTCGCCGCCGGCGACGTTGTCGGAGGCGACCAGCGCGTCGGTCCTGGCGTTGTTGACGCCCCGGTCGACGGCGATGACGGGGATGTCGGCCTTGTCGGCGGCCTTCACCGAGTTGCTCGCCGCGTCCGAGTCCACCGGGTTGACGATGATCGCGCCCAGTCCCGAACTGGTGAAGTTCTGAAGCTGGTTGGCCTGCTGCGAGGCGTCGTTCTGGGCGTCCGTGACGGTCAGGTCCACGCCCAGCTTCTTCGCCTCGGCCTGGGCGCCGGACCGGATCTGCACGAAGAAGGGGTTGTTCAGGGTGGACAGGGACAGGCCCATCTTCGGGTTGCCGGAGGAGGAGCCGGTGTGCAGCAGGGAGGTCGCGGCGACCAGCCCGACGGTGACGACGGCCGCAAGCGCGTACGTCCCCGCCTGCTTGCCCTTGTTGCCCCCGGTACCGGCGGCCACCGGGGTCGCCCCGGCCTTGCGGCGCACGGTGTCGAGGAGCACGGCGAGCGCGATGACGACACCGATCACGACCTGCTGCCAGAACGCGGAGACGTTCAGCAGGTTGAGGCCGTTGCGCAGCACCGCCAGGATCAGCGCGCCGATCAGCGTGCCGGAGGCCTTGCCGGTACCGCCGGCCAGCGACGCGCCGCCGATCACCACCGCCGCGATGGCGTCCAGTTCGTAGCCGTTGGCGGCCTGCGGCTGCGCCGAGGACAGCCGGGAGGCCAGCACGATGCCGGCGACGGCCGCGAACAGCCCGGACAGCGCGTAGATGGCGAGCTTCTGCTTGGACACCCGCAGCCCGGAGAGCCGGGCGGCCTCCTCGTTGCCGCCGATCGCGTACATCGAGCGTCCGATGTACGTACGGCCGAGCACGAAGGCGGCGATCAGCCCCATGAGGACCATGACGAGGACCGGTACCGGCAGCCAGCCGCCGAGCGTGTCACCGAGGTGCGAGACCGAGTCGGGGAAGGCGATCGGGGAGCCCTCGGAGATCACCAGCGACAGACCGCGGGCCACCGACAGCATGGCCAGGGTGGCGATGAACGGCGGCAGCTTGCCGTACGCGATGAGGAAGCCGTTGACGAGACCGGCCACGATGCCGGTCGCGACGGCCAGCACCACGGCCAGGAAGACCGGCACCCCGTGCGAGGTGGCGCTCCAGGCCAGCACGGTGGCCGACAGGGCCGCGACCGAGCCGACCGACAGGTCGATGCCCGCCGCGACGATCACGAACGTGACACCGAAGGCGAGGATGGCCGTCACGGCCGCCTGGACGCCGACGTTCAGCAGGTTGTCGGTGGTGAGGAAGTCCCCCGACAGCGCCGACATGGCGATGACGAGGACGATCAGCGCGGTCAGCGCGCCGTTGTCGAGGAGCAGCCGGCGCACGCCGGAGACGCCACCGGCGCCCGCGTTCCCGCTCTTGAGCGTGTCAGTGGCCACGTCCGGCCTCCTTGTCGGTTGTGGTGGTGGGGGTGGAGACGGCGAGGGCCATCACGGAGTCCTGGGTGGCCTGGTCGGCGGAGAGCTCGCCGGCGATCCGGCCCTGGGCCATCACCAGCACCCGGTCGCTCATCCCGAGGACCTCGGGCAGGTCGCTGGAGATCATCAGTACGGCGGCCCCGGCGGCCGTCAGCTCGTTGATCAGCTGGTAGATCTCGACCTTGGCGCCGACGTCGATACCGCGCGTCGGCTCGTCGAGGATCAGCACCTTGGTGTCGGCGAGGAGCCACTTGCCGATGACGACCTTCTGCTGGTTGCCGCCGGAGAGCGTGCGCACGTGCTGACCGAGCCCGGCCATCCGCACGCCCAGCTGCCCGGCGATCCGCTCGGCGGCGACATGCTGCGCCTTGAGGTCGACGATCCCGGCCCGGGTGGCCCGGCGCAGGGTCACCAGGCCGAGGTTCTCCTCGACGGACGCGTCGAGGACCAGCCCCTGCCCCTTTCGGTCCTCGGGGACGAGCCCGATCCCGGCGGCCATGGCCGCGTTGACGTCGTGCCGCTTCAGCGCCGTACCGGAGACCTGCACGGCCCCCTTGTCGTACGGGTCGGCGCCGAACACGGCCCGCACGACCTCCGTGCGACCGGCGCCCACCAGGCCCGCGATGCCGACGACCTCACCGGCATGCACCTGGAAGCTCACGTCGTGGAAGACGCCGTCCCGGGTCAGCCCGTCCACGGACAGCAGCGCGGCACCGGTCTCGGCCCGCTCGCGCGGGTACTGCTGGTCGATGGAGCGTCCGACCATGAGCCGGACCAGTTCGTCCTGCGGGGTGGCGGCGGGCACCTGCCCGACGGACTTCCCGTCGCGGATCACGGTCACCCGGTCCCCGAGAGCGGCGATCTCCTCCAGGTGGTGCGTGATGAAGACGATCCCCACCCCGTCGGCCCGCAACTGCCGCACGATCGCGAAGAGCTTCTCCACCTCCTCCGAGGTGAGCACGGCGGTCGGCTCGTCCATGATGAGCACCCGCGCGTCCAGGCTGAGCGCCTTGGCGATCTCGACCATCTGGAGGCGGGCGATACCGAGTTCACGCACCCGCGCGCGGGGTGAGACGTTCACCCCGACCCGCTTGAGCAGGACCTCGGCGTCGGCCTCCATCCGCTTCCGGTCGATCATCCCGAGGCGGCGCGGCTGCCGGCCCAGGAAGATGTTCTCGGCGACCGTGAGATCGGGTACGAGGTTGAACTCCTGGTAGATGGTGGCGATCCCGAGGCGCTCGGAGTCCTGCGCACCATGGATGCGCACCTCCTCGCCACCGGCCAGGATCCGCCCTTCGTCGGGCGTGTAGGCGCCGGAGAGCATCTTGATGAGGGTGCTCTTGCCCGCGCCGTTCTCACCGAGGAGTACGTGCACCTCGCCCCGGCGCAGATCGAAGTCGACGCCGTCGAGCGCGACCACGCCGGGGAAGGACTTCCGTATGTCCTCGATGCGCAGCAACTCGTCCGGGTCGCTCACGACGTGCTCCTTTGCACAGGGGTCTGGTTCTGGCCACGGTTCGCGCCGCACGAGCGGCGGACGACGAGCCGGGCGGGGAGGGTGACGGACTGCGGAGGCCGCCCCTCGATACGGTCGATCAGCGCGCGCACGGCGGCGCGTCCCAGCTCGCCGGTCGGCTGGGCGATCGCGGTGACCGGCGGATCGGTGTGCACGAACCACCGGATGTCGTCGAACGCGGCGAGCGCGATGTCGTCCGGCACCCGCAGGCCGCGCGCGCGTACGGCGTCGAGCGCGCCGAGCGCCATCAGGTTGTCGGCGGCGAAGACGACCTCGGGCGGCTCGGGCAGGTCGAGGAAGCCCTCGGTGACCCGCCGCCCGCTCTCGGCCTGGAAGTCGCCCTGGCCTATGTAGGCGTCGGGGAGGGGGACGCCGTACTCGGCGAGCGCCTCCCGGAAGGCCCGCACCCGCTCACTGCCGGTGGTGGTGGCCGCGGGGCCCGCGATGATCGCGAGCCGCCGGTGCCCCAGCCCGTGCAGATGCGCGACGAGATCCCGTACGGCGGCCTGTCCGTCCGCCCGCACCACGGGCACGTCGACGCCGGGGATCCACCGGTCGACGAACACCATCGGCGTCCCGCCGCGCGCCGCCTCCAGCATCAGCGGGGAGCCGCCGTCGGTGGGGGAGACCAGCAGCCCGTCGATACGGCGGTCGAGCAGCGTCCGTACGTGATGGTCCTGCAGCTCGGGCCGCTCGTCGGCGTTGCCGATGATCACGCTGTAGCCGTGCGCGCGGGCCTCTTCCTCGACCGAGCGGGCCAGCTCCGTGAAGTACGGGTTGAGTACGTCGCTGATGACCAGGCCGAGGGTGCGGGTCTGGTCGGTGCGCAGGGAGCGGGCGAGGGCGTTGGGGCGGTAGCCCAGCGTCTCGACGGCGGCCAGCACACGGGTACGGGCGTCGGCGCTGACCGACGGATGGTCGTTCAGGACACGGGACACCGTGGCGACGGAAACGCCCGCCGCGGCGGCCACGTCCTTGATACTCGCCATCGCCGCTCCACCTCCTCGTGGAACTCATGGAATCGATTACACGCACTGCGTACCGAGGATTGGAATCGATTACACGGCGGAGAGGCAAGAGGTGGGAGATGGCCGAAACCGAATCGTGACTCGGGCCGGCCTGCTCGGTTTCCGTCAGCCGATGCGGGTTCCCGTGCCGCTGACGCGGACGCGCGGGTCGCCCGCGTGCAGGGTCACCGTGAGTTCGCCGGGGCGACCCAGGTCCTGGCCCTGGTGCAGGGTGAGGACGGCCTCCTCGGGGACCAGGCCCAGCTCACGGGCGTAGGCACCGAACGCGGCGGCCGCGGCACCGGTCGCCGGGTCCTCGACGACGCCCCCGACCGGGAACGGGTCGCGGACGTGGAAGACGGTGGCCGACTCCCGCCACACCAACTGGACCGTGGTCAGGTCCAGGCGGTGCATCAGCGCTTCGAGGCGCGCGAAGTCGTAGGCGAGATCCGCGAGGCGCGCCCGGGTCGCCGCCGCGAGCACGAGATGGCGGGCGCCGGCGAAGGCGATCCGGGGCGGGAACGCCGGGTCGAGATCGGCGGCCGGCCAGCCGAGCGCGGCGAGCGCCTCCGCGAGGTCGGCGTCGGCGACCTCCTCGACGTGCGGCTCGACGCTGGTGAGGGTGGCCGTGACCGTCCCGCCCTCGTCGGTCACCTTCACCGGCACGGTACCGGCGCGCGTCGCGAACACCAGCTCGCCGGGGCCGATCCGCTCGGCGAGCGCGATCGCGGTCGCGACGGTGGCGTGCCCGCAGAACGGCACCTCGGCCTTCGGGCTGAAGTAGCGGATGGCGTACGACCGTTCCTGCTCGGACGCGGTCAGGAACGCGGACTCCGAGTACCCGAGGTCGGCGGCGATCGCCAGCATGTCCTGGTCGTCCAGGCCCTTGGCGTCCAGTACGACACCGGCGGGGTTCCCGCCCTCGGGGCGGCCGGAGAAGGCGGTGTATCGCAGGACCTCGGGGCGCGGCGCATTCGTCGTCATGACCGCCCAACACGCGTCGGCCGCACGGCTATTCCGGCCGGTGCGGCCCTCGCCGGACGCGGCGGCCGGAACCGCGGCCCGCGTGCTCGGTTCCCGCGCCCATCCCCATCCCCTTCCACCGTCCGTGCACCGGTCACCTCAGGGGTGTCCAGGGTCGTACGGAGGGCGGAAGGGGGCCGAACCCGGCGCTGTCAGGGCCCAGTCGAGCCACCGACCGCGTCCTACATCGGCTTCGGCTTGAAGACCGCGAAGGTCGCGCCCTGCGGGTCGGCGACCACCGACATCCGGCCGGCCATCATCTCGAACGGCGGTGCCAGCACTGATCCGTTGCGCTTGACCAGCGCGTCCACCGTGGAGTCGACGTCGTCCACCGCGAAGTACGTCAGCCAGTGCGGCGGAACGCCGGGCCGGTCGTCGCCGAGCTGGGCGGCGCCGCCGACGCCCTTGCCGCCGATGTTCAGCGACCAGTAGTCCCCGTCGGCGCCCTCCATCGGCTGGATCTCGATGCCGAAGGACTCGCCGTAGAAGCCGGTGGCGCCGAGTACGTCGCTGGTGTTCAGCTCGTTCCAGATCAGCGTGCCCGGCTCGTTGACCAGCCCGGCGCCGTGGAACTCGCCCGGCTGCCACACCCCGAACACCGCGCCCTGCGGGTCGGCGGCGATCAGCATCCGGCCGAGACCGCCGACGTCCATCACCGGGGCCAGCAGGGTGCCGCCCGCCGAGACGATCGCGTCCTGGGTGGCCGGCGCGTCGGTGCTGGCCAGGTAGGTGGTCCAGACGGTCGGCGGCTCCGGCTGCCCCTCGGGCGCCATGGCGGGACCGATCCCGGCCACCGGCTTGCCCCGCAGCGTGCAGACGGCGTACCCGCCGAACTCACCCGGGCCGACCTCGCCCTGCCAGCCGAACAGGTCACGGTAGAAGTCCAGCGCCGCCTGCTGGTCCTGCGCCATCAGGTCGACCCAGCACGGGGTGCCGGTCGCGTACGGAGTGGTGATCTCGGGCATCTCAGGTTCTCCCTGCGCGCGAAAAAGTTCCCGCCGCCCACCTTCACCGCCCACCGCGGATCCCGCCACCCGGGCCGCACGGGGAAATTACATTCGCAGGCCGCCGGCACATCGATGAGGCATCGCCGATTTCCTGCGACCTGATCTGTCGGACGGGCTTCAGGAGCGCCTCAGGAGACATCCTTCCGCAACGCCGTGATGAGGAGGTCGAGGTCCCCGCGCGCCGTGTACGTGCGGATCGGGTCGATGTAGTCGCGGGACTCGACGATCCGACCGTCCCGGACACGCATGACGAAGACGCAGGGCACTTTGGCCGTGGAGTCGTCCGGCGCCGTGAACTCGTAGGCGAACTCGGCGACGATCACTTCGGGGTCGGCGGTCTCGTGCACCACGACATCGGCGACCCGCCTCTTCGGCTGGGACTCCCGAACCTCCGGCGGCACCGTGAAGTGCTCCCGGAGCGCACGCCGGCTCGTCAACGGCTCGGACTCCGGCGTCGCCATCGGATGCCGGACGTCGGTGAGCTCGCCGTACAGGTCGGGCAACTCCCCGAAGTTCCCGTCGGCGACCCCGTGGACAAGCCGGAGAAACACCTCGCGCGGACTCGGACTCACAAGAACTCCCCCAGTGATGCGTACAGGTGGCTGGTGATCAGCATCATCGCGTGACGCGAGCCGGTCCTGCGGGCTGTTTCGGCCAACAGCACACCCCCCGCTGCCCGGCCGTCGGGGCCCCGTCTCCGCGCCACCCGTCCGGATCCGGCCACTGCGGTCACGTCGTGTTCGGCTCTGGGCGCCAAGTGCCGTCCAGCGGGACGCCGGCGGCCGCCGCGACCCGGTCGCGGGACTCCCGCAGACGGGTGCGCAGCGACCGCAGGTCCACGTCGACCAGCACGCCGTCCCGCTTCACGACGCGGCCCGCGACGAGGACCGTGTCGACCAGGCCGGGGTGACCGGCGGCGACGATCGTGCCGGCGGGGTCGGTGACCGGGAAGACGGTGATGTCGTCGGTGCGCAACAGGATCACGTCGGCGTCCTTGCCGGGCGTGAGGCTGCCCGTGCGGGCGGCGAGGCCCAGGGCGTGGGCGCCGTCGACGGTGGCGAACTCCAGCAGGTCACGGGAGTCGAGTCCGCCGTCCAGGCCGCGCTGTACGACGTAGGTGGTGCGCATGGTGGAGAACATGTCGCCGCCGACCGACGGGACGTCGTCGATGGAGAGCGTCGGGCGCAGGCCCGCGGCCAGCATCCGGCCGGTCATCGGCCGGCCGAACCCCATCTTCAGCTCGACGTCCGGGCTGATGGACACCGTGGCGCCGGCGTCGGCGAGCATCCGCAGCTCGTCGTCGCCGATCCCGTTCGCGTGCACGAACGTCGTGGTGTCCCGCAGCAGCCCGTGCTCGTGCAGGTCGGCGACCGGGCGCCGGATTCCCTCGGACTCGACGTGCAGGCTGGTCCGCAGGCCCAGTTCGGCCGCCAGCTTCAGCTCCTCGGCGACGGTGTCCATGGCGGTGTCCTCCGCACCGCGCAGCCCGAACGCCATGGTGACCAGGGTGTCGTCGCCGGGAAGCGCGGACCGCACGCGGCGGATCTCGGCCTCGACCGGGTCGGCGGTGCCCCATCCCGCGCCGTGGCAGAAGACCGACCGCCCCGGCGCGTCCCGCAGCGCCGCGACACCGGCGTCCGCGTGCTCGGGGCTCTGCGCGCAGTGGAACCAGTCGAGCATCGTGGTCACACCGGAGTGCAGGGCCTCGAGGCGGCCGAGCAGGGTGCCCAGGTAGACGTCCTCGGGCCGGTAGCGGGGCTTCAGCGTCCGGTGCATGGCCTGCGCCCACTCGGGGAACGTCCAGTCCGCGCCGATGCCGCGGAACGCGGTCTGCCAGGTGTGCCGGTGGGTGTCCACGAAGCCGGGCATCACGATCCGGTCGGTCGCGTCGATCACCTCGGCGTCCGGGGCGTTGATCGCCTCGGCCACCTCGACGATCACGCCGTCCTCGATCAGCACGTCACCGCGTTCGAGATCGCCGACGGCCGGGTCCATGCTGACCACGGTGCCGCCGGCAAGCAGGATCCTCATCAGAAAGCTCCTCTACGAAAAGTGGTTGTCTGCCCGGATTGACGATGCGGACAAGTCTTGCCGAGCGGCGTGTCGATGGAGGCCGATCCCGGCAACGTCGGCAGGAAATTGCGCGGCCAAGGGGGCGGAGAATTGTGGTAGGCCTCGTTCCCGGGCAATAATCTGCCCCTATGGATGATGTGGATCGGTCCATCCTCGCCGTGCTCGAGAAGCACGGGCGGATCAGCAACGCCGAGCTCGCCGCGCGGGTCGGTCTGTCGCCGTCACCGTGCCTGCGGCGCGTGCACCGCCTCGAGGAGACCGGGGTGATCCGCGGCTACCGGGCGGAGATCGACCCCGCGGCCCTCGGCCGTAGCCTCCGTGTGTTCGCGGGCGTCCGCCTGATGCGGCACAACCGCGGCGACGTGGCCGCGTTCGAACGCGCGGTCGTCCAGCTGCCCGAGGTGGTCCACGTCCACCACGTCACCGGCAACTACGACTACCTGCTCCAGGTCGAGGTCGCCGACCTGCCGGCCTACGAGGAGTTCCACGCCAACCGGCTGGCCGACCTGCCCGGCGTCGCCACGGTCAGCAGCTACGTCACGATGAAGACGCTCTCCGCCCGCACCGCGTGAAGCCCGGGACCGTTCAGGCGGTGGCGGCCACCGCGTCGGCCGCCGTGATCACGTCGGCGACCAGGTCGGCCGTGTCCTCCACGCCCGCGGCCAGCCGGACCAGGCCCGGCGGCACCGCGGCGGCGAGTTGGTCGTCGCTGAGCATGCCGCGCCACATGGACGCCGGGTGCACGGCCAGTGATTCCACGCCGCCGAGGCTGGCCGACCGGCGGGCGTAGCGCAGCCGGCCGAGGAACGCGTCGGCCGCCTCGAAGCCGCCGGTGAACTCGACGCTCAGCACTCCGCCGAACCCGTTCATCTGGCTCGTGGCCAGCTTGTGCTGCGGGTGGCAGGCCAGGCCGGGATAGTGCACCCGGCGCACGGCGGGGTGGGCGTGCAGGGCCTCCGCGAGCGCCTGGCCGTTGGCGTTGTGCCGGGGCATCCGCAGCGGAAGGGTGCGCATGCCGCGCAGCAGCAGCCACGCGTCGAACGGCCCGAGCACGGCTCCGGTGAGCAGACCGGTGTCCCAGACCCGGTCCAGGAGTTCGGCCGGGCCGGCCAGCACTCCGGCGGAGACGTCGGTGTGGCCGTTGAGGTACTTGGTCGCGCTGTGCCAGATCAGGTCGACGCCGAAGTCCGCCGGGCGCTGGTTCAGCGGGGTGGCGAAGGTGTTGTCGGCCATGGTCGGTACGTCGTGCGCGCGGGCCAGGTCCGTTACGGCGCGCAGGTCGGTGATCTGGAGCAGCGGATTGCTCGGGGTCTCCACCAGGATCAGGCGGGTCCGCGGGGTCAGCGCCTTCTCGAACGCCTTCGGGTCGGTCTGGTCGACCTGTGTGGTCGACACGCCGAACCGGGGCAGCAGGTTGAGCAGGACCGACGCGGTACCGCCGTAGGTGGACCGCTGCCCGATGACATGGTCACCGGCGGACACCAGGGCCAGTACGGCGGTGGTGAGCGCGGCCATCCCGGACGCGGTCACCATGGCCGCCTCGGTCCCCTCCAGTTCCGCGACGACGGCCGCGACCTGCGCGTGGTTCGGGTTGCCGAAACGGGTGTAGAAGTCCTGGCCGCGCGGGTCGACGGCGGCCCGCGCGAACGTCTCGCCGTCCGGGGCCGAGAAGGCCGCCGTCTGGTAGATGGGCGGTGCCACGGCGCGCTGTGGAAGGACCTCGCGATCGGCGTGGACGGTGACTGTGCTGTTGCCCGGCATGGTTGCGTGCCCTTCCGTGGTCCGTCGGTACGACACCGTCGAGCGTGGCCGACCGAACCGCGAAAGCGGGCGCATCCGAGCAATGTTGGCAGCATATTGCGCGTGGAGTGGGGTCCAGGATTGTGCTAGAGGTGCGAATCGCGCAATCCTGTGCTCGTCAAAGAGTGATGGTGCCCCGGACGCAGACGGTCGTGGCACCGCTCACCCACACGGTGCCGTCCGCGTCGGCGGTGACCTCGATGGTCGCGGCCCGTCCCACCCGCGCGCCCTGCGAGACCCGGTAGGCGGCGGGGGCCGCGCCGGTGGCGGTGAGCCACTGCCCGACGGCGGCGTTCATGCTGCCGCAGGCGGGGTCCTCGGGCACTCCGCAGCGGGGCGCGAACGTCCGCATCTCGAAGTCGTGCGGGGAACCGTCGGGGTAGGCCCCGATCGCGCCGACCATCGCGGTCGGGATGCGGGAGAGGTCGGGTTCAAGGGCGAGCACCTCTTCGGCGGTGGCCAGCCGGAGCACGGCCCAGCCCGGCCCGTTGTCGACCCACTGGTGGGCGAGGACCCGGTCACGTCCGATGCCGAACGCGGCCACGATCTCTGCCAGGTATCCGTCGTCGAGCGCGCCGTCCCGCACCAGCGGCGGCGCGGCGAAGGCCAGCACGCCGTCGTCGCGGCGCACGGTGACCAGACCGGCGCCGCACTCCTGCACGATGCGGTCGGCGCGCCGCGGCACACCGCCGCCGTCCAGCCAGGCGCGCGCCGAGCCGAGGGTGGGGTGCCCGGCGAACGGCAGCTCACCGTCGGGCGTGAAGATCCGCAGCCGGTAGTCCGCCTCCGCGACGGTGGGGGCCACCACGAACGTGGTCTCCGACAGGTTGGTCCACCGCGCCAGCCGCTGCATCTCCTCGTCTTCCAGGTCCGCCCCGTCGAGGACGACCGCGACCGGGTTGCCGCGATAGGGACTTGGCGAAAACACGTCGACCTGGACGAACGGGCGGTTGCGGGGCGGCATGGTCATCACGGCCTCTCGGTGACGGAGTCGGCCCCATCACAACGGGCGCCCGTACGGCCGGGACATGGCCAGTCACGACAAAGTGGACTGCCTTTTACGCGGCGGCCGGCTCGCACCACACGTACTTGCCCCGGTTGCCGTATCTCGACAGCGGCTGCCGTCCCCACAGATCCGAACAGGCCCGCACCAGCGCCGGCCCCCGCCCCTCCTCCGCCTCCCCGAGTCCCTCCAACGGCACGGGCGGCTCCGGCGGTTCCCCTTTCGACTTGGACGGCTTTGCGAGGCGGAAGTCGTCCTACTCGGGCCCGGGGGATGGCAACGAGTGCGTGGAGACAGCCATCACCCCCACCCACACAGCCGTCTGCTACTCAAAGGCCCCGGCCAGAGCCACCCTCACCTTCCCGGCCGGAGCCTTCACCACTTTCCTCGGCGCGACCGCCTTTCAGCGCGCCCGGCGCAGGAAGTCGACGACCAGGTCGGTCGTCGCCTGCGGCTGCTCTTCGGTGATCCAGTGCCCGCAGTCCGGGATGACCGCGTCTTCGACGTCATCGGCGACACACCGCAGCACCTCGCCGATGCCGGGGCCGAAGGTGGCTTCGCCGCCGAAGGCCAGGACCGGCATCTGAAGCTTGCCCTGGGCGAGGAACTTCTTGTTGTCGTCCGCGTCCTGGGCGAACGCCAGGAACTGGGCAAAGCTCGCTCGCATGGCGCCGGGTCGTGCGTAGAGCGCCGCGTAGTGCTGGCGCTTGGCTTCGTCGAACCGCTCCGGGACGACGGAGAGTTCGTTCCAGAAGCGGTCGAGGTAGATGCGTTCGCGGCCGTCGACCAGCCGCTCCATGTCGTGACCTCCGAAGCCGAAGTGCCACATGGCCGGGTCCTGGGTGATCTGGTCCCAGGGTCCGATGCCGGGCAGCGGCGCGTCGATCGCCACCCATCGGCTGACGCGCTCGGGGTGGGTGGCGACGGCCGCGAAGCCGACCATGATGCCGATGTCGTGTGTCACCAGTTCGATCGTTCGCACGCCCAGGGCGTCCAGGACGCCCCACACGTCCGCCGCCTGGTTCTTCTTGTCGTAGCCGCCGTCGGGCTTCGAGGAGAGGCCCAGCCCGCGCAGGTCGGGTGCGATGACCGTGTGGTCTTCGACGAGTGCGTTCGCCAGGTGGCCCCACATGTCGCCTGTCGTGCCGAAGCCGTGCAGCAGGACCACCGCCGGACCCTGCCCGCCGACGCGTACATGGATCGTGGCGCCGTTGGTTTCGATCTCGCGCGACTGCATACCGGCCGGGAAGGGGTGGATGCCGTGCTGACGACTGTTGTCGTTCATCGCTTCACTCCGGGTTCGAGGGGAACATGGCCCCGACGGCGAGGGCGGCCGGGGAGACAGGGCTGTACGCACCGGTGGCGCATCTTCCTGAGGAACTGGATCGGAAGCGGTCACCGATCCGTGGCACACGATCGAAGCTAGCCGACCGGTCCACTACGTACCACTCGCGTGCCGGACGCCGTTCCCATGGCGCGGACCGCTGACCTGTGATGGAAGGCAGGGGCTATCAGCAGAGAGGAAGTTGGTCGGTGATCTCGCCCTGCCCGACCGGCCGTCGAAGGTGCTCCCCGGCCGGAAGCAAGCGACAATTGATCACCTGTCTGACCGGTGATGGCCACTGCGAGGGAGGGGTCTCTCATGATCAACAGGCGCACGTTCAACAAGACCGTCGGCACGGGCGCGGCCACGCTGGCCGGACTCCAGGCAAGCGCGAAGGCCGCGTCCGCCCACCAGGCGGAGGGCGACCCTCCGACCCCGACGGTGCCCCCGACGCCCACGGTGCCCATGGTCACACCGGGCACGCATACGTCCTTCGGCAAGTTGAAGCACGTCAAGGCGGGCGTGCTGGACATCGGCTACGCCGAGGCGGGCCCGGCGCACGGCCCCGTCGTCATCTGCCTGCACGGCTGGCCCTACGACATCCACAGCTTCGTGGACGTCGCCCCGCTGCTCGCGGCGCAGGGCTACCGGGTCATCGTCCCTTACCTGCGCGGTCACGGGACCACGCGCTTCCTGTCCGCCAAGACCGTCCGCAACGCCCAGCAGTCGGCGATCGCCCTGGACATCGTCGCCCTGATGGATGCTCTGAAGATCCAGCAGGCCCTTCTCGCCGGCTTCGACTGGGGATCACGCACCGCCGACATCATCGCGGCCCTGTGGCCCGAACGCGTCAAAGGCCTGGTGTCCGTGAGCGGGTACCTCATCACCGACGTCGAGGCGCAGAAGAAGCCTCTGCCCCCCAAGGCCGAACACACCTGGTGGTATCAGTACTACTTCAGCACCGAGCGGGGTCGCCTCGCCATGGAGGACAAGACATACCGGCATGATCTGTGCCGGCTCGTCTGGGACGAGGTCTCTCCCACCTGGCACTTCGACAACGCCACGTTCGAGCGGACGGCCACCGCATTCGACAATCCCGACTACGCGGCGATCGTCATCCACAACTACCGCTGGCGGCTGGGGCTCGCCGACGGCGAACGCCGATACGACCGGTACGAGAAGGTACTCGCCACGCGCCCCGTGATCGGAGTGCCGACGATCACGATCGACCCCGAGCGCGACCCGTTCACCGCGCCCGGCAACGGGGCGTCGTACCGCGATCGGTTCACGGGCAGGTACGCCCACCGCGCACTCGAGGGCGTCGGCCATGACATGCCGCAGGAGGCACCAACCGCCTTCGCCCAGGCGGTCGTCGACGTGGACCACTTCGACGGCCGTCCCGGGGTCGAACACCACCGTTCCCAGGGTCCCGCGAGTTCATCGTCGCCATCTTGAAGGGCGGCAATCCGGCGTCCCCCCACGTGAACCGAGACCCGTGCGCCGTCGGCCGAGAGGCTGAGGCGCCAGGAGCGGCCCGCGGTGGCGTGGCGGTCGACGGCGGCGGGCTCGTGCGGCCAGGTGCCTCGACATCGCCCGGCACGGTTACGCCGGTCTCCTCACCGGCGGCCGGGCCACCAGCGGCGACGACGGTGCCATGGTCCGGGCCCGGGACCGCTTCCTGGCCACCGGCGGCTACGCCCGCATCCGGCGGACCGTGGCCCGCCTGGCGGCCGACTCGGCCCCGCGGCCGGGCACGGTCGTGGACGTCGGGTGCGGAACGGGCTACTACCTGGCCGGTGTTCTGGACCGGTTGCCCGGCGCCCACGGTCTGGGCCTGGACACGTCGGTGCGCGCGCTGCGCTCGGCCGCTCGGGCCCACGAGCGGGGCGCCGCGGTGGCCTGGGACGTCTTCCGTCGCTTCCCGCTCGCCGACGGGGCTGCCGACATCGTGCTCGACGTGTTCGCGCCGCGCAATCCGGCCGAGTTCCGCCGGGTGCTCCGCCCGGAGGGCCGGCTGATCGTGGTCCGTCCCACCGTGCGGCACCTGGCCGAGCTGTACGGCCGGGTGCCCGGAACGATCACCGTCGACCCGGCCAAGGAGCAGCGCCTGCACCGGGCGCTGGCCCCCTGCTTCGAGGCCGTCGTCACGGAGCGGGTCGAGTACCCGGTGGACCTGTCGGGGCGGCAGGTCCTGGACCTGGTGGGGATGACGCCGAGCGCACGGCATGTGAACGGTGCCGACCTGACCGGGGACGGCCTCCTCCTGCCGGACCGGGTCACCGTCTCCGTACTGGCCACCGCCTATCGGCCCCGGTGACCACGACGGGCGCAAGAGCCGCACCCGGTCGGCCTGTTACCGAATGCGGACAGACCCGGGTGAACGGCGCCTGTCCCGCCGCCATCTCATGGGGTGTCGTGAAACAGCCCGTTCTGACAGCCCATGGGGAGCTTTCATCATGACCGTCAACCGTGTCCGCCGTACCGCCCGTTCCGCCGGTCTGCTGGCCGTCGTCGCCGCAGCGGCACTGTCGCTGACCGCCTTTCACAGCGGCGGCGGCGACGCCGGCGCCGCCACGGCGGCCACGGCGGCATCCCCCGTCCGCACCCAGCCCCTGCCCGACGGCAGCAAGGCCGAGATCTACAAGCTCGGTGCCCGGCACTACCGGCTCAAGATGGTCCACCGCGGTGACGTGCTGGCCACGATGGAGGCGAATCGCCACGACGCCGGGCTCGACGCCAACGACATGTTCATCGTGCTCACGCCGGACGGCCGGGTGCAGTCCTGGATGGGCGGCGGACACGAGGGGCCGGGCACCTTCCGGCTCATGGGCGGCTGGACGGCCAAGGTCACCAAGGCCGGTGAGGGCCACTACCGCGCCCGGATCCTCGGCGACGCCGGCGGCGTGTCCGCCACGCTCGACGCGAACGAGCACGACGCCGGTGTCGAGGTGGACCGTGTCTACGTCGTCCTCAGCGCCGGCGGTGTGATCAGCGCCCACACGTGACCGCCGGCGGCCGCCACCCCTGTCAGTCCCCACCGGTACCGTCGGATCATGGCTCAGCAGACGGGGACCCCCACCGGCGAACGACGGCTCGCCACCGTCGAAGGCGTGCTCGAACGCATCACCTACGCCAACGAGGAGAACGGGTACACGGTCGCCCGCGTCGACACCGGCAGAGGTGCCGGTGATCTCCTCACCGTCGTCGGCGCGCTGCTCGGCGCGCAGGTGGGGGAGTCGCTGCGGATGGAGGGGCGCTGGGGCTCGCATCCTCAGTACGGCAAGCAGTTCACCGTCGAGAACTACACGACCGTGCTGCCGGCCACCGTCCAGGGCATCCGGCGTTACCTCGGCTCGGGTCTCGTCAAGGGGATCGGGCCGGTCTTCGCCGACCGGATCACCCAGCACTTCGGCATGGACACCCTCCGGATCATCGAGGAGGAGCCGAAGCGGCTCGTCGAGGTGCCGGGGCTCGGGCCGAAGCGGACCAAGAAGATCGCCGACGCCTGGGAGGAGCAGAAGGCGATCAAGGAGGTCATGCTCTTCCTGCAGACCGTCGAGGTGTCCACCTCGATCGCCGTGCGCATCTACAAGAAGTACGGCGACGCCTCGATCTCCGTCGTCAAGAACCAGCCCTACCGGCTCGCCGCCGACGTCTGGGGCATCGGGTTCCTCACCGCCGACAAGATCGCCCAGTCCGTCGGGATTCCCCATGACAGTCCGGAGCGGGTGAAGGCAGGGTTGCAGTACGCCCTGTCGCAGTCCGCCGATCAGGGGCACTGCTATCTCCCCGAGGAGCGGCTGATCGCCGACGCGGTCAAGCTGCTCCAGGTCGACACCGGGCTCGTCATCGACTGTCTCGCCGAGCTGGCCGCGCCGCCCGAGGACGGGGAGGACCCCGGTGTCGTACGGGAGAGGCTGCCCGGCCCCGCCCCCGACGCCGAACCCGTCACCGCCGTCTACCTCGTGCCCTTCCACCGCGCCGAAGTGGCGCTCGCCTCCCAGCTGTTGCGGCTGCTGCGCACCGGCGACGACCGGATGCCGTCGTTCAGGAACGTCGCCTGGGACAAGGCGCTCGCCTGGCTGAAGGACCGCACCGGTACCGACCTCGCACCCGAGCAGGAGGCCGCCGTCAAGCTGGCGCTGACCGAGAAGGTCGCCGTGCTGACCGGCGGGCCGGGATGCGGCAAGTCGTTCACCGTCAGGTCGATCGTGGAGCTGGCGCGGGCCAGGCGGGCCAAGGTGGTGCTCGCCGCCCCGACCGGCCGGGCCGCCAAACGGCTCGCCGAGCTGACCGGCGCGGACGCGTCGACCGTGCACCGTCTGCTGGAGCTGAAGCCCGGCGGTGACGCGGCCTACGACCGGGACCGGCCGCTGGACGCCGACCTGGTGGTGGTCGACGAGGCGTCGATGCTGGATCTGCTCCTCGCCAACAAGCTGGTGAAGGCCGTACCGCCCGGCGCGCACCTGCTGTTCGTCGGGGACGTCGACCAACTGCCCAGCGTCGGGGCGGGGGAGGTGCTCCGGGACCTGCTCGCCGAGGACGGTCCGCTCCCCGCCGTCCGTCTCACCCGGGTCTTCCGGCAGGCCCAGCAGTCGGGGGTGGTGACCAACGCGCACCGGATCAACGCGGGGCAGACCCCGGTCACCGAGGGGATGAAGGACTTCTTCCTTTTCGTGGAGGACGAGACGGAGGAGGCCGGGCGGCTCACCGTCGACGTCGCCGCCCGCCGCATCCCGGCCAGGTTCGGCCTCGACCCACGGCGGGACGTGCAGGTGCTCGCGCCCATGCACCGGGGGCCGGCGGGCGCGGGTGTGCTCAACGGTCTGTTGCAGCAGGCCATCACGCCCGGCCGTCCCGACCTCGCCGAGAAGCGGTTCGGCGGGCGAGTCTTCCGGGTCGGCGACAAGGTCACCCAGATCCGCAACAATTACGAGAAGGGCAAGAACGGTGTCTTCAACGGCACCGTGGGCGTGGTCACCTCGCTCGACCCGGTCGACCAGCGCCTCACGGTGCTGACCGACGAGGACGAGGAGGTTCCGTACGAGTTCGACGAACTGGACGAACTGGCCCACGCCTACGCGGTGACCATCCACCGTTCACAGGGAAGTGAATATCCCGCCGTGGTGATCCCGGTCACCACCGGCGCCTGGATGATGCTCCAACGGAACCTCCTCTACACGGCGGTCACCCGGGCCAAGCAGCTGGTCGTGCTCGTCGGTTCACGCAAGGCGATCGGTCAGGCGGTGCGCACGGTGTCGGCAGGACGGCGCTGTACGGCACTGGACTTCCGGCTCCGCGGCGGCTCATAGGGGCTCATAGGTGACGCGCCGGGGGCCATCACGAAAAATGATCGATCAAATGAGTCGTGAAGGTCACAGAGCACTTCCAGATGGCGAGACAAGGGGGCAGGATGAGCAGGTTGGCGGCACTGAGTGCCGTCGATGGGCCTAATGGCCGACCCCGAGTGCACTCTCCTGAGCCAAATGGGGGATGGTAGAGACAGTCAGGGCACCTCGAAGATGAGGCACTACGTCGGTGAGGGAAGACGTGAGCGACAACTCTGTAGTACTGCGGTACGGCGACGGCGAGTACACCTACCCGGTGGTCGACAGCACCGTCGGCGACAAGGGCTTCGACATCGGGAAGCTCCGCGCCCAGACCGGTCTGGTGACCCTGGACAGCGGGTACGGCAACACTGCCGCCTACAAATCCGCCATTACCTACCTCGACGGTGAGGCGGGCATCCTTCGGTACCGCGGCTACCCGATCGAGCAGCTGGCGGAGCGCTCCACCTTCCTGGAGGTGGCGTACCTGCTGATCAACGGCGAGCTGCCGACCGTGGACGAGCTGACCACGTTCAAGAACGAGATCACGCGGCACACCCTGCTGCACGAGGACGTCAAGAACTTCTACCGGGGCTTCCCGCGCGACGCCCACCCGATGGCCATGCTGTCGTCGGTGGTGTCGGCGCTGTCCACGTTCTACCAGGACAGCCACAACCCGTTCGACGCGAAGCAGCGCGACCTCTCCACCATCCGTCTGCTCGCCAAGCTTCCGACGATCGCCGCGTACGCGTACAAGAAGTCGGTCGGCCACCCGTTCGTCTACCCGCGCAACGACCTCTCCTACGTGGAGAACTTCCTGCGCATGACGTTCTCGGTGCCGGCGCAGGACTACGAGCTGGACCCGGTCGTCGTCTCGGCGCTGGACAAGCTGCTGATCCTGCACGCCGACCACGAGCAGAACTGCTCGACGTCGACGGTCCGTCTGGTCGGCTCGTCGCAGGCGAACATGTTCGCGTCGATCTCGGCCGGCATCTCCGCCCTGTGGGGGCCCCTGCACGGTGGCGCCAACCAGTCCGTGCTGGAGATGCTGGAGGGCATCCAGGCCAACGGCGGTGACGTCGACTCCTTCATCCGCAAGGTGAAGAACAAGGAGGACGGCGTCCGCCTGATGGGCTTCGGCCACCGGGTCTACAAGTCCTTCGACCCGCGCGCCAAGATCATCAAGTCGGCCGCGCACGACGTCCTCTCCGCGCTCGGCAAGTCCGACGAGCTGCTGGACATCGCGCTGAAGCTGGAGGAGCACGCGCTCTCCGACGACTACTTCGTCTCGCGCAACCTCTACCCGAACGTCGACTTCTACACCGGCCTGATCTACCGCGCGATGGGCTTCCCGACCGAGATGTTCACGGTCCTGTTCGCCCTCGGCCGGCTGCCGGGCTGGATCGCCCAGTGGCAGGAAATGATCAAGGAGCCGGGTTCCCGCATCGGCCGTCCGCGTCAGATCTACACGGGTGTCGTCGAGCGCGACTTCGTGCCGGTCGAGGAGCGCTGACCCCAGCCGTCGCCGGTCAGGGGGCGCCGCCGTCATCGGTGCCCCCGCCGCACGGACACGGCGGAACGCGGCGGAGATCGTACGGTCACGGCTGAAAACCGCACACGCACAGCAGAAGGCGCCCTGGAGCGCCGGTCCCCCCACGGGCCGGCGACCAGGGCGCCTTCCCGTGTCCCGGTGCGGATTCCCCCCACGGGATCCGGCCGGGCGCTCGGTATGGCAGCGCCTGAATTCGCTGCTTTGAGCACAACGAGCAGAACTCGCCGTACTACGTGTAGTGCTGCTGTCGTGCTCCAGTGATGCGGTGCGGTCTGCCGGGACCCGTACCGCACGGGAGGGCCGCTCAAAGCTTCCCGTCGTACGTGTCCCGGCAACGCATCTCTGAGGAAGTCCCCCAAGACATCCCCAGATACCAGGTCAGCGCCCCCCAAGACGCTGGTCTGACATCGCCAACTTAGACCTTCGAACCCCTTCGATGGTTACGTTCACATCACTGTGATCTGCGTCTCTTGCATATGTCCGTTAGATGCGCAAGAGCCCCGATACGGCGATCGGAGCTCAAGCGTAAGGATGATGCGCGAGCCTTGTGAAGAGCTTATGTGAGGTGCGCGTTGGACTCCAGGGGGACTTCTGCATCCGCTGCCGCGAACCGGCGGTAACTTTCAGCGGAAGGTGCGCAGCCGCAGGCTGTTGGTCACCACGAACACGGACGAGAAGGCCATCGCGGCCCCCGCGATCATCGGGTTGAGCAGTCCGGCGGCGGCCAGCGGGAGCGCGGCCACGTTGTAGCCGAAGGCCCACACGAGGTTGCCCTTGATGGTGGCGAGGGTCCGCCGGGAGAGCCGGATCGCGTCCGCCGCCACCCGCAGGTCGCCGCGGACCAGGGTCAGATCGCCGGCCTCGATCGCCGCGTCCGTCCCCGTGCCCATCGCGAGCCCCAGATCGGCGGTGGCCAGTGCGGCCGCGTCGTTGACGCCGTCGCCGACCATGGCGACCGTGCGCCCCTCGCGCTGCAGCCGTCGTACGACGTCGGCCTTCTCCTCGGGCAGCACCTCGGCGAGCACGTCCTGGGAGTCGATCCCGACCGCCCGGGCCACCGCCTCGGCCACCGCCCGGTTGTCCCCGGTCAGCAGCACCGGCGTCAGCCCGAGGTCCCGCAGTTCGCGCACCGCCTCGGCGCTGGTCTCCTTGACCGTGTCCGCCAGGGCGAGAACGGCGCGGGCCTCGCCGCCCCAGCCGGCCAGGACGGCCGTACGGCCCTCCTCCTCGGCCCGGGAGCGGGCGGCGGTCAACTCCTCCGGTACGGCGTCGAAGAGACGTCCCACGGCCACCTCACGGCCGTCCACGCGCCCGCGTACGCCTCGCCCGGGGACGTTCTCGAAGTGCTCGGCCGCAGGCAGGGCCCCGACCCGCTCCTCGGCCCCCGCGGCGATCGCCCGCGCCACCGGATGCTCCGAGGCGTGTTCGAGGGCGCCCGCGAGCCGCAGCACCTCGTCCTTGTCGGTGCCGTCGGCGACGTACACCTCCTGGAGGCTCATCCGTCCGGTGGTCACCGTCCCGGTCTTGTCGAGCACGACGGTGTCGACCCGGCGCGTGGACTCCAGCACCTCCGGGCCCTTGATGAGGATGCCGAGCTGCGCGCCCCGCCCGGTGCCGACCATCAGCGCGGTCGGCGTGGCCAGGCCCAGGGCGCACGGGCAGGCGATGATCAGCACGGCGACGGCGGCCGTGAACGCGGCGGCCGTGTCTCCGGTGACACCGAGCCAGACCCCGAAGGTCGCGAGCGCGATCAGGATGACGACGGGCACGAAGACGGCGGAGATCCGGTCGGCGAGCCGCTGCACCTCGGCCTTGCCGTTCTGCGCGTCCGCCACCAGCCGCGCCATCCGCGCGAGCTGGGTGTCGGCCCCGACCCGGCCGGCCTCGACGACCAGCCGCCCGCCCGCGTTGACGGTCGCGCCCGTGACGGCGTCGCCCACGGAGACGTCCACCGGTACCGACTCGCCGGTCAGCATCGAGGCGTCCACCGCCGAGGCGCCCTCGACCACGGTCCCGTCGGTCGCGATCTTCTCCCCGGGCCGTACGACGAACCGGTCGCCGACCGCCAACGACGCCACCGGGACCCGGACCTCACGTCCGGCCCGCAGCACCGCCACGTCCCTGGCGCCCAGCTCCATCAGCGCCCGCAGGGCCGCCCCCGCCCGCCGCTTGGAGCGGGCCTCCAGATAGCGGCCGAGCAGGATCAGCGCGACGACCCCGGAGGCGACCTCGAGGTAGATCGAGGACGCGCCCCCCATGCCGCCGTCCGCCCGGGAGACGGTGAGCCGGAACTCGTCGTGCATGCCGGTCATGCCCGCGTCGCCGAAGAACAGCGCCCACAGCGACCAGCCGAACGCGGCCAGCGTGCCGACCGAGACCAGGGTGTCCATGGTGGCCGCGCCGTGCCGGGCGTTGGTCCAGGCGGCCCGGTGGAACGGCAGGCCGCCCCAGACGACGACCGGAGCGGCGAGCGTCAGGGACAGCCACTGCCAGTTGTCGAACTGCCACGCCGGGACCATGGCGAGCAGCACCACCGGCGCGGCCAGCAGGGCGGAGACGAGCAGGCGATGACGGAGGGCGGCGAGTTCGGGATCCCGCTCGGGCCTGGCCTGCGGTTCCGGTTCCTGTTCCGGCTCCGGGGGTGCGGGCTCCTCGGCGGTGTACCCGGTCTTCACGACCGTGGCGATCAGGTCGGCGACCTGGACCCCCCCGGGGTATGTGACCTTCGCCTTCTCGGTCGCGTAGTTCACCGTGGCGGTGACGCCGTCCATGCGGTTGAGCTTCTTCTCGACCCGGGCCGCGCAGGAGGCGCAGGTCATCCCGCCGATGAGCAGCTCGACCTCGGCCGTCGGGCCGGGGGCCGGCTCGGCTATCTGTGTCTCTGCGGTGGTGGTGCTGGTCATGTCCGGACTCCAGACAACGGACCGGACCGCGCGGAGCCAGTATCAGCTGGTCGGCACGGCCCGGCGGAGAGATACGTTTCCGTCGTACGTGCTGCGGGTGTTGCGCGTTTTGCGCGTGTCGCGGGTGCCGGCCGCGGCTTCGGCGAGGTCAGACCCGGCCGACGAGTTCGAAGCCCGCCTCGTCGACGGCGGCGCGGACCGCCTCCTCGTCGAGCGGGCCCGCGGAGACGACCGTGACCTCACCGCTGGACGCGACGGCCTTCACCGAGCTGACGCCGGGCAGCTGGGAGATCTCGGCGGAGACGGAACCCTCACAGTGTCCGCAGCTCATGCCGGTCACCTTGTAGACGACGGTCACGGAACCCTGGGTGTCGGTCTGGGCGGTCATGTCGTTCTCCTCGTGGAGGCGTGTGGGGCCGGTGGGGCCCGCGAGGGAACCCCACTGTTTTCACACTATACCCCTAGGGGGTATTTCTCCAAGAGGGGTCCCGGCGCGCCAGCGAGCGCACCCAGGCGATGCCGAGCAGCGCGACGAGCACCAGCAGACCGACCGAGAACAGGGTGAAGAGGTGCTCCTGTGCGGCCGTGGGGCGCGGGATGTATCCCTGGGCGAAAAGCCGCCGGTCCAGTCCGGTGTCCGCCAGCCGGGCCACCAGCCAGATCGCGATGCCGTGCGTGGAGTCCCACAGGGCGTGCAGCAGGGCGACACCGAGGTAGGTGCCCACGACCGGGACGGTGAGGCGGAAGCGGCCGTTCGGGCGGCGGCAGGAGAGCAGGACCCCGCCGGCGATCGCCGTCCACAGGCCGTGCCCGAAGGGGGCGAGCACCCCGCGCAGGATCTCCGTCTCGATCAGCGCCCGCAGGTCGATGCCCTCGGTGGAGACCGCCGCGTTGAAGGCGTAGCCGGCGCTCTCCAGGGCCGCGAAGCCGAAGCCGACGGCGGCGCCGAGCACCAGCCCGGCCCGCATGCCCCGGATCCCGGGCAGCCGGCGCAGCACGAACATCAGCGCGCCGAGCTTCACCGCCTCCTCGATCAGGCCGACGGCGACGAACATCCCCCAGGAGGGGCGGACGAGGTAGGACTCCATCACCGAGGCGCCCAGCACCCCGAGCGTGCCGCCGGTCAGGAAGCAGCCGAGGATCGCGCTGACGCCGAGGTCACGGCCGTGCCGCTCGTAGGCCCACAGCACGAAGGCGACCGGGACGAGGAAGCTGCCGAGCAGGATGAGCGTCGGCAGCAGCGTGGTGTTCTTCGTCGCGTACGTCACCACCGCGGTCAGCGCCCACAGGGCGAGCCCGCCGCCGAGGCAGCGCTTCCACAGGCCGGGGCGGATACGGGGGAACGGCGGTGGCGGCTGCTGCGGCCCGGGGATACGGGCCTGCGGCCGACGGGGCGACGGAGAGTGGGTCACGGGTGGGTCCCCCTGGGTGCTCCTGCGGGCGCGAGCGGCGCCCGGCGGGTCGGGGCTGGCGGGTCTGGAGTGAGGCGATTACCCGCACTCTAGGCATATGCGTTGAATGTCGCAGTCCGAAGGCGGTGAGGGGACATCCGGCCGCGACGAGCCCGGAACCGGCGCTGCACGACGGCCCCCGGGCCGCTTAGCCTTCGCGGAGCCCCCCGGAAGGAGCACGCGCCCATGCGAGCAGTCGTCTTCGACCACTACGGCAGCCCCGCCGAGGTGCGGGAGGTGCCGGACCCCCGCCCGGCCCCGCACGGAGTGGTGGTCCGGGTCGAGGCCACCGGCCTGTGCCGGAGCGACTGGCACGGCTGGGCGGGCCACGACCCGGACATCACGCTTCCGCACGTGCCCGGCCATGAACTCGCCGGTGTGGTCGAGGAGGTCGGCGCCGCGGTGACCGGCCGGCGCCCCGGCGACCGGGTCACCGTCCCCTTCGTCTGCGCCTGCGGCGGCTGCCCGTCCTGCGCGGCCGGCGACCAGCAGGTCTGCGAACGCCAGACCCAGCCCGGCTTCACGCACTGGGGTTCCTTCGCCCAGTACGTGGCCCTGGACCACGCCGACGTGAACCTGGTGGCGATCCCCGAGGGCATGGCGTACACGACGGCCGCCTCCCTGGGCTGCCGCTTCGCGACGGCGTTCCGCGCGGTGGTGCAGCGGGGCAGGGTCGCGGCGGGGGAGTGGGTGTCGGTGTACGGCTGCGGAGGCGTGGGCCTGTCGGCGGTGATGATCGCGGCGGCGGCCGGAGCGCGGGTGGTCGCGGTCGACGTGTCGGCCCAAGCCCTGGACCTGGCAAGGAGGTTCGGCGCGGCGCACTGTGTGGACGCGGGGGCCGACGACGACCCGGCGGCGACGGTCCGCGAGCTGACCGCCGGCGGCAGCCACCTCTCCCTGGACGCCCTCGGCTCACCGCCCACCGCCGCCGCCTCGGTCAACTCCCTGCGCCGCCGCGGCCGTCACGTCCAGGTGGGCCTGCTGCCGTCCCCGGACGGCACCACCCCCGTACCCCTGGCCCGCGCGCTCGCCCTGGAACTGGAACTCCTCGGCAGCCACGGCATGGCGGCGCACGCCTACCCCGCCATGCTCGAACTGGTCCGCGCGGGCACCCTCCGCCCCGACCTCCTGGTGACCTCGACGATCACCCTGGACGCGGCGCCACGGGCCCTTGCGGCGATGGGCGGCGCCCCGGGGGCCGGGGTGACGGTCATCGAGCCGTGGGCCTGAGCGCCCCGCCGGCCGCGGTTCAGGCGTCTCTGCGGTTTCTGTTGCCCGGCCGGGAGGCGACCCAGGCGCGGACCGTGTCGGCGTACCAGTAGGGCTTGCCGCTCTCGACGTGGTCGGGTGGCGGGAGCAGCCCGTGTTTGCGGTAGGAGCGGACGGTGTCGGGCTGCACCCGGATGTGTGCCGCGATCTCCTTGTAGGACCAGAGCGGTCGGTCGGTCATGAGATGCACCTCCCTGCGCGCGCCGCGGGGGCGACCGGAGGCGGTCGTCGGGGGAGCCGGACGCTGCGCTGGCGATCACAAAGCCTGTGCCCCGTCAACGACGGAGCGTGACTGTGAGCAAGCGGCTGTGGACCTGGTGTGACCGAGAACCCGCGTAGGCGTGACATGTGTGACACAAGAGGGGTGTTTGTGACACGCCTGGGGCATAGCTGCGCGCGGGTGTGTCAGCGGGGCGCGTTGACATGTGTGGGGCGGTGTGAGCGGGCCGCACCCGCCGTCCCGGGGCCGGCCTGTCGCCATCCTCTCGTCCGAATGTCCGGACAAACCATTGACACGACCTCCTGTCCAGGACTACAAACCGGGGGAGAGCCGTGACGAAGGGAAACCGATGGCGTACGACCTGATCACCATGGGGCGGATCGGGGTGGATCTCTATCCGCTCCAGACCGGTGTCCCGCTCGCCCAGGTGTCGTCCTTCGGCAAGTTCCTCGGCGGGTCGGCGACGAACGTGGCCGTGGCCGCCGCCCGCCTGGGCCGGAACACCGCCGTCATCAGCCGCACCGGTCAGGACGCCTTCGGCAGCTACCTGCACGAGGCGCTGCGCGACTTCGGGGTGGACGACCGCTGGGTCACCGCCGTGCCCGGACTGAACACCCCGGTCACCTTCTGCGAGGTCTTCCCGCCGGACGACTTCCCGCTGTACTTCTACCGGCAGCCCAAGGCCCCGGACCTGGAGATCGACGCCCACGACCTGGACCTCGGCGCCGTCCGCGAGGCCCGGATCTTCTGGGTCACCGGCACCGGCCTGAGCGAGGAGCCCAGCCGTACGGCGACCCTCGCGGCCCTCGCCCACCGCGCCAAGGCCGGGACCACCGTCTTCGACCTCGACTGGCGGCCGATGTTCTGGAGCGACCCGGAGTCGGCCCGCCCCTTCTACACCGAGGCCCTCAAGCACACCACCGTCGCCGTCGGCAACCTCGACGAGGTCGAGGTGGCGACCGGCGTGCGGGAGCCGCAGGCCGCCGCGCAGGCCCTGCTCGACGCCGGTGTCGAGATCGCCGTCGTCAAGCAGGGGCCCAAGGGCGTCCTCGCCGTCAACCGCGACGGCGACTCCGCCGAGGTGCCGCCGCTGCCCGTGAACGTCCTCAACGGACTCGGTGCCGGTGACGCCTTCGGCGGTTCCCTCTGCCACGGCCTCCTCGAAGGCTGGGACCTGGAGAAGATCATGCGGCACGCCAACGCGGCCGGCGCCATCGTGGCCTCCCGCCTGGAGTGCTCGTCCGCCATGCCGACCGGCGACGAGATCGCGGCCGCGCTCGCCGCCGGAGCGGTGCTGTGAGGGCCGGCCGCGTCGCGGGCGCGCACCACGACGCCGCGGCCCCCGCCAAGCAGCCGGGCGTGGACATCGCGGCCCTCGTCCACACCCGCACCCACCACCCCGAGGCCATCGCCGAGGCGGCCGCGCGGCGAAGCCGCCGTCCGCTCCTCGACGAGGACGGCAGGCTGATGATCGTCGCCGCCGACCACCCGGCCCGCGGCGCCCTCGGCGTGGGCGGCGACAAGCTCGCCATGGCCAACCGGGCGGAACTGCTGGAGCGGCTCTGCCTGGCGCTGTCCCGGCCCGGCGTCGACGGCGTCCTCGCCACCGCCGACATCCTCGACGACCTGCTGCTGCTCGGCGTCCTCGACGGCAAGGTCGTCATGGGCTCGATGAACCGCGGCGGACTGCAGGGCGCCCGCTTCGAGCTCGACGACCGGTTCACCGGCCACCGCGCCGAGGACATACAGCGCCTCGGGTTCGACGCCGGCAAGCTGCTGCTGCGGATCGACTACGACGACCCGGGCTCGCTGACCACCCTGGAGTCCACCGCCCGCGCCATCGACGACATGGCCGCACGCCGACTGCCGGTCTTCGTCGAGCCGTTCATCAGCAGCCGCACCCCCGAGGGCAAGGTCAGGAACGACCTGTCCGCCGAGGCGGTCACCCGGTCCATCGCCATCGCCTCCGGCCTCGGCGGGAGTTCGGCCTACACCTGGCTCAAGGTGCCGGTCACCGACAACCCCGACGACATGGCCCAGGTCATGGAGACGTCCACGCTGCCCGCCGTGCTCCTGGGCGGCGAAGTGGGCGACGATCAGGACGGCGCCTACGAGAAGTGGCGCAGCGCCCTCCAACTCCCCACCGTGCGCGGCCTGGTGGTCGGCCGCTCGCTGCTGTACCCGGCGGACGGCGACGTGGCCGCCGCCGTGGACACCGCCGTAGGACTGCTGTGAGGCCCTGATGACGACGAACGAGCTGCACCTGAGCAAGGGTTCGACCGCGAACGCACAGTACGTGCTCGACGTCGACCCGAAGCGGGCCGGCTGGGCGCACAGCAGTCTGCGGATCGTCGAACTGGCGCCTGGCGGCAGCCACTTGTTCACCACGGGGGACAGCGAGTGGATCGTGCTTCCGCTGGCAGGCGGTTGTACGGTGCGAACGGAGGGAACAGAGTTCCAGATCCTGGGCCGGGAGAGCGTGTTCGCCGGAGTCTCCGACTTCGTCTACGTGCCCCGGGACGCCCAGGTCCAGATCGCCTCCGGCGCGGGAGGCCGCTTCGCCCTGGCAGGAGCGAAGTGCGAGCGACGACTCCCCGCCCGCTACGGCCCCGCGCCGGAGGTCCCCGTCGAAGACCGCGGCAGCGGCACCAGCGCCCGCCAGGTGCGCAACTTCGCCTCCGCGGACGCCTTCGACTGCGACAAGCTCATCGCCGTCGAGGTCATCACCCCGGGCGGCAACTGGTCCTCGTACCCGTCGCACAAGCACGACGAGCACCGGCCCGGCGAGGAGTCGGAGCTGGAGGAGATCTACTACTTCGAGATCGACGGCCCGAACGGTTTCGGCTATCAGCGCGTATTCCCCTCCCGTGAGGGCGGTACGGACGTCCTCGCCGAGGTCCGCTCCGGCGACGCCGTGCTCGTTCCCGACGGATGGCACGGCCCGTCGATCGCGCAGCCCGGGCACGACATGTACTACCTGAACGTCATGGCGGGGCCGGGTGAGACGCGGGAGTGGCGGATCTGCTTCCACCCGGATCACACCGAGGGGTATCGATGACGATACGGCTCACCGTCGCGCAAGCGCTTGTCCGCTTCCTCGCCGCCCAGTACACCGAACGGGACGGCGAGCGCCGCCGCCTGATCGGCGCCACCTGGGGCATCTTCGGCCACGGCAACGTGGCCGGCCTCGGCCAGGCACTCCTGGAGCACGCGGACGAGATGCCGTACCACCAGGGCCGCAACGAACAGGCCATGGTGCACGCGGCCGTCGGCTACGCGCGTCAGTCGAACCGTCTCGCCACGCACGCCGTCAGCACCTCCGTCGGCCCCGGCGCCACCAACCTGGTCACCGGCGCCGCCCTCGCGACGATCAACCACCTTCCGGTCCTGCTCCTGCCCGGCGACGTCTTCGCGACCCGCCCCGCCGACCCGGTCCTCCAGCAACTCGAGGTCCCGTACGCCGCCGACGTGTCGGTCAACGACACCCTGCGCCCGGTGTCGCGGTTCTTCGACCGGATCACCCGCCCCGAGCAGCTGATCCCCTCCGCCCTCGCCGCCATGCGCGTGCTCACCGACCCCGTCGAGACCGGCGCCGTGACCCTCGCGCTCCCGCAGGACGTCCAGGCCGAGGCGTACGACTGGCCGGAGGAGTTCTTCGCCAAGCGGGTGTGGACGGTACGACGGCCGGCCGCCGACCCGGTCGAACTGGCCGCCGCCGTAAGGGCGATCAGGAACGCCCGGCGTCCCCTGGTCATCGCGGGCGGCGGGGTCCACCACAGCCGCGCCGAGGCCGTCCTCGCCGAGTTCGCCGCGGCCACCCGCATCCCGGTAGCGTCCACGCAGGCCGGCAAGGGCTCGCTGCGCTGGGACCACCCGCAGGACGTCGGCGGCGTCGGCCACACCGGCACCGCCACCGCCGACGAACTCGCCCGCACCGCCGACCTGGTGATCGGCGTCGGCACCCGCTACACCGACTTCACCACGGCCTCCGGCACCCTCTTCGAGAACCCGGACGTCCGCTTCCTCAACCTCAACATCGCGCCCCACGACGGCCACAAGCTCGCCGGGCTGCCCCTGATCGCCGACGCCCGCGGCGGCCTCGCCGGACTGACCGAGGCACTGGCCCTGCACGACCACCGCGTGGCCGACTCCTACGTCACCGAGTACACCGAGGACAAGGAGCGCTGGGAACAGCGCGTCGACGCCTGCTACGAGGCCGAGGAGCCGGACGTCCGGCCGACCCAGCCACAGGTCCTCGGCGCCCTGGACGCGCTCGTCGACGAGACGGACATCCTGGTCAACGCGGCCGGCTCGCTCCCCGGCGACCTGCACCGGATGTGGCGGACCCGGTCGCGGGACCAGTACCACCTGGAGTACGGCTACTCGTGCATGGGCTACGAGATCCCGGCCGCCATCGGAGTGAAACTCGCGGCGCCCGACCGGAACGTCTGGGCGCTGGTCGGTGACGGCACGTATCTGATGATGCCGACCGAGATAGTCACCGCCGTACAGGAGGGGACAGCCATCAAGGTGCTGCTGGTGCAGAACCACGGCTACGCCTCCATCGGCGGACTCTCCGAGTCGGTGGGTGGCGAGCGGTACGGCACCGCCTACCGCTTCCCCTCCGCGGACGGCACCCTCACCGGTGCCCCGCTCCCCGTCGACCTGGCCGCCAACGCGGCCAGCCTCGGCATGCGCGTCCTGCGCGCCAAGACCGTCGATGACCTGCGCTCGGCGCTCGCCGAGGCGCGGGCCGCCGACACTCCCACATGTGTCTACGTGGAGACCGAAACGGCCGACACTGTGTCGGGCCCGCCTCCCGCGCAGGCCTGGTGGGATGTACCTGTGGCCGAGACCGCGACCCGAGCGTCCGCGGTCAAGGCACGTGAGCTGTACGAACGGCACGTCTCGACCCGACGCCGCCATCTGTGAAGGAGTAACCGGTCATGACGAAGATCGTCAACCACTGGATCGGCGGCAAGACCGTCGAAGGCGCGTCGGGCACGTACGGGCCGGTCACCGACCCGGCGACCGGCGCCGTCACCACCAAGGTCGCGTTCGCCTCGGTCGACGAGGTCGACGCGGCGGTCCAGGCCGCCAAGGAGGCCTACGCGACCTGGGGCCAGTCCTCGCTGGCCAAGCGCACGGAGATCCTGTTCCGCTTCCGCGCCCTGCTGGACGCCAACCGGGACGCCATCGCCGAGCTGATCACCGCCGAGCACGGCAAGGTGCACTCGGACGCGCTCGGCGAGGTCGCCCGCGGCCTGGAGATCGTGGACCTGGCCTGCGGCATCAACGTGCAGCTGAAGGGCGAGCTGTCGACGCAGGTCGCCAGCCGCGTGGACGTCTCCTCGATCCGCCAGCCGCTGGGCGTGGTCGCGGGCATCACGCCGTTCAACTTCCCGGCGATGGTCCCGATGTGGATGTTCCCGATCGCCATCGCGACCGGCAACACCTTCGTCCTCAAGCCGTCCGAGAAGGACCCCTCCGCCTCGATCAAGATCGCCGAGCTGCTGGCCGAGGCCGGCCTGCCGGACGGTGTCTTCAACGTCGTGCACGGCGACAAGGTGGCCGTGGACCGTCTCCTGGAGCACCCGGACGTCAAGGCCGTCTCCTTCGTCGGCTCGACCCCGATCGCCCGCCACATCCACACCACCGCCTCCGCGAACCACAAGCGGGTACAGGCCCTGGGCGGCGCCAAGAACCACATGCTGGTCCTCCCGGACGCCGACCTGGACGCGGCGGCCGACGCGGCCGTCTCCGCGGCCTACGGCTCGGCGGGCGAGCGCTGCATGGCCATCTCGGCCGTCGTCGCGGTCGGCTCCATCGGTGACGAGCTGGTGGCGAAGATCCGCGAGCGCGCCGAGAAGATCAAGATCGGCCCCGGCAACGACCCGGCCTCCGAGATGGGTCCGCTGATCACGGCGGTCCACCGCGACAAGGTGGCCTCCTACGTCGAGGGCGCGGCCGCCGAGGGCTGCGAGGTCGTCCTGGACGGCACCGGCTACACGGTGGACGGCTTCGAGGACGGCCACTGGATCGGCATCTCGCTGCTCGACAAGGTGCCCACCTCCGCGAAGGCCTACCAGGACGAGATCTTCGGCCCGGTGCTGTGCGTGCTGCGCGTGGACACCTACGAGGACGGCGTGGCCCTCATCAACGCCTCGCCGTTCGGCAACGGCACCGCGATCTTCACCCGGGACGGCGGCGCCGCCCGCCGCTTCCAGCTGGAGATCGAGGCCGGCATGGTCGGCGTGAACGTCCCGATCCCGGTCCCCGTCGGCTACCACAGCTTCGGCGGCTGGAAGGACTCGCTCTTCGGCGACCACCACATCTACGGCAACGACGGCACGCACTTCTACACCCGCGGCAAGGTCGTCACGACCCGCTGGCCGGACCCGTCCGAGGCCCCGGCCGGTGTCGACCTGGGCTTCCCGCGCAACCACTGAGAGTGACCGACTGATCCAGTCGAGGCCGTCCGGATACCGGACGGCCTCGACTTTTTTTGTCGGCGGTGCTGCGGTTCCCGTGTGGACGGGATGAAACGGATGACTTAAGCGATCTCGATAGGTGACCTTCGAAACCAAGGTCATGCGATCGGAAGGCTTGATGATTGCCTTCTTCGCGTGTTCAACCCTGCGAATGCGATGTGACCCTCGCCGCTTTACGAGTGCGGAATCCGAAGGTAAACAGCCATTGACGCAGCGGTTTTCGTCGGGGTTCCATGCAGCACAGCCCAACCGCCGGAGGCATCCGCAACGACGCGATCGGAACCGCCGCATGACCGACACGCTCCGCCCCGTCGAGACCGCCCTCCCCGAGGTGTCCGACAGCCCCAAGACGCTCAAGCGCTCCATCGGCGTGGTCGGCGGCACCCTCCTGACCCTCTCCTGCGTGACCCCCGCCTCGACGCTCTTCGTGGTCGTGCCCGACCTGTTCGGGTCCCTCGGCACCGCCACCGCCCTGACGATCGCCATCGGCTCCCTCCTCTGTATCGCCGTGGCGTTCTGCTACTCGGAGCTGGGCACGCTCATCCCCAGCGCGGGCGGCGAGTACGCGATGGTCTCCACGATGGCGGGTCGCCTGGCCGGCTGGCTGGTCTTCGTCCTCTCCCTCCTCGTCGTGATGATCGTGCCCCCGGTGATCGCGATGGGCACGGCCGACTACCTGGCCCCGATCGTCCACCTGGACCCGGCCATGACCGGCGCCGGCGTGATGCTGCTCGCGACCCTCGCCGGCCTCCTGGACCTGCGCGCGAACGCCTGGATCACCGGCATCTTCCTGGTCCTGGAGGTCATCGCGGCGGGCGTGGTGGCCGTACTGGGCTTCTCCCACAGCCACCGCGGAGCCGGCAGCCTCACCTCCATGCAGGTGGCGGACACGGGCGGCCACACCACCACCGTCACCGCGATGCTGGTGGTCTCCGGGCTGGCCATCGCTCTCTTCGTCACCCAGGGCTTCTCCACGGCGGTCTACCTCTCCGAGGAACTGGAGAACCCGCGCCGCAACGTCGCCCGTACGGTCCTGGCGACCCTCGCGATCTCCACGGTGATCATCCTGGTCCCGGTGGCGGCGATCACCATGGGCGCGTCCGACCTCAAGGAACTGACGGGCGGCGACATCAGCTCCATGGTCACCGCCTGGTCCAACTCCGCGGTCGGCACCTTCGTCAGCCTCTGCGTGGCCCTCGCCATCATCAACGCGGGCATCGTCATGGTCATCCAGAACTCCCGCGTCCTGTTCGCCTCGGCCCGCGACAAGGCCTGGCCCGGCCCGGTCAACACGGCCCTGTCCCGGCTCGGCCGCTTCGGCTCCCCCTGGGTGGCCACCCTCGCCGTCGGCGTCCCCGGCGCCCTGCTCTGCTTCGTCAACCTGGACACCCTGTACGGCGTGACGGGCGTGTCGGTGACCGGCATGTACCTCCTGGTCGCCGTCGCCGCGCTGCTGGCCCGCCGGGGCGCGCACCAGCACACCCCGGCCTGGCGCATGCCCCTGTGGCCGGCGATGCCGATCGTGCTCATCGCCGTCCTCGCCTACATCCTCACCCAGCAGGAAACCGTCTACCTCCTGTGGACCGGCGGCATCACGGCAGCGGCAACCCTCTACTGGGCCTTCTACCTCCGCCCCCGCAAGGAGACCCACTGGGTGGTCTCGATCCCGGAGGACGTGGCGTCCTGACGGCCACGGGGCGGTTCGGCAGCGCCGGAGTCCGCCGTCGTGGCTGATCGCCGCCGCGGCGGAAGGGGCAAGCAGCGGTGTGTTGCGAACGCCGGGGAGGGGCACCTGCCCAGGGGCGCGGGGAACCGCGCGCCCAGCCCCCACCGGCCCGCGGGGGACCACGTGGCGGAGCACCGTCGCGGCGGGACAGTGAAGGGCGGCGGGATTCCGAGGGGCGCCCGCGGCGTCCTCGGGGCAGCCCGCCGTACCGCGCTCGAAGTACACGGTGACCCACCCCTACTCCTCGGGGATGGCCCGCTGTTCAGCCCACCGTCGGCATCGGATGTCAGTACGGGCCCGTACCGTTGAGGGCATGGATCTTCGACCCCCCGGCCTACGAGCCCTGCTTCGGCGGCCGCGACGGCTTCTGTCCGCCGCGGCCGCCGTCGTCGTGCTCGTCGGCGCCGGCACGTGGACGGCCGTCGCGTCCGACGACCCGACCCAGGTGCACCGGTCCGACAAGGTCATGGCCGTCGACGGGGTCCGGCTGGACACCTCGTTCTTCACCACCCCCGGTACCGGCCGACGCCCCGCGGTCCTCCTCGCCCACGGCTTCGGCGGCTCCAAGGCCGACATGCGCCAGGAGGCCGAGGACCTCGCCCGCCAGGGCTACGCGGTCCTCACCTGGTCCGCCCGCGGCTTCGGCAGGTCGACCGGCAGCATCGGCCTGAACGACCCGCAGGGCGAGGTCGCCGACGTCTCCCGGCTCATCGACTGGCTGGCGAAGCAGCCCCAGGTCCGGCTCGACAAGCCCGGCGACCCCCGCGTCGGCATGGCCGGCGGCTCCTACGGCGGCGCGATCTCCCTCCTGGCCGCCGGCTACGACCCGCGCGTGGACGCGATCGCCCCCTCGATCACCTACTGGAATCTCGCGGACGCCCTGTTCCCGAACGGCGTCTTCAAGAAGCTGTGGGCCGGGATCTTCTTCAACACCGGCGGCGGCTGCGCCAGGTTCGAGCCGGCGCTGTGCGCGATGTACGACCGGGTCGCCGAGTCGGGCAAGCCGGACGCGGCCGCGGTCAAGCTCCTGGAGGAGCGCTCGCCGTCGGCCGTCGGCGCCCGCATCAAGGTGCCGACCCTGCTCTTCCAGGGCCAGACCGACTCCCTCTTCACGCTCGCCCAGTCCGACGCCGCGGCGAAGGCGATCCGGGCCAACGGCGCCCCCGTCGACGTCGACTGGATCGCCGGCGGCCACGACGGCGGCGACCTGGAGACCAGCCGCGTCGAGGGCCGGATCACCTCCTGGTTCGACCGCTACCTGAAGGACGACAAGGCCACCGGCACCGGCCCGGCCTTCCGGATCACCCGCACCGGGGGCGTCGACTCCACCGACGGCGCCGCCCAGCTGCGGGGCGCGACCTCGGACAGCTACCCCGGCCTGGAGAGCGACCGGAAGTCCATCGCCCTGACGGGCGGCACACAGCGCATCCAGAACCCGGCGGGCGCCACCCCGCCCGCCGTCTCCGCGCTGCCCGGCCTCGGCGCCGGCGGCGGCCTCGCCCAGCTCTCCTCCCTCGGCGTCGGCGTCTCCCTGGACTTCCCGGGCCAGTACGCCCGCTTCGACTCGGCGCCCGTCGCCGACAACGTGCAGATCACCGGCTCACCCACGGCCACCGTCCACATCACCTCGACGAGCGACGACGCCGTGCTCTTCGGCAAGGTGTACGACGTCGGCCCGGGCGGCACCCAGCAGGTGCTGCCCGCCCAGCTGGTCGCCCCGTTCCGCGTCGAGGGAGCCAGGTCCGGCAAGGACGTCACGATCACCCTCCCGGCGATCGACCACGAGGTGCAGAAGGGCCACCGGCTGCGCCTGGTCCTCGCCTCCACCGACCTCGGCTACGCCTCCCCGACCGCCCCGGCGACCTACACGGTCGCCCTCAAGGGCGCCCTCAGCGTGCCGACGGCACCCCGGGTGGACACGGCCGCCGCGGCGCTGCCCGCCTGGGTGTGGTGGCTGCCGTCGGCCGGAGCGCTCGCCGCCCTGGCCCTGCTGTTCACCGGCCGCCGCCGTACCGCCACCCCGGCACCCGACCCCGAGCTCGCCGAAGTCCCGCTGCAGATCACGGACCTGAGCAAGCGCTACGCGGGCTCCACGGACCGGTACGCGGTCCGCGAGCTGTCCTTCCGCGTCGAGAAGGGCCAGGTCCTCGGCCTGCTCGGCCCGAACGGCGCGGGCAAGACCACCACCCTGCGCATGCTGATGGGCCTGATCAAGCCGGACGACGGCGAGATCCGGGTCTTCGGCCACGCCGTCCGTCCCGGTGCCCCCGTCCTCTCCCGGGTCGGCGCCTTCGTGGAGGGCGCCGGTTTCCTGCCGCACCTCTCCGGCCGGGCCAACCTGGAGCTGTACTGGCAGGCCACCGGCCGCCCGGCGGCGGACTCCCACATCGAGGAGGCCCTGGAGATCGCGGGCCTCGGCGACGCCCTGGCCCGCGCGGTCCGCACCTACTCACAGGGCATGCGCCAGCGCCTCGCCATCGCCCAGGCCATGCTCGGCCTGCCGGACCTGCTGATCCTCGACGAACCGACCAACGGCCTGGACCCGCCGCAGATCCGCGAGATGCGCGAGGTGATGATCCGCTACGCGGCCGCCGGCCGTACGGTGATCGTCTCCAGCCATCTCCTCGCCGAGGTCGAGCAGTCCTGCACCCACCTCGTGGTGATGGACCGCGGCCGGCTGATCCAGGCCGGCCCGGTCGCGGAGATCGTCGGCTCCGGCGACACCCTGCTCGTCGGCACCGGCGTGCCCGTGGAGGAACCGGTGGTGGAGAAGGTCGCCGCGCTGTCCGGCGTCGCCTCGGTGACCCGCACGGACGACGGACTGCTGGTCCGCATGGAGCCCGGCGGCAGCGCATCGCGACTGGTCGCCGAACTCGTCCGGCTCGACGTGCCCGTGGCGTCGGTGGGCCCCCACCGCCGTCTCGAAGACGCCTTCCTCACCCTGATCGGAGGTTCCGCATGAGCACGCTCACCGAGGTCGCCTCCGGCTATCAGGCGGGCCGCACCCTGCCGCTGCGCGTCGAGCTGGTCCGCCAGCTCAAGCGCCGCCGCACCCTGGTGATGGGCGGGATCCTGGCCGCCCTGCCCTTCGTCCTGCTGATCGCGTTCGCGATCGGCGGCCAGCCGGGCGAGCGGAACGGCCAGGTCACCCTGCTGGACACGGCCACCGCGTCCGGCGCGAACTTCGCCGCCGTCAACCTGTTCGTGTCGGCGGGCTTCCTGCTGGTCATCCCGGTCGCCCTGTTCTGCGGGGACACGGTGGCCTCGGAGGCCAGCTGGTCCTCGCTGCGCTATCTGCTCGCCGCGCCCGTGCCCCGGGCCCGTCTGCTCTGGTCCAAGCTGGTCGTCGCCCTCGGCCTCAGCCTGGCCGCGATGGTCCTGCTGCCGCTGGTCGCCCTGGCCGTCGGCAGCGCCGCCTACGGCTGGGGACCGCTGCAGATCCCGACCGGCGGCGAACTCGGCACCGGCACCGCGGCCCAGCGCCTCGCGGTCGTGGTGGTGTACATCTTCCTGTCCCAACTGGTCACCGCGGGGCTGGCGTTCTGGCTCTCCACCAGGACGGACGCGCCCCTCGGCGCGGTCGGCGGCGCGGTCGGCCTGACCATCGCCGGCAACGTCCTGGACGCCGTCACCGCCCTCGGCCACTGGCGCGACTTCCTGCCCGCCCACTGGCAGTTCGCCTGGGCGGACGCCGTACAGCCGCATCCCGAGTGGTCCGGCATGATCCAGGGCACCGCGGTTTCCATAACGTACGCCCTGGTGCTGTTCGCCCTGGCCTTCCGGGGTTTCGCCCGCAAGGACGTGGTCTCCTAGGTCACCGGACGATCTCCCTCCGGCCTCGAAACCCCTGGTCCGTGCCCGGTTCGAGATCCATCCGCAACGCTTCGGGTCGCACGTTCCACCCCCCTGCGCCGTCAGAGTCGATACAAGGCCACAGAGCCAGGAAGCCGACTCCGACCGGCACAGGGGGCACACACGATGGACCGAGACCGGACCCGACGACAGATCTCCGGGGCACTGCTCGCCGTCACCACCGCGGGCGCCCTGCTGCTGACGGCCTGCAGCGCGGGCGACAGCGGCCACTCGTCCAGCGACGCGAGATACCGCAACGGCCTTCCGGCCCCGGCTCCCAGCCGGGGCCAGAACGAGGACTCCGCGACCGCCCCGTCCTCCGACTACCTCTCCACCTTCGCCCTGGACGTGGACACCGCGTCCTACGGCTACGCCCGCCGCACCCTCGCCGACGGCCGGCGCCCCGCCCCCTCGACCGTCCGCGCCGAGGAGTTCGTCAACAGCTTCCGCCAGGACTACCCCACCCCCGACCGCGACGGCTTCACGGTCACGGTGGACGGCGCCCGCACCACCGACCCGAACTGGTCCCTGGTCCGGGTGGGCCTCGCCACCCGGCCCGCCGACGCCACCGCCGAACGCCCGCCCGCGGCCCTCACCTTCGTCATCGACGTCTCCGGCTCCATGGACGAGCCGGGCCGGCTGGACCTCGCCAAGAAGTCCCTGGACACGATGACCGACCGGCTGCGCGACGACGACTCGGTCGCGATCGTCGCCTTCAGCGAACGCGCCGAGAAGGTCCTGCCGATGACCCGCCTCGCCGGTCACCGCGGCGAGATCCACGACGCCGTCGACAGCCTCGCCGCCCTCTACTCCACCAACCTCGGCGAGGGCGTGGAGACCGGCTACGCCACCGCCGTCGCGGGCCTGCGCAAGGACGCCACCAACCGTGTCGTCCTGATCTCCGACGGCCTCGCCAACGACGGCGAGACCGACCCCGACGCCATCCTGAAGCGCATCGACAGCGACCGCCGCGAGTACGGCATCACGCTGTTCGGCGTGGGCGTGGGCAGCGACTACGGCGACGCGCTCATGGAACGCCTCGCCGACAAGGGCGACGGCCACACGACGTACGTCTCCGACACCGCCACCGCGAACCGGGTCTTCAGCGAGCAACTCCCGCAGAACATCGACCTGGTGGCCCGCGACGCCAAGGCCCAGGTGGCCTTCGACCCGCACACGGTCGCCGACTTCCGCCTGATCGGCTACCAGGACCGCAAGGTCGCCGACAAGGACTTCCGCGACGACCGGGTGGACGGCGGCGAGGTGGGCCCCGGCCACACGGTGACGGCCCTCTACGCGGTCCGCACCAAGCCGGGCACGGACGGCCACCTGGCCACCGCCACGGTCCGCTGGCTCGACCCCGAGACCCGCGCCCCGCACGAGGACACGGGCGCGATGGAGACCGACGCCCTGCACCACTCGGTCTGGACGGCGTCCCCGCGCTTCCAAGTGACGGCGGTGGCGGCCTACTTCGCGGACGAGCTGGGAGGCGGTGACTACCGCATCCCCGGGAGGCCGGGCCTCGGCACCCTGCGTTCCCGAGCTACGGCACTGGCACGGACGACAGAGGACAAGAACGTGTCCGACCTGGCGACAGCCATCAGGGAGGCGGATCGTTCGGACTCCGCGAGCTGAAGCGCGCCGCGAAGGGGTGCGGGGCGGTATCAATATGCGGCTACCGCCGCGTGGGCGCGACCGGCCCCCGCACATCCGCACCCGAAACCCAACCCGTCCCGACCCATTGACGCGTCCTTACTTACGAGTAAGTTGACGCCCCATGGGCGTACGCAGCGACCTCAAGCGAGCACGTCGACGTACCGACCTCGCCGCCCGAGGCGAGGTCGAAGTCATCAAGGACGAGGCCGGTGTCGTACGGGAGGTGCGCCGACCGCCCCTGGCCGCCCCCCTCGCCACCGGCTCCCTCGCCGACCTCCCCCACACCAACGCGGCCGAGGATCCCGGCGCCACGGCGATCCGGCGCCGCGAGGAAACCGTCACGGCGGCCGCCTTCGCCGCCCAAGTGACCTCCGTGGCAAAGGGGTTGATCGGCGCCGGCCTCGCCGTGGGCGATCGCGTCGCCGTGATGTCCCGCACCCGCTACGAGTGGACGGTCCTCGACTTCGCCATCTGGTCGGCGGGCGGGGTGACCGTCCCGGTCTACCCCACCTCCTCCGCCGAGCAGGTGGAGTGGATCGTCCGGGACTCCGGCGCCCGCCATGTCGTCACCGAGACCCCGGAGAACACCGCCACCGTCGCCACCGGCACCGCCGGGCACCCTCGACTCCCGCGCGTCTGGGAACTCGACGCGGGCGCGGTCGCCGAACTCACCGCCCTCGGCGCGGGCCTCCCCGACGAGGACGTCACCAAGCGACGTGGCACCCTCACCCCCGAGTCGGCCGCCACGGTCTGCTACACCTCCGGCACCACCGGCCGCCCCAAGGGCTGTGTCCTCACCCACGCCAACCTGCACGCCGAGGCCGCCAACACGGTCGAGCTGCTGTACCCGGTCTTCCAGGCGGTCACCGGGCAGACCGCCTCGACCCTGCTGTTCCTCCCGCTCGCCCACATCCTGGGCCGTACGCTGCAGATCGCCTGCCTGATGGGCCGGATCGAGATGGGCCACTTCCCGAGCGTCAAGCCGGACGAACTCCGGCCCGCTCTCCGGGAGTTCCGGCCCACGTTCCTGGTCGGGGTGCCGTACCTCTTCGAGAAGATCTACGACACCGGGCGGGCGACGGCCGAGAAGATCGGCCGGGCCGCCTCCTTCGACCGGGCGGAACGGCTCGGCGTGCGCTTCGCCGAGGCCTACCTGAACAAGTTCCTCGGCACCGGAAAGGGCCCCGGCCCCGGCCTGTACGCCGCCTGGGCGCTGTACGACCTGCTGGTCTACCGCCGTATCCGCAAGGAACTCGGCGGCCGGATGCGGTACGCCATCAGCGGCGGCTCCCCGCTCGACCGGAACCTCAACCTGTTCTTCCACGCGGCCGGGATCGTCGTCTACGAGGGCTACGGCCTGACCGAGACCAGCGCGGCCGCCACCATCGTGCCGCCGCTGGCGCCCCGCCCCGGCACGGTCGGACAGCCGATCCCCGGGACGGCCGTCCGGATCGCCGACGACGGCGAGGTGCTGATCAAGGGGCCGGTGGTCTTCGGGTCGTACTGGAACAACCCGGCCGCGACCGCCGAAGTGCTCCCGGACGAAGGCTGGTTCGCGACCGGCGACCTGGGCGCGCTCGACGAGGACGGCTATCTCACCATCACCGGCCGCAAGAAGGACCTCCTGGTCACCTCCGGCGGCAAGAACGTCTCCCCGGCCGTCCTGGAGGACCGGCTGCGCAGCCGCGCGCCCGTCGGCCAGTGCCTGGTGGTCGGCGACAACCGGCCCTTCGTCGCCGCGCTGATCACCCTGGACCCCGAGGCCCTGGCCCACTGGCTGTCCGTACGGAAGCTGCCGCCGGACACCCCGCTCGCCGAGCTGGTGCGCGACGACCGGCTGCGGGCCGAGGTGCAGAAGGCGGTCGACCACGCCAACGCGGCCGTCTCCCGGGCCGAGTCGATCCGTGCCTTCGTGCTGGTCGAGGGCGACTTCACCGAGGACAACGGCCTGCTCACCCCGTCGCTCAAGGTGAAGCGGCACGCGGTGACCGCCCGCTACGCCGACGAGATCGAGGCGCTGTACCGAAAGTGAGCCGCGGGAAAGGAACAAAGAGTGAGCCGCAGGGCATGAAAAGACGGCGGGCCACCGGGAGAACCGGTGGCCCGCCGCCCGCGGAGCTTCTGGACTACTGGTTGCCGGTGCCGTTGGCGGACAGGGCCGAGATGTCGTCCAGGATGTGCGAGAGCGGCTCGTCGCCCTTGGCCTGGGTGGAGTTCTCGACGCACTGCTGGTTCTGCGGCGCGGAGAGGACCGGCACGTCCTGCAGGACGCCGACGGCGGCGGCGCCGACCAGGCCCTGGAGGTTCGCCTTGACCGGGAGACCGACGCACGGCTTGTTCAGCGACCCCTGGACCAGCGAGAGCTGCGGGCTCTGGTCGCCGAACGTGGCCGAGTTGCCGAACTCCGACTTGGCGGCGTTGCCACTGGCCGAGCTGGTGCCGCTGTCGTTGCCGGTGGCCAGGGCCTGAGGGGCGGCCGCGGCCGCGAAACCGGCGACGGTGGCGGCAACGGCCGCGGTTGCCCACAGCTTCTTCATGTTCGATCCCTTTCGAAAGGCGGACTCCGAGGAGGAGCTGCGTGATCATCAACGGCCTGAGCCCTGCCGGGGTTGCGTGCTTTGCCCCCATTGGCGTAGCGCAGTCCGATTAGGCGACGAGCGCCCCGCGGCGGGTGGGTGCACCGGAGGCGACGCAGGCCGGCGGGCCGCCCGGGAGTGGGGGGGCCGCCCCCCCGGAGGACCCCCACGTGGGCCGCGGACGGGGGGGGGGGACGGGGGTGGGGTGGCCGTGGGGGTCACGGGG
>NZ_JBEYFE010000023.1:0-165897 GCF_040634235.1 Streptomyces sp. NPDC007157
TGCGCTCTCCCGCCCGGCGGGGCCATCCCTGCGCCCCCGGAGATCGGTCGCGTCGTACCCGCGGCGGGTCTGCGCGGCGGGGGGGGGGGGTTCGCGGGGGGCCGGCCGGCCGCCCCACGGCGTGCTGCTGGTAGGGCTGTTCGGTCCGGTTCCGGCTCAGCTGCGGGCGTTCTTCGGCACGGCGATCTGCTGCTCGCCCCAGCCCATACGGGTCGTCGCGTCGTTGCTGACCGTCGTACCGGCCTTGAGACCTGCCTTCTTGGCCCTGGCGGAGGGTTCGAGCAGCAGCGTCTGGTCGCTGAGCATCGCGCCGGTGGACGGGTCGACGACCAGCCGCTCCCTGGTGGTCCCCAACGGCGTCGGATAGGCCTTGGGGAACTCGACTCCGACACCCTCCCGGCCCAGCGGGTCGGTGACATGCCCGATCACCCGGACCCCGGGCAGGTCGGCCATCACACGGTAGGCCGCCGCCCGGACGCCGGGCTTCACGGGCATCGTGATGAGGTTGCCCGCCTGGCGCAGCATCCAGGCGCTGCGGCCGGACGTGCCGCCGTCGGCCCCGTTGTCCTGCGCGTACAGCGCTTCCAGGTAGCGGCGCAGTCCGGCGGTCGTGGAGGGCAGTGCGCGCAGGTCCTTGTAGGAGACGTTGTTCGGGCCGACGGCGTAGATCTTGTCGTCGAGGCTCGTCCGCATGACCATCGGGCGGCCGGCTCCGATGGTGTAGGCGATCTTGGCGTTTCCGGACGCGTTCATGATCTCGGCCACGACCGTGTGGGGCGCGCCGGCGGCCTTCCAGCGTTCCCTGTCCGCCGCCGTCATGGGCTCGGTCACGGAGTTCTCTCCAGAGACCATCCGGCTCTTCGTTCCGGGCCGTACTCCCACCGACCACTGGTCGGTTCCTGTGCTGCTCACGGCCATGAGCTGCCCGTTCGCCTCGGCGACGTCCACGTGCCGCGATTGCGTGGTGGTCTGCCAGTACGTTCCCTCGGCGGGCAACGATTCCGCGTGCGTGGCCGCACTGAGCAGTTCGATGTGGCCGTCGACGCGGATGTCCGCCCCGGAGCTGGGCGCCTGCGACAGGGCGGACGATCGCGCCTGTGCGGTCGGCCGGTCGGCCGACCCCTGCCAGTCGATCGTGCCCACGGCCACCACCACGGACGCCGCCACAGCGGTGAGGGCCACTGCTCCCAGGGGGCGGAAGCCGCTTCTGCGGCGCGGTGCGGCGAGGTTCGCCGCGCAGACGTCCGCCGCCTCGGTGACGATGCGAGCGAAGTCCTGCTGTTGCCGTGCCGGATCTGCCGGCAGGGACGGATTCAGTCCGTCGGGCCGTGCGTCCGCGAGCACCTTCATGACGTCGGGCCGCTGGGACCGCTTGGCGCTGTTCTTCACGCAGGGGCTCCTTGGTGGGTGGTGGGAAGTGCGGTCTCCGAGGAAGCGGCCGACATCGCCTCTGAGGCCTGCGCCGTCTCCAGGGCCTTCTCCAGACGGCGGCGGGCTCGGTACAGGCGGACGGTCAGCGTCGCGGTGGTGCAGCCCAGAACCCGGGCGGCCTCCTTGGCGCTCAAACCGTGCCAAGCGAGCAGAGTCAGCAGTTCCCGGTCGGCCTCCGGCAGGCTCGCGAGGGCCTGCAGCGCGATGTGCCGGTCGGTGACCACTGCAGCGATGTCACGGACGTGGGTCTCGGCCCCACTGGTGATGCGCTGTGCTTCCTCGGTGGCGAGGAGGTATTGGTGCGCGTCCCGGCGGCGCAGTTCGCGCACCAGGTTGCGGGCCACGCCGAGAAGCCACGGCAGTGCCGGGTGAGGAAGGTCGCGCATCCGCCGCCAGGCGACCGTGAACGTCTCGCTGGTGATGTCCTCTCCCACCTCACGTCCGACCAGGCTCGTGGCATAGGCAAGGACGCGCGGGTAGCACTCCTCGTAGACACCCCGAAAGCGCTCGACAGGTGTCACACGCCCTCCCTTCATCTCGGCTCTCTCACCAAGCAATGCGTGCAGCGACCCGTTTCTTACACGTGAGAGCGCCAAAACCTGCCGCTGTGACCTACGTCATGCCGCAGGGCAACCTGCTGCCATACCCCGCGTCACCGCCCGTGCACACTCGCGAGAGGTCTGGCCAGGACCTGTCCGGGCGAAGTAGGTGGCGTGATCACCGGCAGGTGACCGACTGGGTTCTTCGAGCCGCACGCCGTTCACTCCCCGAGCTACTTGCGCCGCCCGGCTCTTCGCCGCCCAGGAAGCCGGCGCCGCCGAAGCCCAGCTCCGATCGATCCTGGCCGAGGGCCTGACGAGATGTACTTCCGCGACCTGCACCGACGAGAACTGCCAAAACCCACGTCCTTGGACAGACTGGTGGCGGTGGTGGTCGCCGTGGCAAGCGATGCTCCGCTGATGGTCATCGACGGCGCGGGAGTCGTGGCGGAGTGGAGCCGCCACGCGGAGGAACTACTGGGGCACACCGCGGGCGAGGTCGTGGGACGGCCCGCGACAAGCCTGGTCAAACCCACCCCGACGATGCCCCCACTGGCGATGCAGTCCTCCTCCTTGCCCGCGTCGGCGGCTTCCCTTCCGACCAGGTCGCCACCTGGGACCTGGAGAGCCGGCCGGAAGCCGTGGGTCAGGCTCGGGCGGGCGCGCGACGCCAGCTCGGAACCTGGGGAGTCCACGACGAGACCACGTACACAACCGAGTTGATCGTCAGCGAGTTGGTGACCAACGCGATCCGTTACGGTGCCCCGCCCGTGCAACTGCGCCTGATCAAAGACGGCAGGCTGACCTGCGAGGTCCACGACAACAGCGCCTCCTCACCGCACCTGCGCCACGCCCGCACGGCGGACGAGGGTGGCCGTGGCCCATTCATCTCCGGGCAACTCAGCGAGGATTGGGGTGTCCGTTACACCTCCGACACCGGCGGCAAGACCGTATCGACGGAGCAGGTGCTCCCGGAGCAGACCCCAGCGATCGTGACCGACCACCACGGCGCTGCCTGACCTGTCCGTGAAGGGAGCGGGGGCCTCTCTGTCCTCCGTCACGCCTGAGCTGATCCCGCGACGGCTGCTTCAGGGACGCGTGCGTAGAAGGTGCGGAATCCCCGGCACCGCTACCTTTCTCGCGGCCCCGAAACGGGGCGCCTGGCCCTCGGGCCCCGGGGAATCGAGGCCGTGCAGGTGCGCCGGTAAACAGCCGATCCCCAGTGCGTTGTGCGACGGTCCTTCACCGTCGCAGGAGCAGCTGCCCATCCGCGTGGCAATGCCCTTGCCACTGCCGGTCGAACGCTGCCCGTACCTCACACTTGCAACCGGAACCAGTTCCGCTTATCGTCTAATCGGAACCGATTCCGGATACGAGACTACCGCGCACCGGGCTTCTTGGTGGTCGGCCCGTACCCGGGCCGTTCGTCGGCGAATGCCAGGCAGGACTGACTCCAACTCCTGTTTCGGCTCCGAAGCCGACCAAGGAAGACACACTCGCAGGCCCCTGAGAAGGCTGCAGGCGGGTCTCCGGTGGCGTGCCCGTCGTCGCTGACACGACCGCCCCGGTACCGCCCTCCTACCAGGCCCGAGCAGAGCTACGCCGCTCGGACAGGACTAGCAGAGAAGACAGGCGAAAGACCATGGATCAGTTTCTCGAGGGCACCACGGCGCTGGTCACCGGCGGTGGAACCGGTATCGGCCGGGCCGCGGCGCTCGCCCTTGCAGCGGCCGGCTGCACCGTGACAGTCGCCGGGCGCACGGTGTCCACCCTGGAAGAGACCGTGCGCACGATCACCGACGCCGGTGGCACCGCCCGCCTGGTGAAGTGCGATGTCGGCGACGAGCAGTCCATTGCGCACGCGGTCCAAGTGGCGGTCGGTGACTCCGAGAAGCTGGATTTCGGTGTCAACAGTGCCGGGATCAGCGGCGGCGACGATCTTCGCAAGTTGGCGGACTACCCCGTGGAGACCTTCGACCGCATGATCGCCACCGACCTGCGGGGAACGTTCCTGTCGATGAAATACCAGCTGCGCCAGATGCAGACCCAGGGCTTCGGTTCCATCGTCAACGTCGGATCCGGGGCGAGCGTCGTCGGAGTGCCGGGTTTCGCCGGGTACACCGCGGCCAAGCACGGTGTCATCGGACTGACTCGGACGGGCGCCCTGGATTACGGACCGGACGGTATCCGGGTCAACGCTCTGGTCGTCGGCTTGGTCAACACTCCGCTGATCGCCGAAGGGCGCTCGCCGGAAGTGATGGAGGCCCGGGTGGCCGCGCATCCGATCGGCCGGATCGCCGAACCCGAGGAGATCGCCGACGCCGTCCTGTGGCTGTGCTCCGACAAGTCCAGCTTCGTCACCGGCGCGGCCCTCCCGGTCGACGGCGGCTACACGGCCCGCTGACCCGAGAAGGGAACACCAGGTGATGTCCACAATCTCCTTCGATCACATCGGGCTCTCGGTCGCCGACCTGGATCGGCAAAGCCACTTCTACGCCGAGGCATTCGGATTCCGTGAGACATTCCGGACCGAGATTCCCGACGCCGGTGTCCGGATGGCTCTGCTCAGCGGCCCCGGCGGCGGCGCGGTCGAATTCACCGAGCGCGCCGGCTCGGCGCCGCAGCACTTCGCAGACCCCCTCGAGAGGGCGGGTGTCCAGGGTTACTTCCACTGGGCCCTGACGGTGGACGATCTGCACACGGCCATCACTTCCGCGGTCTCCCACGGTGGTCGCGTCATCTCGCAACCGGCGCCGGCCCGTCGGCCCGGGATCCGTTTCGCCTATGTCGCCGACCCCGAGGGCAACCTCGTCGAACTGCTGCAGCACACCCGCTGAACCGGCAGCACCCCCTCAAGCGCTCGCCCGCACATCGGCGGCACCAAGACCCGGGACGATCCCGGGCCCAGGCCGCCCGGCACGGGTCGAGTTCCGACCGGACCGGATGGAAAGCATGTCCCGCCGCACATGGGCCGGCCGCACATGAAGGCCCCCACCCGCGGCGGAACCCCGTCCCCGGGCCCGTCGGCCGCAAAACCGCTACGACCCGCCGTCTGCCGAGGCTGCGGGCAGAACACATGGAGGAATGACACATGGCTGGACAACTGCAGGACACGGTGGCGCTGGTGACCGGCGCGAGCAGCGGTATCGGCGAGGCGACCGCACGCGCCCTTGCCACGGAGGGTGCGGCGGTCGCCGTTCTCGGGCGGCGGCGCGAGCGGCTGGAGGAGGTTGCGGGCAAGATCCAGGCCGAGGGCGGGACCGCCTTCGTGGTCGAGGCAGACATCACCGACCAGCAGCAGGCCACGGCCGCCGTGCAGCGCGTGGTGTCCGAGCTGGGCCGCCTGGACACGGTCGTCAACAATGCCGGCACCATGGGCGTCGGCCAGGCTGTGGACTCTCCTCTCGAGGAGTGGGAGCGGATGATCGAGATCAACGTCCAGGGCCTGCTGTATGTCACCCATGCCGCGCTGCCGCACCTGCTGCGCGCCGCGGAGGACTCGCCGCGGAAGGTGGCGGACCTGGTCAACATCAGCTCGACCGCGGGCCGACTGGCCCGGCCCGGGACGGCTGTCTACAACCTGACGAAGTTCGGAGTCAACGGCTTCACCGAGGCGCTGCGGCAGGAGGTCATGCAGAAGCGGGTGCGGGTGAGCGTGGTCGAGCCCGGCACCGTGGACACCGAGCTCAGCTCGCACCTGCGTGACGGTGTGCGCCAGGCGATCGAGCGTCAGATCGAGGGCATGGAACTGCTGCGTCCCGAGGACATCGCCGACGCGGTCTCCTACATCGTCACCCGAAACCGCCGTGTCGCCGTCAACGAGATCCTCGTGCGCGCCAGCGAGCAGACCTGGTAACACCCCACGGACAAACCCTGGGGAGACCGCCTTCCCGGCGACGCCGTGCCGCGGGTCCCCCTGTCCGTCGCCGGGCCGGGGGACCCGCGTCACGCAGGCCGTCCTGCGGCCGCACAGCCGACGCAACATCAGAACAGTGAAAACCGCCGCTATTCCCTCGCCGGTGATATGCGGAGAGTGACTCATCATGGAATATGTGAAGCTCGGGCGAACCGGCCTCGACGTTTCCCCCATCTGCCTGGGCTGCATGACCGTCGGCGAGCCGGAACGGGGCCATCCGTCGAGGAGCATGCCCGAGGACATCGGCGCCTCCTCCATGTACGCCTGGCAGTTCAGCAAGGCCCTCCACCTGCAGAAGGTGAACGGGTGGGCACGCTTCGTTTCCATGCAGGGCCACTACAACCTGCTCAACCGTGAAGAAGAACGCGAAATGCTGCCCCTGGGCGCCGACCAGGGAATCGGTGTCATCCCGTGGAGCCCGCTGGCCCGCGGGCGCCTCACCCGGGACTGGGACACAGTGACCGACCGCTCCTCGGCCGACCCCATCGGCAGCAGCCTGTACGGCGCCACCGAGGCTGCCGACAAGGCCGTAGTGGAGAAGGTCGCCAAGTTCGCGGCCGCCAGGGACATCTCCCGGGCCCAGGTCGCGCTCGCGTGGCTGCTGCGCAACCCGGTGGTCTCCGCCCCGGTCGCGGGTGCCGGCAAGCCCGGCCACCTCGAGGACGCAATCGCTTCGCTGGACGTCAGCCTGACCCACGAAGAGGTGGCCGAACTCGAGGCACCCTGTGTTCCGCACCCCGTCGTGGGGATCTCCTGACCGGCACAACTCGGCACCGCGCATGGCACGGCGGCCACCGGCACCGACCCGGCGCGAACGCTCCCGCGTGCTCAATGGGCCGGCGGAGGACTCACGCACGGCGCGCGCGGGAGCACCGTTCCCGGGGACCGTGGTCGTGGTGCCCACCCCTCCCGCCGGAGCCCAGGTGGGCGCAGAGCATGCAGTCATGGCCCAAGGTGTCGGCGGCCGGCGACGTCCGGTGCCGTATCCGCGCGCACCACCGCAGCCCACGGTCGCCGTCGCCATCACGTGTCCGATCGCCCACGCGGTCGACGGTGTGCCGTGGGGTGCTGCTGTCCCGGGGTGCCCCAGGCATGGGGCCGTCGGTCCCTTCGGCGGGTGCGGCTCACAGCGTCATCGCGCCAGGTTGTCCGGCGGCTTGAGGACACCGGTGTCAGACGGGCCGCTGCGCCACGTTTCCGTGATCGTCTCCGCGCCGCCCGGCCCGCTTGCGGAATCCAGCCCGGCAGGGCCTGAGGACTACCTCATGCCACGATGCCGTGCAGGAGCATATCGATGAGCCGGGTGGCCAGTTCACGCTGGTCCTCGTTGCCGGCCATGAGGCTGATCCCGCCGAGAGCCATCAGTATGTCCTGGGCCTCGATTCCCGGCCGCGCCGCCGACGGGCCCCCCGCCGGTGTGAGCAGGTGGTCGATGGCGCCGGCGAGCATGGCCCGGGTCTGCAGCTTTTCGCTGTCGTCGGTCAGCACCACGCGCAGCGCCTCGGCCATCCCCTGCTTGGTGGCCATGAAGTCGATGAAACGCTCCATCCACGTCCGCAGCGCGTCCACGGGTGGTTCCGTGGCCGCCAGGTCCGGCGCCGCCTCGCACAGGCGCTGCACCTCGAGTCGGTAGATAGCCGCGATCAGCAGTTCCTTGGACGGGAAGCGGCGGTAGAGCGTACCGACGCCCACGCCGGCCGCCTGGGCGATGTCCTTGACCGAGGCGGCCACACCCTCGCGTGCGAAGGCGGCTGCTGCCGCGGCCAGCACCCGGTCCTCATTGCGTTGCGCGTCGGACCGCAGCGGTCGGCGGGCCCGCGCCGTGTCCCCCTCGTCGCCGGTCAACGCCGACCCCCTTCATGCCGCGACTCACAAACGGAACCAGTTCCGGTATGAGAGTACGGCAACCAATCACCTTCACGCCACCAGCCGCTCAGTCACTACCCCGTTTCGTCACCCTCCCAGAGCGAGCGTATGCCCCACGACCAGGCCGACCGAGGTGTACACCTCAGCCACTGGCATGGCGGCGCCGATCGGTCGAGGCCGCCGGGGATGGTGTAGTCGCACACCCGGCCGAGCTTCGCCGGCCGGGGCCGGCAGATCGGCGTCCGGCGCAAGTGACTGGGCAAGCGAGCCTACGCGCCCTGCGGCCCTCGGTGCTGCCGTGCAACCATGCGTTGACGACCAGCCAGGACGGCCCCGATCTCCCGCAGGCCGTCCCGGCATGCCAGTCCGCCGGCCCGGCCCAGCGCACCATCCGTCGCCCCCGGAAGACCGCGACCTCACGCGGCGGCTTGATCCGCCCAGGCCTGGTCCAGCGCGCGGGTGAATGTCTCAACCGACTGGACGCCACTCATCCCGTAACGCCAGTTCAGCACGAAGAAGGGCACGCCACTGGCGCCCATTAGAGTGCTGTCGCGAGGGTGTCCACGTCGTTCGTCACAAAACGATCTTGGACACCCTCGTTCTCGTCTCCGCAGGCACCCCTTGGACCACACCACCAGGAGGAACCAGTGTCATACCCGCAACTGCTCACCCCCGAGGAGAAGCTCGCCGACGCGAAGAAGCTGTTGAGCCTCCCGCGTATCGTCGTGATCTGCGGCTCCACCCGCTTCATGACCGAGATGAACGAGGCCGATCTGCGGGAGACCAAAGCCGGAAAGATTGTCGTCAAACCGGGCTGTGACATGAAGTCGCCGCACGAACTTTGGTCCGATCCTGTCGAGGCCGAGGCGCTGAAGGTTCGACTCGACGATCTACACCGGGCGAAGATCCGGCTCGCTGATGAGGTGCTCGTAGTCGGCGACTACATCGGAGACAGCACCCGAGCCGAAATCGCCTACGCCCGGTCGCTGGGTAAGCCCGTGCGGTTCACGCACCCCGAAGTCGACCCTGACGCCTGACCGCCCGCTGCCACCTCGACAAACAGAGCCGGCAGCCCGCCGCCTGACCGTCCCGCGGTGGCTTCGGCCGCCGCCCGCCCCACACCCTCCGCAGGCATCCCTTGGAATTGATCATCTAGTCGATCGCGTCGGCCGCAATGACCTGCTCCGTCCAGATGATCTTGCCGGTCTTCGTGTAACGAGTGCCCCACCGGCGGGCCACCTGGGCAACGATCAGCAGGCCTCGTCCCCCCTCGTCGGTGGTACGTGCGTGGCGCAGGCGGGGCGAGGTGCTGCTGGCGTCGGAGACTTCGCAGATCAGGCCGCGGTCCCGGATAAGGCGCAGGCAGACCGGTCCGGTCGCGTGGCGGATGGCGTTGGTCACCAGTTCGCTGACGATGAGTTCCGTGGTGAACGTCAGATCGGGGATGCCCCACTCCGTCAGCTTCTGAGCCGCGAGGTCGCGGGCGTGCGCGACGGTGGCCGGATCGCTGGGCAGGTCCCAGGAAGCGACGCGGTCCGGGGCCAGGACCCGGGTCCGGGCGAGAAGCAGGGCCGCGTCGTCGGCAGGCGGACCCGTCAGCAGGCTGTCGATCACTCGTTCGCCGGTCCCCGTCAGGGTCGCCGGGGGCGCCGTGAGGGCATCGCCCAGCCGGGAGAGCCCGACGTCGATGTCCCGGTCGACGGACTCGATGAGGCCGTCGGTGTAGAGGGCGATGAGGCTGCCGTCTTCCAGCTCGGTCTCGATGGACTCGAAGGGGAGGTAGCCGAGGCCGAGCGGTGGTCCGGCGGGCAGGTCCAGAATGTCGGCGGCGCCGTCGGGAGCGACGATCATCGGGGGGAGGTGACCGGCCCGGGCCATGGTGCACCGCCTGCTGACCGGGTCGTAGACGGCGTACAGGCAGGTGGCGCCGAGGAACGCGGTGCCCGTCGCCTCACCCTCGGCCGCCAACGGCGCATCGATGTCGTGCGCTCCCATGAGGCCGATGACCAGATCGTCCAGGTGGGCCAGCAGTTCGTCCGGAGAGAGGTCGAGGTTGGCGAGCGTGCGTACCGCAACGCGCAGGCGCCCCATCGTCGCCGCCGCGTTGATGCCGTGCCCGGCCACGTCCCCGACGACCAGCGCGACCCTTGCCCCGGAGAGCGGGATCACGTCGAACCAGTCGCCGCCCACACCGCTGGGGGCATCGGCCGGGAGGTACCACGACGCCACCGCGAGAGCGGACCCTCCCGTCAGGTCTTGCGGAAGCAGGTAGCGCTGCATGGAGCGGGCTGCGGTGCGTTCGCGGGTGAAACGGCGTGCGTTGTCGATGCACACCGCCGCACGGGAGACGAGTTCCTCGGCCAGACGTACGTCGTCATCCTCGAAGGGCCCCAGCCTCCGTGATCGTGCGAAGGTCGCCACGCCCAGGGTGACGCCGCGTGCCCGCACGGGGACCACCATCGCCGAGCGGAAGTCGTAGTCCAGGAACGAGGCGCCCAGCGTCTCGTCCACGGTCACCCACGGACTGTTGGTGCGGTCCAAGACCCGTTCGACCAGGGTCCTGCTCTCCATCAGGCAGCGGGTCACGGGCGACGACGGGGCTCGCCGGACCGTCTCCCCCACGGACAGGGATGCCTCGGGACAGCCCTCGCGTACCGACTGCTGCGCCGCGCGTCGGATGACGGGCGCCATGCCGATCGGCCCGGGTGCCGGCTCCTCACCCCTCATGACCGAGTCCAGCAGATCGACGGCGACGAAGTCGGCGACGGCCGGCACAGCGTCGTCGGTCAGTTCCTGCGCGGTCCGCGTCACGTCCAGGGTGCTTCCGATACGGGCGGCGGCGTCGTTGAGCAGGGCCAGGCGTTCCTGGGCCCGCCATCGCTCGGTGACGTCGATGATCATGTACCAGATGCCGACGGTCCGGTCGTGGCGGTCCTTCATCGCGAAGAAGGAGGCGGAGATCGCGCGACTCCGATCGTGCACCGCGTAGTCGGCACCTCGGTACTCGTAGTCCATCACCGGAGCACCGGTGCGAAGAACCTCGCGCATCTGCTCCTCGAAGGCATCGGCCTCGGCTTGCGGCAGGACCTCCGCCATCCGCCGTCCCAGCCGCCGTTCGAGGGGGATCTGGCGGGCCAGTGGCTCGTTCACCCAGACGTACCGCAGATCCGTGTCGAGGACGGCGATACCGACCGGTGCGTGGCTGAGGAAGGGTGTGAGCATCAGCTGGCTCACCCCGCCGCCAGGCATCCGCCAGAAGGCCCGTTTCGGGGGCCGGCCAACGAATCTGCCGAAGATCAGTGCCGCGACCGTGGCGACCAGGACGCCCGGAATCATCTCGTAGACGCCCGACCAGAAGGGGCCGTGCAGCGGCTTGACCACACGCCACAGGAGCACCGTGACTGCGCCGGACACGATCCCGGCCATGGCCCCTGCCCAGGTCATGCGCGGCCAGTACAGCGAGAGCAGGACCACCGGGCCGAATGCGGCCCCGAAGCCCGCCCAGGCGTACCCCACGATCCCCAGCAGCCCGCCGCCCCTGAGCGCGATCACGGAGGCCACGAGGGTCACGAGGACGACGGCGGCGCGACCCACCCACACCAGTGCCTCGTCCGAGGCGCGCCGCTTGAGGAACGCGTGGTAGAAGTCCTCCGTGAGGGCGACGGACGACACGAGAAGCTGACTGTCCGCGGTCGAGATGATCGCGGCGAGCACCGCGATCAGCAGCACACCGGCGCCCCACGGACTGAACAGGGTCCGGCTCAGAGCGATGTACACCGTCTGCGGGTCATGGAGCGGCGTGCCGAACTGCGCGATGCCCAGCAGGCCGACCACTGTGGCACCGGCCAGCACCACGACCACCCAGCCGGTCTCGATCCGACGGGCCGCGGGTACGGCACTGGTACTGCGGATGCCCATGAACCGGGCCAGGATGTGCGGCTGCCCGAAATAGCCGAGGCCCCACGAGAGCAACGAGATGATCGAGACGGCGCCGAGCGACCCGCCGCCTCCCGACCACCGCCCGTTCACGAAGTCGACCGTGGCACCCATGTCCAACAGGCTGGGCGTCCTGCTGTCGAGGGCGTCACGAAGCGCACCGAAGCCGCCCAGCGTCGCGATACCGACGACGGGGAGCACGAGCAGGGCGAGGAACATCAGCGTGGCCTGCATGACGTGCGTCAGGCTCACGGCCAGGAAGCCGCCCAGGCAGGAGTAGACGACGATCACCAGGGCGGTCAGGGCCACCCCGAGCCCGAACCCGGCACCGAAGATGTGCCCGAACAGCAGCCCGCCGGCTACCAGCCCACTGGCGACGTAAACGGTGAAGAACACAAGGGTCACCGCAGCCGAGACCATCCGGAGCATCCGGGTGCGGTCCTCGAACCGCTCCTCCAGGTAGGCCGACAGGCTTACCGCGTTCCCGGCGCGCTCCGTGTAGGTGCGCAGCCTCGGCGCGACGAACAGCCAGTTGAAATACGTACCGAGCACCAGGCCGACCGCGATCCAGCTGGCCCCGATCCCGGCCGCATACACCGCGCCGGGGAACGCCAGGAACAGCCAGCCGGACATGTCGCTGGCCCCTGCGGACAGGGCAGCGACGAACGCGGGGAGCCTGCGGCCGCCCAGGGCGAAGTCGGCGAAGGTGTGCGTACGGCGGTAGGCCCAGACACCAGTTCCGATCATGACGGCCACGTACACGAGGAACGTGGCCACGATCGGCGCACTCAAGTCGGACATAATGCCTCGCCTGCGAGGTTCATGAGCACGGGCTACAACCGCACGACCGACAGTCGTGATCCCTTACAAATGTACAGATTCCGGTCGCCGTCGGCGGCCGGTGCCACCCGCGTCGGGGCCGGCTGGGCCGCCAGGGGGGCGTCGGCCATCACTCGCTGATTGTCAGGAAATCCGTCACCCCGCAGCGGTCGCTCTCGCCTTCGGGGCCCGACGGCCCAGCCGGTGGTCCTTGGAGTTTCGTAGAGCTGTGGGCGGGTGCCGTCCGGATCCGTCCGCGGCCTCACCGGGCAGCGTGCTCCCCCATCGGCTGCCGCCGAGTGTCCGCCAGTGCCGGGCCGTTCAGCCCTTTACGGCGAAGGACTCGATGTAGGCCAGGGCGCCGTACAGTGCGTCGCGCAACGGGGTGCTGTCCTGGGCCGCCTGGTCCAGGAGTGCTCCGCCCTGGAATGCGGCTGCGAGCAGGTGCGCGAGCGCGGCCGGGTCGGCTTCCGGCCGCAGCTCGCCGCGCTCGCGCATCCTGCCCAGGCCGCGTCGGAACAGCGCCTGCCACCGCTCGAAGCCATCGGCCACCGCGTCCCGGTGGGAGGGATCGTTCTTGACGACCTCGGCGGCCAGAGAGCCGAACGTGCATCCGCCGCGCAGCATGTCCTGCGAGGCGATGTAGGAGTCGGCCCACTGATGGAGGGCGGCGAAACTGTCCAGCTCGCCCAACTCTGGTGCCTGGTGGCGGGCGACGATGACGTCGGCCTGCCAGGCGAGCACCGCACGCACCAGGGCCTCTTTGGTGGGGAAGTGGCGCGTGAGCTGTGAGCCGCTGACTCCGGCTGCCTCGCGGATCTGCTCGTTGTTGGTGTTCTGGGCGCCGTGTTCGTAGATCAGCTCCGCGGCTGCCTCGATGATGCGCTCGCGCGTGGCCAGACCCTTGGGGGTCAGCTTCCGGGCCGGCACTTCGCTGCTTGCGGTCATACGGATGACCTTAGCACGAAAATGGGCTTGACAGCCTCTTTTTTTGGGTGTTGCATGAGGTCGAGCCCAAAAAGGGGCTAGCAAGCCCATTTTCGTGTGAGGGGCGGACACCATGTCCACACAGGCTTCACCGCAGGCAGCCGCGGCATCGACAAGGCCCGCCGGTGCGGCTCCGGCCGCCACCGACGCCGGCCACCCGCGCCGCTGGAGCATCATGGCGGTGCTGGGTGCCGTCGCCTTCATGGCGCAGCTCGACTTCTTCGTCGTCAACGTCGCCCTCGACGGGATCGGTCGGTCGTTCCCGGGCGCGGGCGTCGCGAGCGTGTCGTGGGTGCTGTCGGCCTACGCGATCGTCTTCGCCGCCGTGCTCGTGCCCGCGGGCCGCATCGCGGACCAGTGGGGGCGCAAGAAGATGCTGCTGTCCGGAGTGGCGCTGTTCACCCTCACCTCCGCCGTCGCGGCCGCCGCGCCGAGTCTCGGCGTGCTGGTCGCCGCCCGCGCTTTCCAGGCCGTCGGCGCGGCGATGATCGTGCCGACCTCGCTGGGTCTGCTCTACCCGAGCTTTCCCAGGCGCCGGCACACTCTGGTGGTCGGCCTGTGGGCGGGCGTGGGCGCGATCGCGGCCTCGGCGGGCCCGCCCGTCGGCGGTCTGCTCGTCACCCTCGACTGGCGGTGGATCTTCCTGATCAACGTTCCCGTCGGCATCGCCACCCTCGTGGCCGGTGCGCTGCTGCTGCCCGAGGTGCGCCAGCCCAGGGGTGCCGACCTGCCGGACCCGGTCTCCGCCCTCGCACTGCTGCTGGCCGTGAGCCTGCTGGTGCTCGCCACCGTCCAGGGACCCGGGTGGGGCTGGACGGACATCCGCACCCTGGCCCTGTTCGTCGCAGCCGCCCTGGCCGCTGCCGCGACCGTCGAACGCGCGCTGCGCGCCAAGGCGCCCGTGATCGAGAGGCAGCTGTTCGCCGGCCGGCCGTTCACCGCCGCCACCGTGGCCCTGTTCCTGTTCTCCGCCGGCTTCGCCATCGTCCTGCTCAGCACTGCCCTGTTCATGCAGGAGGTCTGGCACTTCAGCCCGCTGCGCGCAGGTGTCTCCATCGTCCCGGCGCCCCTGGCCTCGATCGCCTTCGCGATGAACGCCGGACCCCTCCAGCGCCGTTTCGGACGCACCGTTCCCGCCGTGACCGGCACGCTGGCCATGGCACTCGCCGCCGGATACTGGCTCGCGGCCGTGCACACCACCCCCGACTACTGGGGCGGCATGTTCCCGGGCCTGATCCTGGTCGGCCTGGCCGGCGGTCTGGCCCAGGCACCGCTGTTCGCCGCCGCCGGCACCCTGGCACCCGAACGCGCCACCACCGGCAGCGCCGTACTCAACATGAGCCGGCAGATCGGCAGCGCCGTGGGCGTCGCCCTGCTCGTCGCCCTCACCCCCCAGACCACGACCGCCGGGTTCGACCACGCCTGGTGGGTCCAGGCCGGCGCCGGACTCGCCGCGGCTGCCGCGCTGCTCGCCCTCCGGCCCCGCCGTACACCCTGACCACAGGGCTGCGGCCACTCGGGCGGGCCCGCGATCACAGCCTCCTGCAAGACGGGCATCGCACCACGTCACTCATCTTCTGCGACACCCACGCGAAGTTCTGACGCTGGAGTTCCCGCCCGCTCCCCTCTCAAGAAACGGAGATCATCATCATGGAACGCAACCTCCTCGTGATCGGGGCCACCGGCAAGACCGGGGGCCACACCACCGAACTCCTGCTCCAGCGCGGGCACCACGTCCGCGCACTCGTCCGCGGCCTCGACGGGCGCGCCGAGCGGCTCGCCGCCCTCGGAGCGGACGTCGTGGAAGGCGACGTCCTCGACCTGGACTCCCTGGCGGAGGCGACCAAGGGCATCGACGCCCTGTACTTCACCTATCCGATCCGCCCCGGCCTGATGGACGCGACCGCGAACGTGGCCCAGGCGGCGGAGGAGAACGGGGTCCAGGCCATCGTGAACATGTCGCAGATCTCCGCCCGCCGCGACACCGCCAGCAACGCGGCACGCCAGCACTGGGTCGCCGAACGCGTGCTGGACCGCTCCCTGGTGCCCGTCACCCACATCCGCCCGACGTTCTTCGCCCAGTGGCTGATCGACACCTGGGCCGACGGCACCGGCGAACTGCGCCTGCCGTTCGCCGACGGACGCCACGCCCCCATCGCCGAAAGCGACCAGGCCAAGGTGATCGCGGCCATCCTGGAGGACCCCGCCCCGCACGCCGGCCAGATCTACCCGCTGTACGGAGCCGAGGAGCTCAACCACTACGAGATCGCCGAGAGGATGTCGCGGGCGCTGGACCGCGAGGTCGCCTACGTGCCCATCGAACTCGACGAGTTCGCCGCCATCCTGCGCGGGCGCGGCGCGCCCGACCACCTGATCCAGCACCTGCTCGCCGTGGCCGTCGACTACCGCAACGGCGTCTTCGCCGGCACCAACGACCTCGTGAAGACGATCGGCGGCAGCGACCCCCTCGACGTCGAGACCTTCATCGCGCAGAACCGCGCGGCCTTCGACCTGCCCACCACCATCTGAACGCTGGAGAAGACAACATGAGCATCTGGTTCGTCACTGGATCGTCCCGGGGCTTCGGCCTGGAGATCACCCGTGCCGCCCTCGCGGCCGGCCATCAGGTGGTCGCGACCGCGCGGAAGCCCGACACCGTCCGCGAGCAGTTCCCCGACGCCGGCGACGCGCTGCTTGCCGTTTCGCTGGACGTGACCGACCCGCAGAGCATCCGGACGGCCGTCGACGCGGCCATCGAACGGTTCGGCCGGATCGACGTCCTGGTCAACAACGCCGGCACCGGACTACTCGCCGCCGTCGAAGAGTCCGACGACGCCACGGTCCGAGCGGTGTACGAGACCAACGTGTTCGGCCCGCTCGCCGTACAGCGCGCCGCACTGCCGGTCCTGCGCCGTCAGCGCTCCGGCCACGTCATCAACATCAGCTCCATCGTCGGCTTCGCCACCGCGCCGGGATGGGGCATCTACGCCTCCACGAAGTTCGCCGTCGAAGGCTTCACCGAGACCCTCCACACCGAACTGGCCCCCCTCGGCATCCATGTGACCCTCGTGGAACCGGGCTTCTTCCGCACCGACTTCCTCGACCCCGCCAGCCTGCACACCGGCCCCGCCGCCATCGACGACTACGCGCCCACCGTCGGCGCGATGCGCACGGCCGCCGCGAGCCTCAACCACGCCCAGCCCGGCGACCCCGTCAAAGCCGCCCGTGCCATCGTCGAGATGGCCGGCACCCCCGAGCCGCCCCTGCGCCTCCCCCTCGGAGCCGACACCCTGCAGGCCTTCGACGCCAAACTGGATACCTTCCGCAAGGACATGGACGCCTCCCGGCACATCGCCCTCTCCACCGACCACGAACAAGACGGTGTCTAACACCCCCGCGAGTCCCTGATCCACGGAGGTCATCGTGCTCAGATGCCGCCGGACTACCCCCGGCGTGGCTGAGCATGTGACTCGTTCACGCAACTGCATCCCGAACCGTTTTCGAGGATGCGGGTCCGGAGGAGTTCGAAACGAGGCTCGGCCATACATGGCCCGCTTGCGTGTTTTCCCCCGGGTCCCGGTGACGTAGGAAACCGCCCGTATCTGACGCAGTCCCAGGACGGCGAAGTGGACGATGAGGAGCAGGATCGCGAGCAGGCCCGGTACCGGCCGGGCGCAACGCTCGTAGTCATCGAGGAAGAACACCCTCACGCACCGCGACGTCTTCCCGGAAACCCGCCGCCAACGGTGCTGGGTTCATAAGATGGCCAACTGCCTCGACGGTCTCCCGAAGTCAGACCAGCCTGCGGCGAAGAAGGCCAGCCAGGACATCTACAGCGCCGAGGACAAGGGGCACCCAGCCACCGCGGTCAAGACGTTCGCCAACCTGGTCGAGTCCGCCCAGAGCCGCTGGCGAGCTGCGAACGCACCCCGCATGGTCGCCCTTGTGCGGGCCGGAGCCCGCTTCGAACGCGGTCGGCTCGTCGAACGCCCCGAGGCGCACGCGGCCTGAACCACCTCAGCTGATCGACCGTTCTCGCATTACGCCTCGTCAGGCCGATGAGTTTGCCTGCTGGCTGAAGTCTTCCACTGCGACATTCCCACCGGGAAGCGGAGCATCCCCCTGCCATGAAGGAGAGATGGAGGCCGGAATGAGCAATCCGATTCGCCTGTACATGTCGATGTCGCTCGACGGCTATGTCGCCGGTCCGGACGATCGACCGGGCCAGGAGCTCGGACGCGCCGGTGGACGCCTTTTCAACTGGCTCGACGACCGGGAATCCGACGGTCCCAGCGGGCAGGTCTATCGCGAGGCGCAGGCGACCGGCGCGGTGATCTCCGGCCGTCGGACCTTCGAACTCGCCGGGCGTTGGCAGGGCGACCATCACGACGGTGTGCCGATCTTCGTCCTCACCCACCACGTGGATGACGGGGACGTGCCACCCGGCCACGCGCGATTCGTCACCGACGTCGAGGACTCCGCCCGTCAGGCTCGCGCGGCCGCCGGGGACCGGCCGGTCATGGTCCATGGCGCGTGCGCGGCCCAAGCGCTCCTCCGAGCCGGGCACATCGACGAGATGGAGATCCACCTGGTGCCGGTCCTCCTCGGGAACGGCCGACGGCTCTTCGACCACCTCGGTGGTGATCACATCGAACTCGACCTCGTGCGGCGGCTCGAGGACCGAGACGTCACGCACCTCCGCTACCGGGTACGCCGCCCCGATGAGGCCGCATGAAGACGCTCTTCGTCGGCTACCGCGTCACCGACCTGGACCGCTCGCTCGCCTTCTACACCGCCTTGGGCTACATCGAGCTGGGCAGCGTCGACGGCGACGACGGGAGTCACCTCGCGATCCTCAAGTTCCCCGGCGAACCAGCGGCCTCGCTCGAACTGGTCCACCGTCCCATCGACGGACGCGTAGACGTGGGCAGCGGTTTCGACCACCTCGCGATCCAGGTGGACACCCTGGCCGCCACCCTGGAGCGGCTGACCGACGCCGGCCTGGAGCCGGGACCTGTCCAGCACCCGGGCGGCCCTCGCGGCCCGAAGACGTCGTGGCTCACCGACCCGGATGGCTACCGGATCGAGTTGGTGGAGTGGCCGCCCGGACACCCTGACGGCATCACCTCGGCGGACTTCTCCTGAGCGGTCCCGTGAGCGGAGTGACGAACCTTCGCTTCGGGGCGGGCGAGGCACAACGCGAGGCGGCATCCCCGCCCCATCCACAGGTCTTGACGATGCGGACTGGCCGCCTCCACCTCCCCGCCTGGCATGTTCGATGCGCAGGGGCCTGCGGCCCTCGAAACCTCGGTTCTCCCGGATCTTGAAGTCCACTGCGTCCCATGGGCTGGGGTGTTGCAGCGACCACTAGAACCCAAGGAGAACGGGACGGGCCACAGTCGGGTGAAGCGGCGCGGAGGACGCCATGGCGCACAACGTTCCAGACGTCCTCCGCACGCGGAGCGTACGTCGCCCTCCGGTGGCCGGCTGGCCAGTTGCGGACCGGCACGCCGGTGTCCTGGAGCCCTTGTGTGCTGCTTGGAATGCCGGACCAGGGATATGCGGGGTGGGAGCGTACGTCGGTCAGGGGGAGCGGACGTCGGCCAGCGCTCGTTCCAGGGCCTGGTGGAGGGCATCGGGCAGTGGTCCGCTGCCCGGCCAGTTCACGATCAGCGTGGCGACTGCGAGCAGGTCAACCAGTCATCCAAACCCGCAGCAGACCCCTCCTAGTACTCCAGCTGTAGATCGCGATCTTCATGTCTGGGCGGCTCGTCGCTGACAGTGGCTGGCCTGGGATCGAGCCTGGTGGCGGCGTCGCCAGTGGGACCAGTCGAGCCGGTGGGCCGTGCAGTGGACGGGCCGGACGACGAGCGCGATGAACAGGCGCTGGACCTCGTTGCAGGTGAGGGGTATCAGTCCGTCCGGCTTCGGGTGGCGGGCGTGTTCGTCGGCGCGGACGACGGTGGTGGGGAAGGCGCGGGCGAGCATCGCGAGGGTGACCCAGCGGTGCCAGGACGTCCAACGTCTGACCTGGTGTTCGTCCAGTCCGCCCAGGCCCTTGCCGGACTGGAAGGTCTCCTCGACGGTCCATCTGCGTCCGGGGACGCGCACCAGGGTGGACAGCAGCACCGCGGCGGCTGAGTAGCAACGGCAGAAGGCGAGTTCACCGGTGCGTCGGCTGCGGCGGACGAGCAACTGGTGGTGGCCGGGCCGGTCGTCAGCGAGGTCGACCAGGGCCCAATCGTAGAAGCGGTGCCCCTTGGCTCCAGCGCCGGCCAAGAGTTTCTGCCAGGCCCTCCGCGGCAGCTTCTTGATCCGGGCGTCGGCGCGGAACGTGCCCGCGCGGGTGGTGCATGGACGGGCCTCTCCACCCCTCCGTAGGCTGGTGATCGCCTACGAAGGGGGCGGGGTGAACGGCAATCCGCTGTACCACTGGGTAGCACTGGCAGTGTCCACGGCACTCATGCTGCCGGTGCCGGCGGCGATACTGGCGGGGTGGACACCGCCGTGGATGCGCAAGCGAAAGGCCGGGATACGGCTTCGCGCCTACGGCATTCTGTGCATCTACGCCCTCATGCTCTTCAACGGCATCCCCCGGATCGCCGACGCCTCATTCGAGACGGTCATGGTCTGCAGCAGCATCGGCTTCGGGTTCGCCGCCGCCGCTGCGGTCCTGTTCCTGCTCTCAGCACGCAAGGATTCAGCCGCCCGGACAGCTGGCCCAGTCGAACTTCGGAAAGGCTGAGAGACGGCTTGCCGTGCCTGCCGCGTCACGGTGCGGTCGGGTTAGGTCAGGCTCCTGGTGTGAGCGGGCGTCCGCCCCAGCGGATGCCTTTCTCGCTCCGTGTGCCGCGCGTTCCTTGCGTTCGGTGGCCAGGACATCGCGGTGACGTGCGTTGGCGTTGCGCCAGCGCAGGTAGGCGTGCAAGGCGCGGGTCTGCACAGTGAGGTTGGGACAGTCCGAGTTGGCGAGGGTGAACTGCCGCAGCGGCCGGAAGTCGATGACCAGGATCCTCATGACACGGGCCGGGCGGTGTCGGCGACCGGGTAGCAGTGGACAGGCGGCAGGCCGGGCAGCACTCCCGGCCACACCGCCGCCAGTGCCTGCGCCGAGGGCGCGAAGAACTTCCCAAGGGTGGGCAGGGCGTGCAGATCATGCCACTCCCAGCGGACGAAGCGGTGCGGCTCGGGCAGCCCGAGTTCGCCGCTCCAGGCGGTGATGCGGACGACGGCGGTGATACGGCGCACGTCGAGCCGGTCGTCGTGGAGGATGGTGACGACGTAGGCGTCTTCCGCGCGTGCTGTCAGCCCGGTCTCCTCCGCCAGCTCCCGTACGCCGGCGGCCGGTGCACTCTCGCCGGTCTCGATCCGGCCGCCGGGCAGTTCCCACATCCCCTGGCTCGAGCGACCCAGCAGGACTCTGCCGAAGGAGTCGGTGGCCACGACCCCGGCACCGAACACGGCCTGCGGATCGGGACGCCCCTTCTCCTCGATGCTGAACGATCCTCCCCCACGGCCAAGACACAGCACCGCCAGGCCATCCGCGTCGAATCGCTCGACCTCGGTGAATCCGTCAGCGAGCGCGGCGAGTTCGTCCTCGTCCAAGGCGATGTGGCGACGCTCCTGGGGCGTGTGGTCGGCGGTCGGGGTGATGACGACGAGGGTCCCGCTTCCGCGCAGTCGTGAGGCCAGGCCGCGCAGGACGCGGGCGCGATCATGAATGAAGGCGATGGCCAGCCGGATGGTGATGAGGTCGTATCCGTCACCGGCGAGACCAGCCAGGTCATCGTGCTCGACGTCCAGACACAGCCAGCTCACCCCCTTGGTCTCCGCGTGCTCCCGCCGGGCCCGCTCCAGCGCGCCCTCGGCGAAATCGGCGGCATCGACGACGTAGCCGAGCGAGCCCAGATACACGGCCAACTCACCAGTGCCGCAACAGACCTCCAACGCCCTCCCCCTGTCAGAGGCCGACACGTGCTCGGCGAGCAAGGCCTTCTCCCCCTCCCCCAGCCGCCGGAAGTCGCGTCCGCCGGCATAGTGCTCGGACCATTCATCCCGGGTGAATCCCACAGATCACTCCTCACAGGTCAACGGCTTTTGGTGCAGACCCCAGAGGCCGCAGGGTCAAATCCTGTCCCCGCTACCCACCCCTCCGGCCCCGTTCCAGCGGGAAGGGCACCGAAGTCGTGTCGAACCTGGGCCGAAGCCTGTGCGACGGCACCGCACAGCAAGCCGCGACGCCACGTCGCAGCGTCAGCCGGCATGGTGAGGGACGCGTCTGCGGCGACCGCCGCGGCACCCCTCGACTGCCCTTCCGCCGTCTGGACCGTGAAGGTGAACCGCGCGGTGACGCGGGGATGGCGCCCGGGTCCGGGACGGGCGTCCCCGACCCGCTGGGCGTCGCCGGTTCCGCGCCTCGCGAACATTGCCGTGCGGGGTCCTGCATACGATGTGCCGCATGCTGATCTACGTCCCGGCAGCCGCGGTGTTTCTTCTGTTCTGCATAAAAGTGGTGCGCGAGCGGCGAAAGGTCGGCAACGCCGTCCTGCTCGGGCTGTCCGTCGTGTTCGCTCTGGCCGGCTCGCTGCTGGTCCTCGCTGAACGACGACCCGAACTCGCCAGGAACATCTCCGTCGTGCTGGCCGCCGTGGTGGCGCTGGGCATTGTCACCCTGGCCTGCTTCCTGCTCGTCAACGGCGTCGGCATGGTCCGCAGGGAGGGCTTCGGCCTGGGCAATCTGCTGTCGCTGCTCTCGGGTGCCGGCCTGATGGCGCTGCTCGCGCTCGTGGCCGCGGCGGTGGCCGTGCGCGATCCTGTCCTGACATCCACAGCCGCTGCAGCGGCCGCCGTCGCCGGATACGCCGGGTTTCTGTTCCTCTGCTTCCTCGGATACGCCCTCGTCTACGGGCGTCTGCCGCTCAACCGCAAAGCGGACTTCGTGGTGGTACTCGGGTCAGGACTCACGGGCGGTTCCACGGTGCCGCCGCTGCTGGCGCACCGGCTGGAGCGGGGGCGCGCCGTGCACGAGAGAATCACCGCGCGCGGCGGTCATCCGGTGCTTCTCGCCTCCGGAGGCCAGGGAGCGGACGAGGAACTCCCCGAGTCCCATGCCATGGCCGCCTACCTCGTCGACCGTGGCTTCCCCTCCCAGTCCGTCACCTGCGAGGACCGCTCGACGAGCACCGAGCAGAACCTGCGGTTCAGCAGAAAGATCATGGAGGAGGCACGCCCGGGGTACCGGTGTGTGATCGTCACGAGCAACTACCACGTCTTCCGCGCCGCGGTGACCGCGCGCCGGGAGGGCGTCAGGGGCAACGTCGTGGGATCACGCACCGCCGCCTACTTCTGGCCGAGTGCGGCCATCCGCGAGTTCGTCGCGCTGTGCGTCACCTACTGGCGTACGAATCTGGCTGTGTGCCTCGTACTGCTGCTCGGCGGGGTTGCCCTGTACCTGCTCCACTGATCGAACCGTCGGGTCGGCACCCATGCCCCAGGGACTCCAGGTACATACGCGGACACACCCGGCCGGGAAGATCGTGGCACCGGGCGGCTGGGGCGCTCTCCCCGCCGTGGTCCGCGAGGCATCCCGGCCGGCGGGACGGGGATGCCCGACCGCACGGCGAGCATCCTCGGACTGACGCGTGCCGGGTCCTGGGACGGAACGCGGCACGCGTCAGTCAGACGTCCCGTGCCGGCGCTCGGCGCGCTTTTTGAGCCACAGGGGCAGTGCGTACCAGCACAGGGCGAACCAGAGGAGAACCCCGCCGGCGAGGACCTCGGCAAGCTGATCGGGCAGAACAACGTGGAGGATCAGCAGCACCGTACCGCTGATGGTGAGTGCGAGAAGAACGAGCCCGGTCACCATCAGACGCCCGGCGACGGCCACCAGATCGTCCTTCATCCGCTCGCCGGTCAGCAGCCGGTGCAGGGAGACCGGTGCGATGAGAGCGCCGGTCGCGGCCGCCCCGAGAATCACCGTCAGCACGTAGACGGACGTGTCGAAGGCGCCCAGATCACCGAAGCGGGGAGTGAACGCGACACTGAGCAAAAAGCCGAAGAGGATCTGCACGCCGGTCTGGGCCACGCGCGTCTCCTGCAGGATCTCCGCCCAGCGTCGGTTGACCCGCTCGTGGGCGTCTTCCTCGCTTACGGGCTGCGCGCCGTGCGGCGTCGGCGCTTGTGTCTCGGCCGGCGTGGCAGTCATGGACAACCTCCTTGATGTGGAGGTCGGATGCCCGCGGAACGGAAGATCACGTATCCCGTGTATCGCCGCCTGTGTCCCGCCGCGGTTCTCCGACGGCGCTGGATGGAGGCATGTCCAGCAGCTCACAGCAGCATGCAGCGTCCGCAACGCACCCTGCTCCGGGCGCGGAGTCCGATGATGCTGCGCTGTCCCGGGAGAAGTTCCGCCGGCGTCTTCCGACATCGCTATTGCCCTGACCGCTTACGACCTGACCCGCGATTGATCTGACCGCTCCTGATCTGGCCGGGTTTCGGCTCGGCGCGTTCACCAGTCGAGCAGATCCATGGAACTCCGCCCGAGCCAGTCCGTGAACGACACGGGCCGACCGTCCAGGTTGAGCGGAAGGATCTGGTCACAGGTCGCGCGGCCGTCGAACCACATCGTTCCTCGGTGCGGACCAGCGACGACGAGCAGGGTCGAGAAGCCACAGCCGTTGTCCCGGATGAACACGGCGCCGGACGTCTTGCGCTCCTGGAACACCTCGTACTCCGCGTCCCACTGCCTCCATGCCTGCTCGTAGGCGTCGTGGTCCGGGAAGCTCTCTGCCAGCGGCTCGCGTGCGTCCAGCTCGTCTTCGTAAGCGCGGTAGGAGTCAGGATGTGGGAAGGCAATGGTGAGCAGGTCGTAGTTGGTGCTTGAGTCCCCCTGCCAGCCCCAGCCTGCCGCGGTTCGGCGTAGGCGGTTCATCGCGCCGCCAGCGCTCTGTCGAAGCAAGTACTCCCGGTACTCGACGGGAAAGACAATGCCCAGTTCCGCCTCCGCCTCGCAGACCTGTGCTTCGGACAGCGGCGCCGGGGAGGAGTCCTGTCCCGAGGACGGACTGCTGAACTCGTCAAAGCGTCTCCCATGGGCCAGGCGTTGGGTTTCCGCTATCCAGTCGATCGTCATACGGGTGAGGGTAGACAGGAGCGATCAACTGGACTCTGCCGTGTCTGACGACGCCCGTGTCGATTCTTGGGGTGTGCAGATCAGGAAGGCTCGTGCCGCCATGTCCCACCGTGCGTTCTGTGGGCTTTCGGCCCAACATCTCGGCGAGTTGATCGCTGAGCTCGCACCGCGCTGGGACGCACGGTGCGAGTCAGGACGGCAGCAGCGGCGGAATGGGGCCCGGAGGCGGAAGGCCGGCGCCGGGCCGAAGTACGAGCTGGTCTTCACCGACCGAGTCCTGGTGACGCTTGTTCACCTGCGGACTGGGCTGACTCGTGAGGCGCTCGGTGTGATCTACGAGGTGGGCTCCTCCACCATCGGGCGGGCGATCGGCGAGATCCGTCCGCTGCTGGCGGCGCGTGGGTTCGCCGTGCCCGACCGGCCAGGCATCCGGCTGCGCACGCTGGACGACGTGTTCGCCTACGCCACGGCCGAGAACATCACGTTGCGCATCGACGGGACCGAGACCCAGGTCCGCCGCCCGAAGGCCCACTCTCCGGGACGGCGGGCGTTCGTCTCCGGCAAGCGCAAGCAGAACACAATCAAGACCACCACGATCAGCGACCACCAGGGGCGCACACTGTGGTCCGGCGCCGTACGGCCCGGCCGGATGCACGACCAGACGGCGGTCCGCACCGAGGGCATCGCCGAGCGGTTCCGGATGCACCCGACGGTGAAGGCCGAGGTCGACGATGGGTACCGCGGTCTGGCCAACGAGTTTCCCGACCAGGTCAGCGCACCCCCCAAGGAAGCCGAAGGACATCGACAACGCGCCCCTTACTCAACGGTACGGATGGTGCGAGTTGCGACGCCGGCAATCTTCTCGTCGGATCTGTGTCGAGCACGCCAACGCCGAACTCCGCCAGTGGCACCCACTGCAGCGGTACACCGGACGCCGCGAGACCTACGACGAGACCCACCTGGCCATCGCCGCCCTGGTCTCCGACCGGGCCGCTCGGCGCGCCACCCAGCACAAGCCGAGCACCGAACTTGACCTCATCCGCCCGACAGCCCGCTGAATAACCCACCAGCCAAACCCCCAGACAGCGCGCCCAGACCTCAATCGCGGGGCACCCCGTTAGGTTCGCCGGGGCGGTGGCTGTTGTCGTTGAGCGAAGCCGATCCGTTTCCTGGGACCGTTGTGACTGGGAGGCAGCCTCAGCACCGCGCGCTACCCGCACGAGGAGCTGCCGTAGCGTGCGGCTTGTGAGAAGCCGGCGGAGAGGGACTGATCATGCTGCCGACGAGTGATCTTGAGGCTTGCTTCGGTGCGCCTCGCGGCTACTCCGGGGTGGATGCTTGGGAGGAGCTGGAAGCCGCAACGGGGCCGCTGCCGATGGACTATAAGGAGTTCGTGGCGGGGTTCGGTCCGGGCGTCGTCGGCGGGTTCCTCGACGTGCTGCATCCGCAGTCCGCCACGCTCAACATGTTTGCGACCATTGAACGCATGGCTCCGCTCTACCAAGAGCTCGTCCCCGACGCGATCCCCCGTCCCGTGTTTCCCGAGGACGGCGGCATGGTCCAGTGGGCAAGCACGGCGGAGGGCGATGCCTGCTTTTTGGTGGCTGGAGCCGCGGGCACATGGCGCATCGGGGTCTGGTTCCGCCAGTGGGCCGAGTGGGAGGAGAGTGTCCCGGGCTGGCTCTTCCGCCAAGTGGAAGGCAAGCTGATCATTCCTGGCCTACCGCTGCGCGTACACGGTGGCTTCGTTCCCGTGGACTGATCGTTTCACACTGCCGTCCTGCGGAGACGCTGGCGGCCCCATGGAAGAATCCCTTCACCTACGGGCTCAGGGGGATGGCTGCGTAGGTGAGACCGGAGAGCGCTTGTAGGCGGTTCCGGAGAGCGGTCTGGGTCTCCACCCCTGTGGAATGTTGCTGAGAACTGGCAGCAGGCAGTTGCGCCGGAACCTGGATGACGTCAAGCAGATGTTGACCGTAGGCTCTCGGCGAAGGGCAGGTGCGGTGGACATCACGGTGCAGTGGATCAAGACGTCCTGGACGAAGCAGTCTCGGGGCGGGGAGGCCGCTGCCCGCAGAAACGCGGCGCCGGTCGGATTCTCGTTGCCCCAGGTGTCGTCCGGATTTGCCCACTTCGTCCAGATGTCCGAGCGTGACGGCTTCGAGCCACGTCCGAGCCAGAAAGACTTCCGCGAGGTCGGTGTCAGCCTGCGGGACGAAGGTGATCGGCTCCGAGTGCTCACTCGTGTGGAGCCGCTCTTCGGGTTGCCCCCTCGGCCGCGCAGGCCGCCGGCAGTTCGACTGCTTCCCGGTCAGTGGGTCCGCTGGCAGTTGAACTACCGGTTCACCAGCGCCCTGGGGATCCGCGGTTGGTCGTACTGGCTGGACACGTTCAACATCGCTTATGGCCCCGTCGACCGGGATATCTTCCTGTCAGAGCCGACCGTGATCGTCGATGAGTGCGGGCCAGTTCGGTAGAGCAGGCTCACTGCACTCAGACGGCTGCTCGTTCCGCTTGGGCCCGGGTGGCGGCGAGGCGGTAGGAGTCGGTGCCGGTCTCGATGATGTTGCCGCCGAAGGTGAGGCGGTCGACGATGGCCGCGCAGAGGCGGGGATCGGTGAAGGTCTTGGTCCAGTCGGAGAAGGACTCGTTGGAGGCGATAGCCACGCTGTTCTTCTCCTCGCGTTCGGTCAGGACCTGGAAGAGGAGTTCGGCGCCGCGCCGGTCGAGTCGCTCTCAAAACTCGGCGACATCACTCTCCCGTGAAAGAGCGCGCTCTCCACGCTGAGCGACAGGCGCTCTCGTAACTCACAAACAAAGCCAGGGGGATGACGCCGTATGGAACAGGTTGGGGTTGCGCGAGACCTCGTGCTCGGCTACGTCCGCGCTCTGAACGCGATTGATGAGGCCATGAGGGTGGCGATCCCCTCGCTCGAGCGACTGGCAGACGTCGTCAGCCTGGCCCGTTCACGCCGGATCAGCCGGAGTGATCACATCGGCACCTACTCCTACAAGGTTCATGGGGCAGGGTGCCGCTTCGTGAGCGACAACGGCACAAACGTCGATGTGGACTTCACAGCCGACGGGAGCGAAGTCTTCGACCTCTGGCGGCTGCGCGAGTATGGGCTGAGCCTGCCGGAGCCTCTTGACGTCACGGATCAGGACCTGGAGTCCGCCGTGCGGTCGTCTGAACCGCTTCTGAACGAGGTGCGGCCTGGGTGGTTCTGCGTAGCCGACTGATCGCTTCAGGATGGGTTCGTAGGCGGCGGAGGCATATGAGGCCGCGGGCCAGTTCGAGCAGGCCCTGGTGGAGATCGGCGCGTCGTTCGCAGCGGGTGCGGAGCCGCTTGAACTGGTGCAGCCAGGCGAAGGCGCGCTCCACCACCTAGCGTACTTTGCCCAGTTGAAGCCGTGGGCGAGGCCGCATCGGGCGATCAGGGGTTTGATGCCGCGTTTCCACAGCAGGCGGCGATACTTGTCGAAGTCATAGCCCCGGTCGTCGTACAGGCGCCGGATCACACAACAGGGCCAGATCCGACCGCCCGACTGTCACCTCGTCGCCTGCTACGAAGATGAGGCGATCTTGGCTCACGGCCCGCTCAGCCGGCCACCGACTTCTATCCGCGCCGACTCATTTCGTTAGGAGTTCTAAGCGCGGGACGTACGGCAAGTACCGCCTGGTGCTGGACGGTTCGTCGACCCTGGCGGAGGTGGAGCTCCTGGCCTGATGTCCTCCGCGAACGGCGAAGGGGCGGTCCCGCGCGGACCGCCTCTTCTTTCGTACCGCCTGCTCCGCGCCTCCGGGGGCATCAGTGCGGTGGGCGACCCGTGTGGTGCGGCCCCACCTGCCGACCGCCGACCCAGGGAGAAGCGATGCCGACCGCCGTACCGGAGAGATCAGCGGGCCTGCCCGAGGACAGTCCCCGCCCTGCCACCGCCGGGGCGACCGCCACCGGGCGGGGCCGCCGGATGCCTCGCGGATTGGTGCGGGGCGCCGCGTCCATCGGTGCGGCGGTCGCTTGCCAGGCCGCCCTGATGATCGGGCTCGGCCTGCTGATCACCGGCCCCGCCCGGCATATCTGGCCGATCACGGCGGAGGACGGCGTCAACCGGGGCCTGGAGCGGCTGCGTACGTCCACTCTGACCACGCTCTCCTCGATCGGGTCCCAGATGGGCGACACGCTCACCGTCATCGTCGTGACGCTGGCGGCGTGCCTGGCGCTGATCCTGGCACCCCGTCTCCCGCTGTGGCGCCAGGCGTCGTTCCTGGCGCTCGCGGTCGCGCTGCAGGCGCTGGTCTTCCTGGTCGTGACCATCGCGGTGGAACGGCAGCGACCCGAGGTGCACCGGCTCGACGGCTCCCTGCCGACCTCCAGCTACACCTCCGGCCACACCGGTGCGGCCACCGCCCTCTACGGCGGTCTCGCCGTCCTCGCGCTGACCCGCCTACGGGGGCCGTGGCGGCGCGTGGTGGCCGCGGCGCTGCTCCTGCTGCCGCTCATGGTGGGGGTGTCCCGCCTGTACCGGGGCATGCACCACCCGACCGACGTGTTGGGCGGCCTGATCAACGGCGGGCTGTCCCTGCTGGTGGTCGGTCAGGCCCTGCTGCGCGACGCCCGCGTGTCGGCGCCCGTCGCCCGGCCCGTCGCCGCCCGAACCGCCCGCACGGGACGCCGGCCGTCCCGGGTCGCCGTGGTCGTCAACCCCACCACGATCGACGAGGGCACGCGCGACGAGCTGCGCGAGGTCCTCTCCCGGCACGGTCACCCGGAACCGGTGTTGCTGGAGACGACGGCCGCCGACCCCGGCGGCGGCCAGACCGCCCAGGCCCTCGGCGACGGGGCGGAGCTGGTCGTGGTCTGCGGCGGCGACGGCACCGTGCGCGCGGCCGCCGACCGTCTGGCGGGCAATGGTGTCCCGCTCGCCGTCGTGCCGTGCGGCACCGGCAATCTCCTCGCCCGCAACCTCGGCCTCCCGCTCGCTCCGGCCGAGGCACTCGACGCCGCCCTCGGCGGCACGACCCGCGCGATCGACCTCGCCCGCATTGAAGGCGACGGCATCCCCGCCACCCACTTCGCGGTCATGTCCGGCGTCGGTCTGGACGCCGCGATGATGCAGTACGCGCAGGAGCACGAACGAGCCAAGGCCGTGCTGGGCTGGCCCACGTACGTCCTGGCCGCCCCGAAGGCGATGCGCGGCCCCCGGATGCGGCTGAGCGTCCGGCTGGACGGAGCCGAGCCCCTGCGCGGCACGGCCCGCATGGTGCTCGTCGGCAACACCGGCGCCCTCCAGGGCGGCCTGCGCCTGATACCCGACGCGCGCCCGGACGACGGGTTGCTGGACCTGCTGATGCTCGACCCGCGCGGCCCCGGCGGCTGGCTGCGCACCGTGGGCGCGCTGCTGCCGCACCGCAGGCGGGACGGACGGAAGGACGCCGGCAGGAAGGGTAGCGGGCAGCCGGAGTTCCATACCTTCCGACGGGCCGAGTTCACCTTCGAGACCCCGCAGCCCCGCGAGATCGACGGGGATGCGGTCGGCTCCGGCCGCCGGCTGTCCGTCGAGGTCGTTCCGGGCGCGCTGACCGTGCTGGTCCCGGACCTGGAGGGCTGACATGGGCAGCTCCACCAAGGTCCCGGAAACCCGGGACATGAACGGGGACGAGCTCTCCGCCGACGAGGCGTGGGTGACGCTGCGCCGCTACGGCGGCTGGCCGCTGCTGCGCGACGCGTTCCTCCGCTTCCGCTACGCCGACGGGTTCAGCCACTCGCGGGCGCTCGCCCTCCAGACGGTGCTGGCGGTGATCCCGCTGGCATTGGCCTTCGTCGGCCTCTCCACCAGCCTGCACACCGAGGACATCGGCAGGATGGCCGAGATGACGATCCACCGGATCGCCGAGGGGCCCAGTGCGGAGGTGGTCGATGACGCGCTCGACCGCAGCAGGCGCAGGGCGGGCGACGACGGCCAGCTCGCCCTCTGGTTCGGCGCGATCTTCTCGATCGTCAACGTCACCACGGCGATGTGCCAGATCGAGCGCGGCGCCAACCGCATCTACGGCAACGAACGCGACCGGCCCTTCCGCCTCAAATACGCGCGCGGGCTGGTCATGGCGCTGTGCGCCGGGTTCCCGCTCGGCCTGGGCTTCGTCATCATGGTCGCCGGCGACGACCTGGCCGCGGCCGCCGGCTCGGTCTACGGATTCGGCTCGACCGCGCAGACGACGTGGAACGTGGTGCGCTGGCCGTTCGGGCTGCTGCTCGCCCTGATCTCCGCCAGCGCCATCTTCCGGCGCTCACCGCGCCGCAGGCAACCGGGCTACACCTGGCTGGCGTTCGGCGCGGCACTTTACCTGGTGCTCTGGATGACCCTGACCTGGCTGCTCACCCTCTACCTCGATCTGAGCGGCTCCTTCGACACGGTCTACGGCCCCCTCAGCGCCTTCATGTCCCTGCTGCTGTGGGCCTACCTGACCTCGATCGCCCTGTTCCTCGGGCTCTCCTTCGCCGCGCAACTGGAGGCGGTGCGGGGGCGCAGGCCCGAACCGATCCAACCCGACCCGGGGGTCTGATGCCGGCGCAACCCGAGACGCCAAGTTCTCCCGGCCGCCGAAGCGGCGCCGACCGTCGGTTCGGTGTCCGGCTGCTGGCGGCGGTCGCCGTCGCCGCGGCCGCCGCGGTGCCGTTCGCCCTGGTGCTGGTCCTCGTGGAGGGCCGGTGGCGGCCGCTGCGCGACCTCGACCGCGACGCGGCGAACGGTCTGCACCGGATCGCGCTGGACCACCCGGCCTGGACGCGCACGCTGCGCGTGCTTTCCGACGACGTCTGGGACCCCCTCACCCTGCGCGTGGGCGTGGCGCTGCTGACCGGCTGGCTGCTGTGGCGCGGTGCCCGGCGGCTGGCCGCCTGGGCTGCGGTGACCGCGGTGGCCGGCGGTCTGATCGGGCTCGGCGTCAAGACGCTGGTCGAGCGGGCGCGGCCGGCGCTGGAGGATCCCGTGGCGCACGCGCCGGGGTATTCGTTCCCGTCCGGGCACGCGATGACCGCCACCACCTCGTTCGCGGTCTTTTTGCTGGTCCTGTTGCCCGTGGTGCCGCGCCGGGCTCGTCTCGCGTGCTGGGTGGTGGCGGTCCTGTCGGTGCTCGGGGTCGGCTTCACCCGGGTCGCGCTCGGCGTGCACTGGTTCAGTGACGTGCTCGGTGGATGGTTGCTCGGGCTCGCTGTCGTCGTGCTGACCGGCCGTGCCTTCGAGGCGTGGCGGGTCGACGCGGGCCGCCGGCCCGCGTCGGTCGGTGAGGGGCTGGAGCCGGAACTCACCGACCCGAGCCCTGAACCGGACTCCGTCTCCCGCTGAGGGCGGCCCGGCGTCACACGCCGGCCATGCGGCCGATCTCCCGAGGGTCGAGTCCGGTCAGCCGGGCGATGCGCGGGGCCGGGATGCCCGCGGTCAGCGCCCGGTGCACCAGGGCCTCCCAGCCCTCGGTGGTGTCCCGGTATTCCAGCAGTTCGCGCTCCATGTCGGTGACCGCCTGGGGTGCGCACTCCTGCTGGACCCGGACCTCCTCCTCCGCGGTCAGCGGGATCGGCAGCCGCTCGGCCTCCTCGGGAATAAGGATCTCCGATCCGGCGGGAAGGATCCTCAACTGCTCGGAGGAGGCGGCCACATCGTGGGCGGAGATCCAGCCCCGCACGGCCGGAGTCTGGTCGCATTCCAGCGGCGCGACGGCCGCCATCGCGGCGCCGAGGCTCGGGTGACGGTCAGGGAGCAGGAAAAGGTAAGCCTCATCAGCCATCGGGCGATTCCCCCTTGTCGGTGTCGATATGAGTGCGGACACAGATGATGGTGCCGCCGCATCGTGCCGAGGTGACGGAACCGGACGGACTCACTCCGTGGCGAGGGTGAACACGTGCAGGTCGCCGTAGCCCGAGGTTCGACGCTCGTGATCCTCCTGCCCGCCGGCGCGCTGAACAATCCCACTCGAGAGACCGTGAGTTCGCCCGCTCGCAGGTGGACAGGCTCCCGACCTGGACGTCCTTGTAGAGATCATCCGGGAAGCTACTGAGGAACTCGTCGATGCCTTCGGCCGGCTGCTGCCGCAGCTGTCTTCGACGGCCAAGCCCATCGACTACGAGGCCCTCGACCGAATGGTGTCGTGTGATGCCAACACTGTGCTTGTCGCCCGGGCGTCCGAGACAATCGTCGCAACCCTCACTCTGGTGCTGTCGCCCTTGCCGTCCGGGCTGAGGAGCCGTGTCGAAGACGTGGTTGTCGACACGGCGGCGAGAGGTCAGGGAGCCGCAGCACTCTTGACCCGGGAAGCCTTCCGCATCGCTCGGGAGGCGGGCGCCCGGACACTGGATCTCACCTCCCGACCGGATCGCACCGCAGCGAACCGACTCTATGAACGCCTTGGCTTCCAAGCCCGGGAGTCGATGGTCCACCGCTTCCCGATCGAATAGCGATGCCTGTCTGGCCAGTGGAGTTTCGCGTGCGCGGGCACGAGTGATCGTCAAGAGCTGTGGATGGTGTCTTCTGGGTTTGGCGCGGTGATCTCGGCGGTGGTGGTTGAACGCCTCACTGACCGCGTTCAGAGCGGACCCCCGGACCCGGGTGACGAGTTCGTTGACGGTCGGACTGACCAGACGCCCGACGACGAGGCGGGACGTATCGGCGTCGAGTGCGGTGCCGCGTAGGAGATCCCCGTGCGAGTCGGCGCCGACGTCCCGCCGGTCCGGATCGCGGTCGGTCAGAGCATCGAGTGCAGCAAGCATGTCCTTCACGCGGGCCCCTCGGACCGCTCGACCAGGACGCCGCTCTCGAACCGGGGTCAGCGCCGCCACAGTGCGCACGCTGCCAACCCCACCACACCCGACGCTCTGAGGTGCCACGCGACCCACGCCGCCACGCGGCCGCTAGGGCCTGTCCGACGGGTCGCGTGACTGCCAAGTTGAAGGGCAGTGCCCGCGCTTCCGTGAGACCACGGTCTGCAAAGCACGGCCCCCCGAACGCCTCACAACTCACATGATGCGGAGGCCACTTCACAGGCATCGTCCGCCAACGTCTCGTGGCGTAGCAGAGGCTCAGGGTGGCACGGCCGGCAAGGCGAGAAATCCTCGCGGGCGTCCTGGCCCGGGGCGGCGGCGTCCGTGCTTCAGGGCCGGAAGATCCGGTCCAGGTGGTAGTGGAGGACGGCCGTGGCGGACTCGGCGTCGCGCTGGCCCACCAGGACGCTGGTGCCGAGCCCCGCGGACATGGCCAGCAAGCCGACTGCTTCGGCACGGGTGTCCGTGCCGGCCCGGAGCAGTCCGGCGTCCGCCGCCTGCTGCAGCAGCCCGGCGAGGGTGATCTCGGCGGTGTCGGGATCCTTGATGAAGGGCTGGGCCGCGAGGGCCTCGTCGGTGACCGACAGCACGGCGTACGAGGTGTAGAGGTGATGGAACAGGCGACTCTCCTCGTCGACCGGTAGGGCCGCCGCCAGCAGTGCCTCGATCACTGCCCGTGGCCCGGGGTTGTCACCGGCGGCGTGGACCTGGGCGGTCACCCGTTCCCCGAACCTGTCGGCCAGATGCCGCAGTCCGAAGAGGAGCAGCTTCTCCTTGGACTCGAAGTAGTACTGCACCAGCCGCAGTGAGACGCCCGCTTCGGCCGCCACGTCCCGCATACCCACAGCGTGCAGCCCTTGTCGTCCGGCGGCCCGGACGAGGCCCTGCGCGATCTCGGTGCGCCGCTCTGCGTGATCCACGCGCTTGGGCATGGTTCGACTCTCCGCTCCTCGGATCGTGTCTCCGATTTTTGATGATACAGCCGTACCACGTTTATGGTACGTTCGTATCACAAAGATCGACTGCCCAGGAGGTGGCCGTGCCCGAGCCCACAACAGCCCGTTCCCAGCCCGATGTCGGCCGCTTCGTCAGCGACGCCTGGCGTGCGCGCTACTTCGCGGCCTGCGACGCGGTCTACGCGCTGGGCGCGCCCGCGTCCTGGGAGGAGGACGTGGAGACCTCCTTCGGGACCACGCACGTCTACCGCTACGACCCCGAGGACCCGGCCGCCCGCGAGCGCACCCCCCTCGTCCTCGTCCACGGAGCCGGCTCCTGCTCCGCCATGTGGTACCCGAACACTCCCGCCCTCAGCGCCGAACGGCCCGTCTACGCCATCGACACCCCGGGCGACCCGGGCCGCAGCGTGCACCACGCGCCGATCCACGAGCCCGAGCGCGCCGTGCAGTGGCTGGACGAAACACTCGCCGGCCTCGGGCTCGACCGTGTGCACCTCCTCGGCTCGTCGTACGGCGGCTGGCTCGTCCTGAACCAGGCGCACCGCGCGCCGGAACGCCTCGCCTCGGTCACGCTGCTCGACCCCGGGGGCCTGGAGAAGGTGGGCCTGCGCTTCTTCGTGTGGATCTTCGCCAGTCTGTTCGCCACCTTCGCCCCCAAAGCGCTGCGGCCACGGCTCGCGTCCTGGCTGGAACAACCCGTCCTCGTCGTCCCGGAACTGCGCACCATGATCCGCACCGGCGTCCGCGCCTACCGCATCCGCCGGCCCGTGCCGCAACCCCTCACCGACGCCGAACTGGGGGCCGTCCGCACGCCGTTGTACCTGGTGCTCGGCAGGCGCAGCCTCCTGGTGCACCCCGACCGGCAGGTCGAACGCGTACCCCGGCTGATCCCCGGCGCACGGGCCGAGATCATCTCCCGAACCGGCCACGGCCCGCAGATCGACCACGCGCAGCTGACCAACCGGAAGATGCTCGACTTCATGAACGCCACCGACCTCGGCCAGTCGACATCGCGCTAGGCACTGTCCGATGGGTCGTATGACCAGGTCGGCAGTCGCATCGTTCCGGCTGGTGTGGGGCGGGGTGATCTGTTGGTTCGGGAGTGGGCTCGGCTTGAGCCGAGCACTTGCCGAAGAACGTGGGACGAGGCGGTCGTTGGAAGATCCATCGCAGGGTGAGCAACTGCATCCTCTTCCGGCAGCGGACCGGTCTTCCGCGGCGTGGTCTGCCGAGGCGGTTCGGGAAGTAGAAGACGGTGCACTTCTGCTCGTGCGTGTGGAGGTGCCCGGGTGACACGTCTGGGTGACATAGCGTTACCTGCATGGTGGGCAGGAAAGCCTACAGGCAGACCTGAGATGCTCCCTGGGCGCCCTCTGGTCAAGAGACCTTGCGGTCGCTGCGCATGCCGTCGCTGGCCGTGAATGGAGAGAAAGGACCTGCCTTGAAGCGCATCCTCCGTCCCCTCACCACCACGGCCGTGCTGGCCGTGCTTACCTTCGGCCTCGCCGCCCCAGCCCAAGCCGCCGCCCCCAGCCCCCCTTCAGCAAGCCTCGACACTCTACTCAGCGAACTCGGCAAGCTCCTCGACCAAACTCTCGCCGGCCTCTCGGGCACTGCCTCTGCCTGACGGTCATGCACGAAGCCGTACGCGAATGGCGGCAACGGTCACGGTGCCGTGAAAGACATAAGCCCGCTTGTCGAACCGTGTGGCAACCGCCCGGTTGATCTTCAACTTCCCGATCAGGCGTTCCACTTCGTTCCTGCGGGCATAGCGGGCCTCGTCGAAGCTGGTGGGCCGGCCGCCTCGGCTGCCACGCCGCAGTCGGTTGGCCTGCTGGTTCCTCGGCTCGGGGATGGTGTGCTTGATCTGACGGCGCCGCAGGTAGCGGCGATTGCCCCGAGAGCTGTAGGCGCGGTCACCGCTGAGGTGGTCCGGGCGGGTGCGCGGGTGCCCGCCGCCTGGGCGGGGGACGCGGACGCTGTCCAGGACCGGAATCATCTGGGGTGCGTCGCCCCACTGCCCTGGGGTGACCAACAGGGCCAAGGGCCGCAGGCCCCCCTCCCCAACCAGGTGGATCTTCGTGGTGAGTCCGCCGCGGGAACGGCCGAGCCCCTCGTCGTCCCGGTGGCGGGCAGGCCGGGCTCGCTTGCCCGCCACCTTCGGGGGCCGGCGGCGGGCGCCCGCAGCGTGCTGGTGGGCGCGACAGACCGTCGAATCTACGCTCGCCATCGACCAGTCGATTCGCCCTTGCGCATCCGCATCGGCCTGGACGGCCCGCAGGATCTTCTCCCACGTGCCATCCGCCGACCAGCGGCGATGCCGGTCGTATACCGTCTGCCACTTACCAAACCGGGCGGGCAGATCGCGCCACGGGATACCGGTCCGCAGCCGGAACAGAATCCCGTTGATCACTCTGCGGTGACACTTCCAACGCCCGCCCCGCCCCACGTTCCTCGGCAAGTGCAGCTTCAACCTGGCCCACTCCGCGTCACTGAGATCGCCCCGCCCCACATGCCCTGGAACGAGTGCTCGCCCCTGTCCGTCACCGACCCGTCAGACAGGCCCTAGCCAGGGGGCAGGCCCTGGCATAAGCGCGGGGTCCGGGGGCGTATCCGGGGACTGTCAGGCGGTGACCTTGCCGAAGATGTGGTTGGCGGGAGCGTCGGGGTCGTTGCCGTAGAAGAACTCTTCGAGTGCCTGGTGGAACTCGTCACGGTCCAGTCCGCCGGAACCATCGAGGTCCAGAGCGGCGAAAACGGCGGCGCAGTCCTCGCCGGGGACGGCGGCTACCGAGTCGAACATCTGCTGGAACTCGGCCTGGTCGATCTTGCCGTCTCCGTTGAGGTCGACGAGGTCGAAGAAGCAGTTGGTGACCGGCGCAATCTGCTGCGGGTAGAGCGCGCGGTCGGTCAGGACCCTCTTGAAGCCTTGGGTCATCTCCCGCACATCGACCTTCCCGTCACCGTCCTGATCCATCGGGGCGATGACGTTCGACCAGAACTGGTCCATCCCCTCGGTGAGCCGGCGGACGGTCTCGGCATCAGGGGTGGTCTCGCGGGCGCTGATGTAGCGCTCGCTCATCTTGCGGACGTCGTGCTGGGTAATGAACCCGTCGCCGTCGACATCGGCGCCCCTGAACCACTGGCCGTACTTGAGATCTTGAAGTGCAGTCATGACTGCGCACCGTATTCACGCGGTTACGGCGACGCAAACGTCCGAGTGGAGGCAGGGCGCCGCTCGGACCTGCCGACCGGGCGCCCGACGAGGGTGAACACGGCAAACTCGCCCGTCGTCGAGTTGGCTTCGTTTCAGTGTTCGAGGTGTGGTGGTGTGAAGGCGAGTACCTCCTCGACCGGCCCGTCGTAGATCTCGACGTCGACGAGAGCACTGTGCGCACTGGGTCCCTGGGACAGACGCGAGCACCCGCGGTCCCCGGTGAGGGTGTTCGGGTTGCCGTGGCGGTCCAAGGTTCCGCTCCGGCCCGGCTGGGCCGGGTCCCACCACGCTCCGGTGGACAGCTGGATGACGCCGGGCATAACGGCGTCCGACAGGATCGCGCCCGCCAGGCAGCTGCCTCGGTCGTTGAAGACGCGCACGATCACGCCGTTCTCGATACCGCGTGATGCCGCATCTTGCGGGTTGATCGTTACGGGCTCACGGCCGTGGATCTTTGACTTGAGGCTGTGGCCACCGTTGTCGTACTGGCTGTGCAGGCGTGAGGCTGGCTGATTCGAGATCAGGTGCAGCGGGAATCGGTCCGCCAGGTCGGCGCGAAGCCACTCCACGGGTTCGAACCACGTCGGATGTCCGGTGCAGTCGTCGTAGCCGAACGAGTCGATCTCCTCGGAGAAGATCTCGATCCGCCCCGACGGCGTCGTCAGGGGGAAGCGCTGCGGATCGGAGCGCAGTGCTTCGAAGCTGCCGGGAAACGGCCCGCTGAGTGCCGGCAGTTCGACACCGGAGGCGCGTTGCCAGAAGTCGTCGAAGTCTGGCAGGGCCGCGTCGTCGCCGAGGTTCGCCCGTGTCTGGGCGTAGAGGTGCCGGACCCATTCGATCTCGGAACGCGCCTGGGTGAACTCGCGCTCATAGCCGAGCCGGGCAGCCAAGGCGGCGAAGATCTGGTGGTCGGTGCGTGCCTCGCCGGCCGGCTCGCGGACCTTCGGCATCGCGACGAGGTGAGGGTCGGAGAACCCCGCGGCGAAGTCGTCACGCTCCAGGCTGGTCGCGACGGGAAGCACGATGTCGGCGAACTTCGCCGTGGTATTCCACCAGGCCTCATGGACCACCACTGTGTCCGGGCGCTGCCAGGCTCGGGTGAGGCGGTGGAGGTCCTGGTGGTGGTGGAAGGGGTTTCCTCCGCACCAGTAGATCAGGCGCAGGTCCGGCAGGGTCAGGCGCTGACCGTCGTAGTCGATGGTCGCGCCCGGTTCCAGCAGGGTGTCGGCGATCCGGGCGACCGGAATGAAGTCCGCAACAGGGTTCGCCACCCGCGGCATCGACGCCACGGACGGGCGGCCCGGGGCAACGCCGGTCGCGTCCATCGTTGCGTAGCCCGCGCCCCAGCCGCAGCCGGGCCGGCCCAGCGAACCCGCCATGGCCGCCAGCACGACCGACATCCAGATCGGCTGCTCACCGTGGTCCGCCCGCTGAATGGCGTAGTTGACCATGATGAGGGAACGCTGTGTGAACAGGCGGCGGGCGAGATCCGGGATCGTGTCGCGGCTGATGCCCGTGATCCTCGCGGCCCAGTCGGCGTCCTTGACGACGCCGTCCACGTCGCCGGTCAGGTAGGAGGCGAAGCGGTCGAACCCCTCGCAGCAGCGGGTGAGGAAGTCCTCGTCGTACCAGTCGTTGACCAGCATCGTGTGCGCGATGCCGAGCATCAAGGCGGTGTCGGTGTTGGGGATGACCGGCAGCCACTCGGCGTCGAGGAAGTCGGCGGTGTCACTGCGGATCGGGCTGACGTTCACGAACCGCACCCCGGCCTCACGGCACTTCCGCTGCAGGTCCCGCGTCTGGTGCCGGGCCAGCCCGCCAGGGTTGATCTGGCTGTTCTTCAGAGCCAGCCCCCCGAACGCCACCACGAGCTCACAGCTCTCGGCGATCTCGTCCCACATCGGCATCCGGGACTGGTAGCTCCACGGAGCCCCGCCGATCACATGCGGAAGGATGACCTCAAGAGCGGCGGTGCTGTACGTGTTGCGCGAGTCGGTGTAGCCCCCGCCCAACGCCAGGAACCGCTGGAGCTGACCCTGCGTATTGTGGAACCCGCCCGCACTGGCCCAGCCGTACGAGCCGCCGAACACCGCGCTGTCCCCGTGCTGTGCGCGCACTCGGCGCAGTTCCTCGCTCACCAGCGTAAGCGCGTCGTCCCAGCTGACCTCCACGAAGGCGTCCGCGCCTCTGGCCGTTTCATCGGTGCGCGGCAAGCCATCGAGCCACCCTTTGCGCACCGCGGGACGCAGCACACGCGCACGGTCCTCAGCAGCCGTCACCATGCCCGGGCCGATCGGCGACGGCGCGGGGTCATCACCCCGGGGCTCAATGCGCACCAGCTGACCGGAATCGACCACGGCTACGAAACTGCCCCAGTGCGTCGCCACCGGCATGCGTCGTTCCACCGTGCATCAACTCCATCCCTGAAGTCTCTCCGGCTCTCGAACAACGGCCGCTACACCACAGGGGTTCCGCGTCAGTCAGCGGTCCGCAGGACACAGGCTCCCCCTGGCGGATGCTGCCCAACCCTGACGGTGCGCACGACTCCCACCGCCGCCACTCAACCGGAGCCAGGAGCGCCTCTGTCGACCGCGACCTGACCGTCGTCCGACACCAGCGTCAAGGCAGCTCGCCCTCCCGGCAACGGCCACGGCCACGGCCACCAACGAATCTGCCGACGCCACCCCAGTGCCGACGCCATCGCCCACTGCCGGGGTGCCGCAACCGTCGCCATGGTGTGGTCGGGCACGCCAGGGGTCGCCCGTCAGGTAGCAGCCGGCCTCGACGTGATCGCATGGGGGCTGGCATCGATCCCGGCGATGCGAGGCTTCAGCCTACGATCGACCGCATCGCAAAGCGTGATCGTGTCGAAGGACACTCAAAGCGTGCGCCCGTCGACGGGGGGACTCGGCGCATGCAGCACGGAACTACATGACACGGATGACTCGCCGTCAGCACGTGCCTCACGACCAGTGAGCGTTTAAGGCACTGACGTGCATAGCCTTGGCAGCTTGTCCGGCTACAGCTCGGGAGGGGTCGCAGACGGCGGAGTGGGCTCCCAGATGCCTTGACGAATCAGGCGTCGCTGACGAGCCCGCTCGTAAATCGCCGTCAAGTAGTACGTCAGGCCGAGGAGAACCCCGACAGCGACCCCAACCTCAACGTCCACGGTCTGTGTGCCAGGGGGCGTAGCAAGCAGTGCAAGGAAGAACAAACCGATTGCGACAGCCGGGGCCAGGGGGTGGCGCCCAACAAAGCGCTGGAAACGGGTTGGCGGTCAATTGCCTCCCATGTAGCGATCAAGTGCCCAAAAGCCCGTCACCAGGGCTCGCAGTATCTTCGGCATGCCGGTGAGGCTAGCGAAGCGGGCCCAGCGCACGCGCACCCCCTGGCCTGCCCTGGCCTGCCCTGGCCTGCCCTGGCCTGCCCTGGCCTGCCCTGGCCTGCCCTGGCCTGGCCTGGCCTGGCCTGGCTGCCGGCTCTGTCCGCAGTTTCGTGAATCCCTAGGTCAGCGGCGGGAACGCGGGATCGTCGCCTCTGTGGGCCGTTCACCCGGTTCAGGTGGAACGGTGGCGCCGCCGTGGGCCTGCCCGGCAGAGCTTCGGCGCTCCGGCGGCGTGCCGTCCGAGTCCCCGGCGGCCCCCGACGCGAAACAGCCACGCACCGATCGATCAGCGAAATCTTCATACGCTGACGGCCACCAACCACCAACCACCAACGAATCTCCGACTCAGGTCGCCAACTGGTCGCCGTCGTCGTCCTGGAGCATGTGGCGGCGTTCCTGTTCCCGTTTGGAGTAGGCGGCTGCCCGGATCGCCTCGTCGCTCTCCAAGCCCGTTCCCAGCGCGCCGCCCACCGTGGCGACTGAAGCGACGAACCAGGACAACGTCCAATATTCCGCGGCGTGAAGCGGGGTTCGTGTCGTGGAGGCGAAGACTTGGCCATTGAGGATGAACAGGGCCCACACCAAGTTGATGACGATCAGACCCACATAGCAGACGAGCACCCCGATACCCACCGTCATGACCGTCGAGGCGTTGTAGAGCCTCGCCCTCTGCCTCGCCTCCCGCGAGACTTCTGCTGATCGATGCCACAGCTGCGCGTCCACGATCAGCCAGCCGATCATGAGCGCGACGGACCCGACCGTGGCGATCACGAGGCGCGGCGTGCTCAGGGACTCGGCCAGGTTCCAGATGGTGGAGTTCACGGTGGCGACCGCTCCCGTGGCGAGTGCGGCCGCCAGGGCTTTCGACAAGCCCGGCACCAACCGCCACGGCCGGTTGGCACGGACCATACCGACGAGCACCCTCAGGTAACCGCGCGGCCCGCTGACGACGTACCGAAGATCAGCGGTCTCCTCCTCACCGACCGGGCCCGGGTGAATAGGCGCGAGACGACTGACGAAGGGCCCCAGAAGCGGCTGACTCTGCGGAGGCCCCTCAGCCCCGGTGGCTCGCCGGCCCACCAAGCTGAGCACCGCTTCTTCCACGGCCCGCCGGGCTCTCGTCTGCAAACGCAAGCCCCCCAGCGGAGGAAGAGACAGCAGCGCCAAGCCGTGTTCGTGACTCAGATCCACAACGAGCTTGCGCCCGTGTGAGTGCAGCGGAAGGTCGGTGAGGGCCACGACGATGTCCCACCTCTCCGCTCTTCCGCGGTCCATGATCCGGCGCATCAGGGTGGGCGGGTCCTCGGTCCCTGCGGTGAAGGGCTCACTGACCACCACGACGTCGAACCGTCGGCCCTGGCCTGACTTGTCGGCGAGCCGAGTGGGAAGTATCCGGGCCATGCGCTGTGCGATCTCCGTGGGCGCGTCGGGATCCGCCAGGAGAGCCACGACCGTAACGTCCTGGGACGACACCCGCATGACTCCTTCTCGTCGGCTGCCCCCGCGATCGCCCGTGCCCACAGGATGCCCCCGAGTTACCGCCGACGCCGCGTGACACGCTGGCCCCTGCCAGCAGGTGCTGGCGGTACGGTCAGATCTCGTCGTCCTCCCCCTGCAGGGCCTGCTCCACCACCGGGCCACGGTTGTGTGCGCCACCGCGAACACCCGCTCCACGCCACCCCGGTCGGCACCGCACGCCGCTCCACCAGCCACCCCGCTTCGGTGTCCGGCCCGGGAGTAACGGCTCGATGCGCGCCCACGGCACATCGGGCAACGGCGCGCCCGGACCAGCGATCCGATGATCGGAACGAAGTGGTTAGCTTAGGCGGGATGGCCCGCGTCAACCGGCCCAGACTGCAGTCCACGGGCCTCCTCCGAGCGCTCGTCGGCGTGTTCGACCCCGCGGCGTTCGGCCTCGTCAGCCGCGACGCCTGGCCGGTCACCTCTACGTGGGGCCGCTCCGCGACGCGGTGTTCACCCTGATGCCGATCACCGCGCTTTCCCGGTGCTCGTGCACGAGGCGGATCGCCATGGCACCCTCCCCGACCGCCGAGGCCCCCCGTTTGACCGGGCGCTCCTGACGTCGCCGGCGACGAAGCCCCCGGGAATGGTGGTCCCCAGCACGGGCGGGCCGCGCTGGTTCGACATGTGTCCGCATAGACAGGTGTCGAACATCAAGGCGCTGCCGCTGCTGGAGCCCGAGGTCTCCGGTGCCGTGGTGCCGTGCTGGCCGCCCTGACCGAACGCCCTCTGACCGCCGGGGAGGCCGAGCGGACCGCGGCGATGTTCAAGGCGCTCGGCGATCCGGTCCGGCTGCGCCTGTCCTCGGCGGTGGCCTCGCAGCAGGGCAGCGAGGCGTGCGTGTGCGACATCTCCGATGTGGGGGTCTCGCAGCCGGCCGTCTCACTGTCTGAAGAAACTCGAGGAGGCCGGACTGCTCACCTCCGAGCGGCGCGGCACGTGGGTCTCCTACCGGGTCGAGCCCTCGGCCACGGCCACCATGGGGCGCACGCTCGCGACCTGGGGCTGAGCGCCGGGGCGAGTGCGCCACCGGGAGGCGAACCACCGCGTTCGCCGAAGGGCGCCGGCAGCGGGCAGGCGAAGGCCCCGACTGGTTCGGGGGATCCCCAGCCGGGGCCGATCGAGAGTGGGCGCGAAGGGCGGTCGCCTCGCGGCGGGGGCTCCATAAGGCTTCAGCCGAACGATCGTCCTCATGGGCAAAGGGTGAGGCCCGGGGACACAGTTCCCTTCACGCCCACATACGCGTCAACGGTGAAGCACCCTCGAATGTTCCCTGGAAGCGGCCCATACCGGGATTCTCCGGATGCTCGTGTGAGCGGGGCCCGGTGACGGGCGCCTGTCGCGCGGTTCCCGGCGCGATCAGGTAATCAGGAACGGTGAACAAGGATGCGACCGATCCCTTCGTGCATGTCCGGGGCGCCAGTGAGAACAACCTGCGGAACATCGATGTCGACGTTCCGCGGGACGCGATGGTCGCCTTCACCGGCGTCTCCGGTTCGGGCAAGTCCTCGCTCGCGTTCGGCACGCTCTACGCGGAGGCCCAGCGGCGCTACTTCGAGTCCGTAGCACCGTACGCCCGAAGGCTGTTGCAACAGGTCGGCGCACCGCACGTGCAGGAAATCACCGGGCTGCCACCGGCCGTGGCCCTGCAGCAGCGACGTGGGGCGCCCAGCTCGCGCTCGACGGTCGGCACCATCACCACGCTGTCCAATCTGCTGCGCATGCTGTACTCCCGCGCCGGCACCTATCCGCCCCGGGCCGCACGGCTGGATGCCGAGTCGTTCTCACCCAACACCGCGGCCGGCGCCTGCCCGCAGTGCCACGGACTGGGCGTCGTGCACGACGTCGCCGAGGACCTGCTCGTCCCGGACCCCTCGCTGAGCATCCGCGAGGGGGCGATCGCCGCCTGGCCGGGCGCCTGGCAGGGCGCCAACCTGCGCAGTGTCGTGAGCGGCCTGGGGATCGACATCGACCGGCCGTGGCGCAGGCTCAGGAAGAAGGACCGGGACTGGCTGCTGTACACGGACGACCAGCCCTCCGTGTACATCGAGCCGGAGGAGGACCGCGTCGACTACGGCTACCAGGGCAAGTTCTGGAGCGCCCGCAAGCACGTCATGCACGTCCTCGCCGACTCCAAGAGCGAGAAGATGCGCGAACGGGCGCTCCGGTTCGTCAGGAGTGTGCCCTGCCCCGAGTGCCACGGCAGCGGGCTACGGCCCGAGGCGCTCGCCGTGACCTTCGCCGGGCGTTCCATCGCCGAGATCAACGCGATGCCGCTCACCGAGGTCGTGACGCTGCTGCGGCCCGTCGCGGGGCGGTCCGAGGCCGACGCCACCACGCCGACCGCCCGGTCCGGGGAGACGACCGAGGTCGCGGTCCGGATCTGCGGCGATCTGGTCGCACGGGTCGACGTACTGCTCGACCTGGGCCTCGGATATCTCAGCCTCGGGCGCCGCTCGACGACCCTGTCGCCCGGCGAGGCGCAGCGCCTGCGGATCGCCACCCAGCTGCGCTCGGGGCTGTTCGGCGTCGTCTACGTCCTCGACGAACCCTCCGCGGGCCTGCACCCGGCCGACGCGGAACCGCTGCTGGACGTGCTGGACCGCCTCAAGACGGCGGGCAACTCGCTGTTCGTCGTGGAGCACGACATGGACGTCGTACGGCGGGCGGACTGGGTGGTCGACATCGGCCCCGGCGCGGGTGAGGGCGGCGGACGCGTGCTGTACAGCGGCCCGGTCGCCGGTCTTGAGCGGGTCGGGGAGTCGGCCACGAGCCAGTACCTGTTCGGGCGCGCCCAGCCGCTCGAGCACCGCCCGCGCACACCGCACGGCTGGCTGCACCTGAGCGGCGTCTCCCGGCACAATCTGCACGACGTGTCCGTCGCCGTACCGCTCTGCGTACTGACGGCGGTGACGGGCGTGTCCGGTTCCGGAAAGTCGACGCTGGTGACGCAGGTGCTCGCCGAGGTCGTCCGCGGCCACCTCGGACTCGTACCCGAGGAGCCCGACGAGGCGCAGCTGGAGGTCGACGTCCAGGACGCGTCGGGGGTCGAGTCGTTCGACCGGCTGGTCCTGGTCGACCAACGGCCCATCGGCCGAACTCCCCGGTCCAACCTGGCCACGTACACGGGTATGTTCGACGCGGTGCGCAAGCTGTACGCAGCGACGGACGAGGCCAGGGCGCGCGGCTACTCGGCCGGACGGTTCTCCTTCAACGTGCCCGAAGGGCGGTGCGAGACCTGCCAGGGCGAAGGATTCGTCGCGGTGGAACTGCTGTTCCTGCCCGGCACCTACGCGCCGTGCCCGACCTGCAAGGGCGCCCGGTACAACGCCGAAACGCTGGAAATCACCTACCGCGGCAAGAACATCGCGGAAGTGCTGGCGCTGTCCGTCGACGCCGCCGCCGAGTTCCTGTCCGCCGTCCCGGCCGCCTCCCGCAGTCTGGAGACGCTGCGCGAGGTGGGACTGGGGTACCTGCGGCTGGGCCAGCCCGCGACGGAACTCAGCGGTGGTGAGGCACAACGCATCAAACTGGCCACCGAACTCCAGCGAGCCCGCCGCGGGCACGCGCTCTACCTGCTCGACGAGCCGACGGCGGGGCTGCACCCCTCGGACATCGCGCTGCTGCTACGACAGCTGCACCGGCTCGTCGACGCCGGCAACACGGTCGTCCTCGTCGAGCACGACCTGGACACCATCGCCACCGCCGACTGGGTCATCGACCTCGGGCCGGGCGGCGGCGACGCGGGCGGCCGGGTGGTCGCGGCGGGCCCGCCGGCCAAGGTCGCGAGGGCCCGCCGCAGCGCCACCGCGCCCTATCTCGCGGCCCGGCTCGCGCGCCCGTGACGACGGCGCGAGGGGCTGAGCACCGGTCAGCCGGGCTCCGGGCGCAGGGTCGCGCGCGTCGCCATGCTGCGTTCCAGCCTGTGGCGGATATCGCTGACGAGGTGTCCCATCTGGGCCCATTCCACGATGAGTTCGCGTGAGGTCAGGAGGCCGGCCGGACGGTGGCGGCCGGACCGATCACGCCGGGCCCGAACTTCTCCCGGATCCGGTCGGCCACTCCCTCAGCAGTGAGTCGCGCCTGCCGGGCGGCGTCGAGGCTGAGTCGCTCGGCGACCTGACCGCTTTCGACCAGGCCCTCGCCGCGCAGTGCGAGCCCGGTCAGTCGGCCGCGCTGGAGACCTGCGGCGTCCATGAGCTGGTAGGTGAGCCGGCGCAGGTCGTCCTCGTGTCCGGACGGCTCGGCCAGGCGGCGGGTCTTCTCCCCCGCAGGTTCGCCGGCAAATGTGAGCGTGAGAGCGCGTGCGGCCCGCCCGCGGCGGCGCAGTCCGACACCGAGTCGTACGACCAGGCCGAGTAGGGCCGAGCGCGCCGTGGCGCCGTGGGGGAAGCGGTGCCGGACGCTGACGGAGGCGGACAGGTGCCGCGGGGTGGAGGCTGAGCTGGCAGCGCGTGTCCCGTCACGGGAGTCGTCGTCACAGCGCTCGGTGCGCGCGTGCCGGCCCACGAGGCGGCAGCAGTCTGCAGCGCTATGGCTTGAGAAGGGGCAGATGACGTGTAGGTTCGCGCCGTCATTGTCATCCCGGGCCGCGGTGACTTGTTATTCGTGTCGCTGTCTCATCGGATGTCCAGCGGGTTCCGTCTCAGTCTCTTTCGCGTGCTCCGGGTCGTCGGCGCCGGGCAGTGCCTCGGGCCAGGCGGGGTCGGTCAGCGGGGTCCGGCGGTGTCGTACGGCTGAGTCGCGGAGCTGCGTGGTCGCCTGGGCAAGGTAGGGGCTGCCCGCGAGTCCAGGAGCCTGAACACGATGCCCGGCCCGAGCTCCGCCTCCCCCCGCAGCAGCCGCCCGCGAACGACGTCGCGAGCGGAACTGGCCATCGGCGTGTTGCTCGGCCTAGGGGCCCTGTACGCGACCGTCCAGGCCGACCAGCTGACGAGCCTGGCCCCCGACGAAGTCGCCGATCTGTACCTCCCACTCCTGCAACCCCTGCTCGACGGCGAGGCTCCGGCGCGTCGCTGACCAGTACGTTCCCTGAACCACCCCGGTGATCTCCCGCCGGGTACGCTCGCTCGCAGCAGTGAATCCCGCGTCAGACGTGCACTTTCCGACGTGCATTCTCGGACGCGCACTTTCCGAACACTGGAGGTTCTCGTGGCCAAGGGCTACTGGGTCAGCGCCTACCGCACCATTTCCGACCCCGAGAAGCTGGCTGCCTACAACAAGCTGGCCGGTCCGGCCGTCGAGGCCGGAGGCGGACGGCTGCTCGCCCGCGGCGGGCGGGTCGTCGCCCACGACGACGGCGTCGCCGAGCGCGTCGTCCTGATCGAGTTCGACAGCTTCGAAGAGGCCGTCGCAGCTCACGAGAGTGAGGCCTACCAGCAGGCGCTGCTCGCCCTGTCCGACGGCGTCGAGCGCGACTTCCGCATCATCGAAGGCGTTTAAGTGGGCGCACGCACTGCGGCGAGCAGATCCACTGATAGGGCGCTGACGATCCATACGGCAACCGCCGCAGGTGACACGCCCTCGACCTGGTGAGATCCAGGAGCGCGTGAGCACGGTGCCGCAATACATGGGGGCGTGATCACTCCTCGTGGGTGGCTTCGCGCCGCCACCGCCCTGTTGGGCCTGTCCGCCGTTCGTGTTCCTGTCTCGGCCGCCCCGGTCGCTGCAGCGCCCGCCGGCTTCGCATCGGCCGGCCACCAGCGGACGATTCCAGAGCCGCCTGGCGCGGATCAGGCGCGCAACGAGCTCGACCCCATAGTCACATGATCAACAGCTTTTGTTAGAGCCAGTAAGTCAGCCTGCCGGTCCGCGGTCGGAACTGTCAGGCAGGAACGGGTAGATCCGTCCAGCCCCCTCGGGACTCCGCAGCGGTTTGAGGGCTTCCACCCACTCCATGGGGCCCTCAGGGCAGATCGTGGTGCGTGGGGGGGTGCAGGGGGAGGCTCAACGTCGTCAGGAGGTCGGGACATGGGTCGGTTGCCTGTCCAGGCTCCGTACAGGCCCGACAAGGCAACGCAGACAGTGGCAAGGGAGTTCGTCGGCACTCCCAGGAGAAGCAGAACGACTCCCACGGTAAGGATCGCAATGAAGACCGCCGAGTCGAGGCGGTTGTGTGAACGCATATTGGGTGCCTTCCGAGTGTGACGATCCGCTGGAAGGCCAGGCCGCAAGATGTCCTGATTGTCCGTCTGGCGGCCGATGTTGCTTCCGCAGGTCACAGCGCGGGAAAGTCGAGGACACCACGGACAGGGGGACTGGATGCCGGGACGAGGTGGGGGTCGACTACCCGGGCCTCTGAAGGGGGAGACACCCGAAGCCGGTGCGCTCGCCAAGTGGCTACGCGAGCTCACACAAGGCATGACTGTCCGCGGGTTGCAGGAGCGGTTCCCCTACGGCCGCAATCAGTGGAGAGAGTTCCGTAAAGGCAGCAAGCTGATCCCGAAGTACCTGATCGCTGACCCGGTCAAGGCCGCGCTGGACTCGGTCTGGCCGGAACCTCGGAAGAAGCCGCCGCCCCGCGGGACGCGGTTGCCACACCCGATGCCACCACTTCCCTACGCTGCCCGACCGCGATGCGGACCATCGTCCAAGGTGATCCAAGCCACCCGCCTAAGCTCTTACGAGCTGGCAGCCTCCAGCGCCTCGCTCACGTTGGAAGCTGACTCTGCTCATGGATCTCCTTCGCAAGGTTCTCACCGGCATCCTTGTCGGCGCCTCTGCCATCTGGTTCGCCAACCAGGCCATCACCGGTCACGGCGCCCTGCGGATCTTCTCCGTCCTCATGCTCATCCTCGCCGCAGCAACAGCCGGCCTGAACCTCCACGACCGCCTACACCCTCGGCCCAAGAATCGGAGAGCACGCGAACAGGACGACCTGTCCTGACGCTGCTCGGCTGACGCATCCACACGCGCAGCACTTCCATCGGCGCTCGCAGCGTTGCTACTTCTCATCGACGAACCCAGGCCGGCGATCGCTAAGCGCTGCCTGTTTGTAAGCGCTTCTTTGGGCACCGGCGCACCAGCGTTTCGGGGCTCCACCGACGTACCAAGTTGATCTGGCTCCGCCGGTAGGGCGAGACAGTTCAGGCCCGGGTCAGGAGGGCCTGTGCATCGCATCTTGCGGCGTGATCGGGTAGGGGATGGCTTCGTTCCGGACTGGTAAGCGGGTACGTTTGCGCGGTATCGAGCCCGAGGACTGGACGGCGTTCGGTCGCCGGGCCCTCGACATCGCGCCGAAAGTCGCCCCGGTCGGGCCGCGTCAGAGGAGCTGGAGCACCTCGGCCAGCGCGCCGGGACGCTGGTCAACGGGCAACGGATCGACCAGGTGGACCCGGCACCCCAGCGTGGCGGCGCCGACGTCCGCGACGGGCTCGTCTCCCACCATGAGTGCGTCGCCGGGTGCCACTCCGAGCGTGTCGCACGCCGTCTGGAAGATCCGGGGATCGGGCTTCTTCACCCCGCGCTCGAAGGAGAGGAAGTAGGCGTCCACGAGGTCGTCGACACCGTGGTCGCGGAAGACAGGCCGCATGTCCCAGCCGATGTTGCTGACGACAGCGACCGGGATGCCTCGCGCGCGGAGGGCGCGGAGGGTTTCCTCGGTGTCGGGATAAGGCAGCCATGCCCCGGGCACTTGGGAACGTTCATACAGGGCCTCGGCCAGGTCGGCCGCAGGCAGCCTCGCTTCCCGGGCAAGGGCTGTGAAGGCAGCCCGGTGTCGTTCGGCGGTCAGATCGCGCTCCCGCCACAGTGCCTCCAGATGGGGCGGCACTGTGCGCGGAGGAACCCCTCCGGGCTGAGCCCCGAACTCTTCCAGCCGGCTGACGCACGCGTCGAGTTCACCCTCGGGCACGTCCAGACCGGCCCTCGTTGCCACCGCGCGCAGCCACCGCGCGGCCGATTCGATCCGGAAGAGGGTCCCGGAGAAGTCGAACATCACACCCTTGATCATGCAGCCGATCCTGGCGGCGCCGACGAGCCGGCCGCAAGCCCACGTGGGCCCGACCGTCGTGTCCCAGTGGCGGCCGCACCATCGCCCGTTCTCGTCCAGTCGCCGCGGTCACCGGGCGGTCCGCGACCTGAGTCAAGCCGGGTCGGCAACCCTCCGCTCAGGGCTACCGACGGAATACGTTGACCTGCAAGAACGTAGGGTGCGCCGTGAGGACTTCCCGTGCTGAGAAGTGCAGGTTCCCGGGTGAACTGGCCGGAGGACGGCGGGGAGTAGCGGGCGCGGGCACCGGTTCGGGTTGCGATGTGCGCTGGTCGGTTGATCACAACGCCGTACGACGGTGTGTTCGGGGTGCCGCAGCGAATGGATGTGGCTAGATCACCAGGCGGTCTCCTGAATGCGGAGCCGGCACATCGACCGAAGTCCGTGGCGCGCTGTGGTGCCACGCCCCTGTCGAGGAGTCCCTTTCATGAAATTGATCCCGAGGCCTGCGGTGTCCGGACGGCGCGGTGGCACAACCGTCGGCGGGCGGCCGGGGCGCGTGACCCGCCGCGGCGCTGTCCTGCTCGCCACTGCCGTGCTTCCGGCCGCGGCGCTGGTGCTGCCCACGGCGACGCCCGCCGCGGCGGCGCCCGTCACCACCACCTTCAACGCCGGCGCCGACCAGCCCTTCACCGTCCCCGCCGGTATCACCCAACTGTCCGTCACGGCCACCGGCGCCGCAGGCCACAACGGAACCAACGGCGGCACGGGCGGAAGCGGCGCCACCGTCAGCGGCACCCTCGACGTAACGCCCAACAGCACCCTCTACGTCAACGTCGACACCGGCGGCGGCATCAGCAACGGTCCGATCCCGTTCATTCCAGGCGGTGCCGGCGGCGGTTCGAGTGACATCCGCACGTGCAGTTCGGCCAACGCCGGCTGTGTCCTGACCGGCGTCCCCGGCACCGACCCCCGCCTCATCGTCGGCGGGGGCGGCGGCGGAGGAGGTGCCGCAGCCGCTGCCACCGGCGGAGGCGCCGGAGACACCGGACAGCCTGGCGGCGAGCGACCGGACGGCGGCCAGGGCGGTGGTGGCGGGACCCAGACAGCCGGCGGCGCCGGGGGAGCCCTCTGCCCCGACAGCACCGGTACCGCCGGTGCCACGGGCCAGGCTGGTACCGGCGGCCGGGCCGGCGGCACCATCGGCGGCGGAGGCGGCGGAGGCGGCTGGTTCGGCGGCGGCGGCGGAGGCGGCTGCAACTTTTCCGGCACGGACGGCACCAGAGGCCCCGGTGGCGGCGGTGGCGGGTCGAACCTCGTCCCGGCGGGCGGTACCTCCGGACCCGCGTCGGGCCCGGCGCAGGTGACCATCACCTACACCCCGGGCAAGCCGGTCACCACCCTGCTGACCGCGATCCCGCAACGCACTCTGATCGGCCTGCCGGTCGTGCTCAGCGACCTGGTCTGCCCCGGCGCCGGCTCCACGACCAGGCCCACCGGCACCGTGACGTTCACCGACACCACCACCCACACCACCCTGGGCACACGCCGCCTGCTGCCCACCCTCGGACACTGCGCGACCGCAGGCCTGATCACCGCCTTCCGCACCAGAGGCTCCCACACCATCACCGCCGTCTACAGCGGCGACACGGTCTACCAGGGCAATGGCGACAACCCCGAAACCCGCCCGGTGACAGTGCTGTGACCAGCCGATAGACGCACCAACAGCGGCCCCCGCCGAGCGATCCGGCGGGGGCCGCATTCACAGGTCCATCGCGGCGTCAGCCAGCTGGGGTCGAGAGCCGGCGCGTGCCCGCACTCCGCATACCCGGCCCGGGACCTTTGGAAAGATCCCGTGTTCCCAGCTGGGCGGGCGACCCACACGGCCCGCCCGCCCACGCTTCGCATTCCGTCACTTCGAATGCCGCATGTCGTCGGTGCCCCTCCGGGAGCGTGAAGCGGTTGCGAAGACACCGCTTGTGTCCAGCCGCCCACCCGCCCGGGGACCTGCTGCCGGGCCCCTCGGAGCGTGAGGTGCCGGCCCGGTATGCCCGTGAGGCGCGAGTGGCTCTGACGATCGCGCGGCTGCGCACCGCCGCCGAGTGGGCACGGCACGGGTTCGCCTGGAACAGCAGGGCGACACACTGCAGGTGAGCAAGGCTCAGACGCGCCAGGCCCTGAACCAGGCGTCCGGGCCACGCTCGCCCACCCGGCGCGGACCGGTGAGCTCACCATTCAGCTGCCCTCGAGCGTGGGACGCGGCTGGGCCCGTGCCGGGATACCCGCCAGGCAGTGCTATCGAGAGCCGGCGGTCCAGCCCGCGAACGTGCGTAACAGCCGCCATAGCCCGAACGGGTGTCACGCGCGGGGTGCGGCGGCAGCCCTCCATCCGGAGTTCTGGTTCGGGAACAGGCCGGCCCGCCGCTACGGGGGAAAGCGGCGGCCCGACTTCTCCACGGTGACACAGCCGCCCGCGCATCGCGGCCGCTGCCGGAACCTTGCCGGTCACAGCATCAGGGCACGGACGGGACGGCGGAGGGTACCGGGTGCGGGACGGTGGAGGCAGGGGCGACGGTGGGGCTGGAATGTTGTGCGGGCGGTGCCGGGCGGGGGCGGTCCGGGGCGGTGGAGGACAGCAGGAGGACGACGGCGGCTGCAGCCGCCGCAGTGGCGGCTACGGCAACGGACAGCACCCGCCGCATCCGGCGTGTCCCCCAGGTCCTTCCGGCAGGCGGGCGGGCCGGTGACAGGTCGTGGGCGCTGATGAGCTGCCCGCGTGCTTCAAGCGCAGCGCGCAGCCGTTCCTCGAGCGGCGCCCGGGTACTCATCGGTCCACCTCCAAGAGCTTTTCCAGTGTGACGAGCGCGCGGCTCGCGGTGGACTTGACCGTGCCACGGGACACGCCGAGGGTCTCGGCGATCTGCGCCTCACTCAGGTCGGACCAGTAACGCAGGACCAGTACCTCGCGCTGGCGCGCGGTGAGTTGCGCCAGCGCGTCGAAGACCTGCCGGTGCTCCTCGGCGAGCAGCAGCAGTTCGTCGACCGGAGCTCCCGGCCCCTGGTACGGCGGGGTGTACGCGCGCGCGGTGCGCCGCCGACGCAGCACCGAGCGGGCGGCGTTGACCACCGCGGTGTGGAGATAGGCGTGCGCGTCCTGGAGGTCGTCCAGCCGTTCGCCGTACCGGCGGCAGACGGCGGCGAAGGCATCCGGTCCGGCCCCGCCACACCCGTGGTCGGTGGCTCAGCGGCCGGTGTTACCCGGGTAGGGCTTGCCGTTCGCATCACCCGGCACCGGAACCGGCTCGCTGTCGCCCGAAGCCTGCTCCCCCGCGGTGGACGGCACGGGCTTGCGCTCCTTCGGTCACATGGTCGCTCACCTCCAGGGCGACCAGTTGCCGACCTGGATCGAAGCGGCTACCTCCCCCACCGAATGCTCAGCCCCCGGAGCTTCGCCCAACACCTCGAACGCGACCTCGACGCCGTCACCGCGGGCCTCACACTGCCCTGGAACTCCGGCGTCGTGGAGGGTCATGTCCACCGGATCAAGATGCTCAAGCGCCAGATGTTCGCCCGCGCAGGATTTGAGCTCCTGCGCAAACGAGTCCTGTTGGCGTAACCGAGGGTCACGCGACCACACGAAGTGGACCGGAGCCCGTGAAGTAGCAGCGTTTGATCAGCGGTTCGGACAGCAGTCGGCGATCTTGAGTGCTGCGGATGCTCACGAGAAGTGACGTCACGGTCGTGTGGTGCCAACGGACTACGACACAAGGGGACCACGCTCTTGATCATCAGTTATTAGACTTCCCGGGGTTCGGATGCTGTCGGTGGACTGGAAGGCCAAGCCATGGACGATGACCGTTGGGCAGGCTGGCCGGAACGGTGGGTCGGCACGGACTGCGACGTGCGGACGGCCGTGGGCGCGATCCCGCGGGAGGTCAAGGACGGGTTCAGGTACGACGAGGTCCCTTGGCAGCGGTTCCCGCACTTCTACGGCCCGGGCGAGGAGATCCCCGGACTCCTCACGACGCTCGGCTCCGGAGACGTCGAAGCCGCCGACAGGGCCTTGCGGCAGCTCTGGACGAATCTTCACCACCAAGGCGGCACGATCGCGGTGGGAGCACTGGCGGTGCCGTTCCTGCTCCGGATCGCAACGACCGGGCACCCCGGGCTCCGTGCCCGAACACTTCGCCTGGTCGCCGAGATCGGCCGGTGTCAGCACATGGGGGACGGATCGCGGGAAGGCATGCTCCAGGTCGCCGAGGAGCCGTTGATGACCGAGGGCAGCACGGGGTGCCCAGTGGACTGGACGATCCAGGCCGCCCGTCTGGCCATCACGGACGACCTGCACCTTCTGTTCCCGCTTCTCTCCGGCCCCGACCCCGAGGTCCGCTCCGTGACCGCCTACGTCCTTGCGGCGGCGACCGGCGAGCTTTCACACGTCTCCTCGGCTCTGCAGTTCAGGCTGGCGAAGGAAGACGATGCGGTGGTCCGGGTGAGCCTGATCCTGGCAGTCGCCCAACTCGCCCGCGAACACCAGGATGACCACGCTCCCAGGTGGGCCCGGGACCTCTGGTCGGATCCCGGGCGACCGCCCGAGGTCCGCATCGGCGCCGGCCTGGCCTGGCTGTGCCTGGTCACCGACCCCGCCCCCGACGAGCTCCGCACCCTCCTCACCGACCCCGGCACTCGTCAATACGACGACCTACTCCAGCCGGTGCCATGGCTCACCTGGGTCGACCCCACCGGCGTCGGGCTGCGCAGCTGCATCGATGAAATGCTCACGGCGAACATCCTCGGAACAGTGCTTGATGGTCCTCCGCTTTGGAGTGGAGGACCATCAAGCTGAAGCACGCAGCGGTCAGCCGGCCTTGGCGGGTGCTTCGGCCCGCACCCGGGTGCTGGCAAGGCGGTAGGAGTCGGTGCCGGTCTCGATGATGGTGCCGTTGAAGGTGAGGCGGTCGACGATGGCCGCGCAGAGGCGGGGGTCGGTGAAGGTCTTGGTCCAGCCGCCGAAGGACTCGTTCGAGGCGATGGCGACGCTGTTCTTCTCCTCGCGTTCGGTCAGGACCTGGAAGAGGAGTTCGGCACCGTGGCGGTCGAGTTCCATGTAGCCGAGTTCATCGATGCAGAGCAGGTCGACGCGGCCGTATCGAGCGATGGTCTTGTTCAACTGCTTCTCGTCGGCGGCCTCCACCAGCTCGTTCGCGAGCTTGGTGGCGAGGGTATAGCGGACGCGGTAGCCCTGCATCGCGGCACAGCAGGATTCACGTAGTGCGCCGACCGGCTTGGAGGAACTGCGGTGCTCAACCTTCGAATTCGTGGCGGACGCGTCTGGACGGGCTGAACGTGTAGAGATCGAGGACGTCGGGCGCATCGGCGAGACCGGGGCCGCCGCCCTTGACCCAGGCGGCGATGTCGGCGGCGGCGTCGGGGTCGTTGACCTGCCCGAGCCACACGGGGCGTCCGCCGGCCTTACGGCCTTCGGCGGACGGCTGGATGACGATAACGTTGGCCCGCTCACACGCATCCAGGCAGTCGGTACGTCGCACCGTGGCGATGCTGGCCAGCTGGGTTCGCAGGTCGGTGAGCTGTGCCTCGTGGTCCAGGCGCGGCACCTTGGCCCGGGTGCCGCAGCAGCAACCGCGGCAGACGGTGACGGTGGGCCGGGCAGCCCCGGGCGCGGGGGCGGCCTTCTTACTCCGGCGGCTCACTGCGCATCCCTTGCGGCACGGGTCCAGGCGGCGTCGCGAAGCAGGCTCAGTCCGTTGAGGCCGACGATGACGGTTGATCCCTCGTGTCCGAGGACGCCGAGTGGCAGCGGCAGGTGGCCCGCGAGGTCCCAGATGACGAGGCCTGAGATGAAGACTGCGGCGATGACCAGGTTCTGGACCACTAGCCGTCGGGCTGTCCGTGAGAGGGCGATGACCTTGGGGATGGTGGCGAGTTCGTCGCGGACGATGACGGCGTCGGCGGTCTCCAGGGCGAGATCGGACCCGGCGCGGCCCATGGCGATGCCGGTGTGGGCGGCGGCCAGGGCGGGAGCGTCGTTGACGCCGTCGCCGATGACCAGCACCTTGCGTCCTTCGGTCTCCAGCCGTTGTACGGCTCGCACCTTGTCGTGAGGCAGGAGGCCTGCGTGGACGTCGTCGCCGCTGATGCCGGTTTCGGCGGCCAGGCGGGCGGCCGCGCGCGGGTTGTCGCCGGTGACCAACATCGGGGTTCGACCGGTCTGACGGGTCAGGGCGGCGACGGTCGCGGCGGCGTCGGGACGCAGACGGTCGGCGATGCCCAGCACGCCGACCGGGGCGCCGTCCCGCAGGACCACGACGGCTGTGCGGCCGCCGTCCTCCAGGTCGGCCGCGACCGTGGCGACGCGGGCGGAGTTGATGCCGTTGCCATCGAGGAGTCGGGCCGGGGCGCCGACCGAGACGGTGTGGCCGTCGACGGTGGCGGTGACACCGACTCCGGGAGTGGAAGTGAAGTCCCGCGTGCCGGCGACGGCCAGGCCACGGGTGCGGGCAGCATCGACGACGGCGCGGGCCAGAGGGTGTTCGCTCGGGCGCTCAGCGGCGGCGGCCGTAGCCAGCAAGGCGTCTTCGTCCAACCCGCGTCCCTCCACGGGCACGGGCCGGATGTCGGTGACGCGGGGGGTGCCCTCGGTGAGCGTGCCGGTCTTGTCGAGGGCGACCGCGTCGACCTGTCCGAGCCGCTCCATGACGACAGCGGATTTAATCAGGACGCCGTGGCGTCCGGCGTTGGCGATGGCCGAGAGCAGCGGCGGCATCGTGGCCAGGACCACCGCGCACGGCGAGGCCACGATCATGAAGGTCATCGCCCGCAGCAGGGAGCCGGTGAGGTCCGCGCCGAGCGCCAGAGGGATCAGGAAAACGGCCAGGGTCGCGGCAACCATGGCGAGGCTGTAGCGCTGCTCCACCTTCTCGATGAACAACTGGGTGGGCGCTTTGGTCTCGGAAGCTTCCTCAACCATGGCTACGATCCGGGCGATGACCGAGTCCGAGGTGTCCCGCTCGACCCTGATGCGCAGGGCGCCGGTGCCGTTGAGGGTGCCGGCGAAGACCTCGTCACCGGTTTCCTTCGCGACCGGCAGGGGCTCGCCGGTGATGCTGGCCTGGTCGACCTCGCTGGCGCCTTCCAGTACCTGGCCGTCCGCACCGACTCGCTCACCTGGGCGCACCAGGACGATGTCCCCGACCGCCAGGTCCTCGGTGGAGACGGTCTCTTCGCCGCCGTCGCCGGCCAGCCGGGTCGCGGTGGTGGGGGCCAGATCGAGCAGGCCGCGGACCGCGTCCTGGGTGCGGGCGGTCGCGAGGGCCTCCAGCGCGCCAGAGGTGGCGAAAATGACGATCAGCAGAGCGCCATCCATCACCTGCCCGATCGCGGCCGCACCGATCGCGGCCACGATCATCAGCAGATCGACGTCCAGGGTCTTCTCCCGCAGGGCTGTCAGGCCTGCCCAGGCCGGCTCCCACCCACCCGTGACGTAGGCGAGGGCGTAGAGCGGCCCCCATGTCCAGGTGGGTGCGCCGGTGAGCTGAAGCGGGAGCGCGATCAGGAACAGCACCAGGGCCGCGGCGGCCCAGCGAGCCTCAGCCAGGGCGAAGACCCGAGTGCGGCGCTTCGGCGCCGTACGCGGAGCGGCCGGGGCTGCCCGTGCGGTTCGCTGAAGCAGGTCAGAAGGCATGACGAAAAGACCCCTCAGGGCGGAAGAAGACGACACCTCCACCGTACAGGAACATATGAACAGGTCTTCAGATGTGACCGGTAGGATGGACGCCATGGGTCACGGAGCTACTGACAAAAACCCCGCCACCGCCCGCGAACGCCTGGACGCGGCGGGGGCAACCGACGTCGCCGCCACGCTCCAAGCCCTCGCCACCCCGTCGCGGCTGTACATCCTGGCCCGCCTCCAGGAAGGACCCTGCGCGGTCGGCGACCTCGCTCAAGCCGTGAGCATGGAACCCTCCGCCTGCTCCCACCAACTCCGCCTGCTGCGCAACCTCGGCCTGGTCACCGGGGAACGTCGCGGCCGCTCCATCGTCTACGCCCTCTACGACAACCACGTGGCAGAGCTGCTGGAACAGGCCCTCTTCCACGTCGAACACCTGCGACTCGGCCTACGAGATGCCCCCGCAGCAGAAGCCGCGCCGGCCGCCGCCCAGATGTAAACGGGACCGCCCGCTCACCCACTTCAGCGACAACCCGTCGGCGCGCCAAACAGGACACGGCGCCGTCGCGATCGCGACCAGGCGTTTCGCCGCTCGGCCTTCGATGGCAACACTCAAGGTTCGATGACACAGGACGACCGCCACGGGACACACCCTCTAGAATCGAACGTGTGAACGAGTTGCCGCCTGATACCCCGCGCCTGCGCGCGATCCTGGCGCACCTCGACAAGCAGATCGCCGACACCGACACCGTCGCCACCTACCTGCGCCTCCAGCGTGGTGCCGTCCTCGCCGCGATCTCCCGCGCCGACCACACATCGATCCCGCGCCCCGCGACATCAGCACCCACGCAGCAACCACACCAACCACAGCGAAGCCAGCCGACCGACCGGGCGTCTGCTCAGCCGGTCGGGCTCGTGATCGAAGAGCAGCGGAAGGCCGGCCGCCCCACAGGCGGGATGATCCACACGGCAACCTGCATGCCACACATGAAACTCCGCCCGATCACCCCCGAGGTCGCACGCCAGGTGCTCGCCAAGGACGATCAGTTCTTCACGCCGTGCCCGCTCTGCCGACCGGACACCGAGCTGGACATCGACGTCGCATGACCGGCCAGGACGCGGACCCCGAGGGCGGCTCCGAGCCTCGGTCTGGGTGTGAGGGGTGGCCTTAGCTTGTCGTCTAACGCCTGGCGTCGAACACGGCTCGAACTTGATCAGCGTTTTCGCAGTTCGCCGGACGTGAAGGCGGCCTTCGCCTGATCCTGTGCTCCGTCACAGAGTGGATCAGCGCGAAGGTCGTAGTTGTGAGTCTGGTGTCTCAGGGTGCCCCACGGCATGCGCTCGCGGAGGTGTCAAACTTCCGGTCGGAGCTGTACGCGTGCCTGACCTCGCGGGGCGACGCGCTATTACGACGTGGTGTGCGATCGAGGGCTGGGGGTGCCGGCCTGGCGGTTCGGCTGACGGGTGATCACCTCTCGGCGGTGCGGTCGGAGACCAGGCCGGCCACGGCCGTGTAGGTCTCCTCGAAGTATTCGCGTCGTCCGAGAAACCGCTGGAGGGCCCGCCACTGTTTGTGCTCGGCGTTGGCGTGTTCTACGCAGATCCGTTCCGAGGATTGCTGGTGACGCTCCGCGTCCCAGGTGGCGACCTCCTCCGGTGTCGCGTCCTTCTTCGGCTTGAGCGGCGGGGCCTGGACCTGGTTGGGAAACTCCTTGGACAGGCCCCGGTACCCGGCGTCGACCTTGGCCTTAACCTCGGGAAACCGCTCAAACAGGTCGGCGATGCCCTCGGTCCGCAGCGCCGTCTGGTCGTGCATGCGGCCGGGGCGGAACGCCCCGGCCCACAGCGTGCGTCCCTCGCCGTCGGTGACGAGGGTCGCCTTCTTGGTGTTCATCTTCTTCTTGCCCGAGACGTACGCGCGACGGCCCGGCTTGTTCGCGCGCGGGCGGCGGACCTGGACCTCGGTGCCGTCAATGCGCAGCTCGACGCCCTCGGCGGCGGCATAGGCGAAGACGTTCGCCTGGGTATGAAGTCGCAGGTCGGGGTGGCCGGGGACGGCGAAGCCGCGGGTTGCCGGCAGCGGACGGATCTCGCGGATCGCGCGGGTGACCGTGGAGCGGTAACTCCGCCAGGGCCGCGTGCGGGTGTTGGAAGCGCAGCGCCACCAGGGTGACGACGACGCGGTCGACGAACACCAGCTCGTGGTCCGGGCCCGCCCCGGGCGCGCGCATACGCTCGTGACCTCGACGTTCTCGCAGCCGGGACTCCCCAGCTGCCATCCAGGCGCCGGCGAGCTCGACGACGAGTTTGCCGAGCCGCCGCGGCTGGAGGCCGGTGAAGATACGCTCGGACAAGGCCGTGCGGCCCAGGTATTGCATCACAACAACACCCAAGCCGCTCGGCCTACTTCATGCCTCGGCAGTGCCTTGATCATTATCACGCACCAGGTCGTAAGGTACGGCCTATGTCTGATAGATCGATGTCTACGGGCCGCCTATGGGCAGTCCTGCTCGGGGTCGACGCTGTGGCTACTGCGTCGACGATCGTGGTGTGGAGGCAGAGCGGAACACCGTGGACCGAAACCTTGGTCAGTTCGGGTGTGGTTGCTCTTGCGGTCCTGATAGCCGGCCCATGGGCGATAAGGCGGACCCGGACAAGGGTCGAGGAAGCAATGCGGCAACAGCGTTGATCCAGTTCGGTCGCCTCTGAGAGTGCGGTACGTAACGTAATGCCCGCTTCGGTCTTGGGGTTGGATAAGGGGCCCTGGTCGGCAGGGTGGCTTGGTGGTCAGGCGCGGGGCTGAGTGAACAGGCCGGGTTCGGGTTCGGTGAGGATGCCCCGTGTGACCAGGCGTTTCAGCTTGCACCGGATGCCTTCGGGGGTGGCCGGCCTGGTCTCCGACCGCGCCGCCCAGAGGTGATCACCCATCAGCCGAACCGCCAGGCCGGCACCCCCAGCCCTCTATCGCACCACGTCGTCAGAGCTGTGCGACGCCTTGCTGTGCTCGGACGGTCCGGTGCGGACTCTGGTCGATCTCGCTCTGGCACCTGAGCACCGGCGCGGACACGGAGCCCTCTACGGCGGCCTCAACCACGGGCCAATAGACGTCACCCGGCTGCGTCGCACGCTGGCCGGGCTTCCACCGCCGCAGGCTGCGGACGGCCGACTGGTGCTGGCCGCGGACGTCTCACCGTGGCTACGGCCGGACTCCAACACCTGCCCTGACCGGTCGTTCTGCCACACCTTCGGCCGTGGTGAGGGCAAGCACCAGATGGTGCCCAGCTGGCCCTACTCGATCGTGGCCGCGCTGGAGACCGGTCGTACGTCTTGGACGGCGGTACTCTGACTGGGGCTATGGACCGCCGCAATACCTGACCCTGGACCGGGTACGGCTGGCCGCTGAGATCCTGCACCAGACCGCGTATGACCAGCTAATCCAGGGGGTCGATCCCTCCGAACTCACCAGGGCCGAGATCTACCCCCAGATCTGGGACTCCTCGGCCTCACTGGATTCGGCCCGCCATCTGTTCACGCCCCTGACAGAGTTCTTCCGGGGTGCCGCGTCCACCGGTCACGCGATGCTGATCTGGATCGATTGATCCACCCAGAACGGCGCGGACGTTAAACGACAAGCTTAAAGAGCGTTTTGTCCATGCGGGGGTGTTTGGTATCGCCGGGTTGCCTGAAGAGTTCCGCTGGCGTGGTGGGTGCCTGGTCTCGTGACGGTCGATGTCAGCGTCAGGTGAGAGGATCACAGGATGCCTTTGCCTCAGCCTGATGATCTGACATCGCTGGTCATGCGTACCGAATTCAGTGACGAGAGAGCCTGGGACGCACTTCGAGCCGCCCTCGACGCGGCTGGCGAGTACCCCCATGCCACGTACGTCAGCGAGCTTCGCTTTGCCGGCGTGGGGGTCCAGACACTGGTGGATGAAGAGGCTGCTGCGGACGAAGACGACCAGGTCATCTACATGTTTCTGGCGGACGCAGCCACCATGAGGGATCCGGATCACTCGCTCCTGGCCGTGGACCTCGCGGACGAGCCTGGGCGGACGTTCAGGGTCCCCGCTCGGTGGTTTCCTGACATCTCGGCCAACCTCAGCATCGCCAACATGGACTTTGCGGAGTTCGCCGACGCCGCTGATGGATCCGGGAGCTTCCGCGGCTTTGACGAGGGGTGATGCCTTACCGCTGAGGCTTGTCCGGCGAGCTATCTGCCGCGCCAGTTCAGCGTGGCTTCGCGGGTGAGGCGACGGCTCATCAAGTCGATCATCGCGAGGCGGATCATGGCTTCGGAACGGTGCGGGTGGGTTTCGTAGTCGCGAGCCAGGCACCGGTGGTGCATGAGCCAGCCGAAGGTCCGCTCGACGACCCAGCGGCGAGGGATGACCCTAAAGCCTTTCTCACCGGGGTCGCGGCTGACGACTTCGACGTCGATGCCGAGGCGGGCGCCGTGGTCGATGGCTGCGGTGCGGTAGCCGGTGTCGGCCCAGGCTTTCGTCACCCGCGGGTGGGCCTTCGTGACCTGTGAGAGCACCTCGATGCCGCCGGCGTTGTCGGAGACGCTCGCGGCGGTGACCAGCACTGCTAGGAGAAGGCCGAGGGTATCGACGCCGATGTGACGCTTGCGACCGGCAACCCTTCTTCCCTGCGTCGATGCCCTGGCTGACGTCTGGCACGGTTGCTGAGGTCTTGATGCTCTACGCGTCGACCACGCAGGCGCTCGGCTCCCTCTCCCTGCCCTCCGCCTCGCGTACCAATCGCCTCAGCACGGCGTTGAGCTGGTCGAAGACGCCGTCCTTCTGGCAGGCGGCGAAGTAGCCGCAGACCGTCACCCACGGTGCGAAGTCGTGCGGCGGGTTGCGCCAGGGGATTCCGGTACGGCCGACGTAGAGGACGGCGTCCATAACCTGGCGCAGGTCGTGCTCGGGTGGCCGGTCGATGTCCAGGCCCTTCCCTCTCCGCTCGGCCCTCCAGGCCGACAGAATGGGCTCCATCAACTCCCACCGGGCATCGGACAGGCCACTCGGATACGGCCGCTGTCGGGGCATGTTTCGGTAGTGCCGCCGACAGCCCATTGACTACAGGGCGCAAACAGGGGTGAGCGGGGGCGCCTTGGGATCAGACAGGAGCGAAGGGAGCCAAACGGACCTCCGGCCGTTGTCCCCTGCCCCAGGTGTCACGGCAGCAGACAGAAAGCACAGTCGCCCTCACCGGGACAGACGTCCATACTCCCGCCAAACACCCTCGCCAGAATAAAACGCTCTTTCAGCACGGGCGTGCCTTCCCGACCCGCGCTGCAACGCGGGCCTGCTCGATGACCTTGAGTCGATCGCTCGGGAAAGTACGCCCTCCGCATCACACGAGGCACCCCACCCGAGATCGATCCACAAGTTCTGAGCATGGCCCCGATCTGCGCGATCCCAAGCTTCGGACAGGTGGCTTTGGGGGTCGAGCAGTTCTTCGACGTCGGCCTTGGTCTTCCCTATGCGCTTGAGGTCGCCGTCGGCGAAGGAAGCGATGAACCGGGTGAGCGCGTCCCGGCCGGCGTCGGGGTCTTCGGCGTAGGCCTCGCCCATCCCGAAGCCCACCGTGGTCTTGCCGACACCGCCCTTCTGGCGGGCGTTTATGATCCGCCCCGGGTCGACGGACTGCGCAGCGTTCTCCGGGGAGGGATGTTCGTCCAGCCAGAGCCGGATGCTCTGCGCGAGCCCCTGCGTGTACGAGACGGACCGATCCGCACAGGTGGCCTTGAGGCCGTCGTACAGGCCCGGCGGAAGCCACGGTGAGAACGACTTGGCACCCGACGTATCGATCTCGGGCAGCCGACAGGTGCTGGCCCGCCAGGAGGTGATGCCGGCTTCAACGGCATCCTGGATGTCCAGGCCGAGTTCGGCACACCGGATCTTCAGTTCGCATTGGAGCGCCGGGGGAAGCTTGGACGCCACCTTTCCCGGTCTCCGTCAGGGTATGGAGAGGCCACGACGTCACCCTTACTGACTCTCACGGCTTCCTTGACGACCGGTTCACGCGGTCTGACATAATTTCACCTCACAAGTGGTACCGGTAATATCACGCCGCGATAATCCGTGGCAGGCATCTCCGGGCCTGCGCGGATTATCACGGCGCGATGATCCGCCGAAGAGCGCTCACAGGAGTGCCCCTCACCAATCACCCCAACGCAAAAAAAAGGGGGCCGGCCCCGCATCTGCGGGACCGGCCCCTTGTGGTCAGTGCCTCAGTTCCTGTCGACGGGGTGGGTGTAGCGGACGGGCTCGCCGGGGCTGCGGGCGTATTCGATCTCGCGACGGGTGCTGTCGCCGATGTAGCCGCCGGGGAAAGCGCCTAAGTTCGCGATTTCTGAGGCGCTGGCACCACGAACTTGGCCCTGCCGACCGCGATCCTCGGCCGTGTACGGCTCGGTTCCGACTGATTCGGTGTCGAAGCGCATGACGTTTCGGTGACCGGGTCAGTGAGCGCTTCGTCGCAGTCATCGCAGGTGACGGACACGCAGGTGTGGGTCTGGATCGGCATTCGTCTTCTCCGGAACAAGAGGGTCGGTGGCGGGGCCGAGGCTAACGCCCGGCTCAGACACCCGACGGGTGGGGCTGGCCTGCACGATCCCGCCCATGACGACTCGTAACGTGACACGACAGTTGCAGCCCTTTTGCCAGGACCACTACTCGGCCCTGCTGAACTCCTCTTCCAGCGAGGTGACCTTCCCGGAGGATCGAAGCTGCGACGCTACTTGATCAAGTGGAAATGAGGATGTTGCAGCCATGCCTGCAAAAATTCCACGTCCCCGACGTGTCTAAGCCACCGTCCACCGCCCCCAGTGTCATAGGAGACCTCCGAGAGTTTTCCCGGGAGGGCTGATGCCAGTGCTCTCGCCCGGGCCAGGACGGCCTCGGTCCCCGTGTCCTCTCCTGTGCCGGGGCGGCTACTCAAGAGGCCGTCAAAGTCGACTAGGGCATCGAGGCGGCACGCCAGAGCGAGCGTCAGGTGACCGAGCAGCATATGGTTCACCGGACCCGAGCAGCCAGCGCCGACTACCAGCCCCTGCGCCGGCGGCCGAAAAAAGGATGAGTAGTCCTCGTCCTCGGCAGGCGTCTCCTCGTCCACTGACAGGAAGAACACGCCGACGCCGGCTGGATCGAAGGCCCGCAGGCCCAAGGCCGAACCGTCTCGCACCCAGAAGTCCACGTCGCCGCTGGCCTTGGTCTCCACCGGGTCGCAGAAGGTCTCCAACCAGGGGACCACGTCGGCCAGGATGTCCGCGAACCCGCGTTGTTCGAAGAGCCACAATCCAACTGCCGGTCCCGCCATACCGCCCCCAGAACTTCTTGCACCAAGTGCCACCAGGACCCGGCGGCAGATGTCTGATCACAGCGACGGCTCAAATGCGTTGCGGTGGTGAGCCGACCCGTGGTCAGCCGACTTCCGGTACTCGCGCCAGGGAAGCAGGCTCCTCCGCGGTGACACGCCGGACGTGGCCCACCCACGAATCCGGCGTCAGGGAGGACCACTCAACGTCGATCTCAACATCGTGGAGTGTGCGGGTGTGGTCCGCAAGTTGCGTGAAGATCGCCGTCTTTACGTCCTCAAGGGCCGCATCGGCGGGCATCGGCACCTTGCCACATCCGCCACCCGAGTCGTCGGCAATGAACGTGTAGGGCCACACATCTTGCCCAGTCAGCAGGATGATCTCCCTCGGTATGCCGAAGGACGGTCGCTTCTTCTTCGTCTTGGGTCGTCTCGCCACGGTGCCATCCAACCTGACGGACCGCGGAGTCAGCCAGGCACCCTCGACGCTTGACAACGGTCATTGGGAATCAGTCACACGTACTGACAAAACCGGTGGAGGGTGTCCAGCGGGCCACGACCGGCTCGCCCGAGCTGTCCGCCAGGATCGGCACCAGCTCCCCTTCAAGCTTGTGGACAGTAGTGCCCTGCGGGCCCTCCAAGCCGATCGACTGCAGAGCCATAACCCACCATGGGGCGCCGGCAGGACGGTTGAGCAGTCGCAGCGCAAGAGAAGGCGGCCGAACCTAGGAAGACGGCCTACGCCTTCCCGGACGGCCCTTGGGCCCAGACCAACCGGTCCGGGCCCGCTCGTGTATCTGTGGAGGACAGATGGACGCTTACGCCGGCGACCTGCCCACACAGACCATCGACGTCTCGGCAACCACCCAACCCCCGTTCCTGCCGACTCCCGTTGCTGCTCGACGCGGCCACAGAGCCGCTCCAGAATCACGACGAGGAGAGAAGTGCCAAGCACGCTCGTAGCCCCTGCGCAGCCCCGACGGCTGCCCACAGTCCCTCAGCCCGCAGTCGCGGAGTCCTTCTTCAGCTGGGTCGACCACCGCGCCCACTCCTACGAGGTGGACCGTGTCTCGATGATGCATGCGTTGGGCCTTACGCAGCGCAAAGGGCCAACGCCCGCAAAGGACCTTACGACGCAGCCCAGGGTGGGCACTCGTCCGGCTGCCTCCCTCGACACCTCGGCCGGCACCACCCGGGCACGGCAGCCCGGAAGCAGGGAGGGAGCGGGGAAGCAGACATCCCGCCCGAAGGCCGACACCGAGCGAACGTACGGCAGCCTGACCGAGCTGATTCTGGACTACTTCGCGCAGGCGGTTCCACCGATGAACGCGCCCGTGACGTTACGGTGGCGCCGGCCCGTGCCACCGACAGCGCCGGCAACAACGCCATCCGCAGCACGTTCGACCGTCTCGTCGGTACGTCACGTGTCCAGCGCACCAGTCCCGGTCTCCATCGCTCCCCACGGTCTTGAACAACGTTCGCGGGTGTCCTCGAACCCGACGCCAGGAACACTGTGAACACTTCATGCACTCTCACCGGCTCTGAGTCGATGGTGGTAGCCCGCAGCCAGTGACTTGTCACTCGGCCTTGGCCGAGTAAACGACCTGCTGCACGTCGGCCACCAGACGGTCCTCAAGATGTGATCTCGGACGTGGTCGTGGACGTCGCCCCCCGTAGGAGCGTTCTGGTCGACGGATCAAGAAGGCGCATGGTGCAACAGCAGCGGTGTCTCGATGAACTGGGACTGCCCGCCCGGCCGTACGGGAAGGACGGCGGCGAGCCGCGCGGCCGTGTTGGCGACCGCCGCGCCGTAGTCGATTCTGACCAGATGCAGGCACAGATCGATGGCGGCGGCTGCGGCCGCCGAGGTGAAGATGCCGCCGTCCTCGAGGAAGAGGAGGTCGGGCTGCACATCGATGGACGGGAAGCGAGTGGCGAGGTCGCCGGCCAGTCCCCTATGGGTCGTGGCGCGTAGCCCGTCGAGCAGGCCAGCTTGGGCCAGTACGAAGGCGCCCGTACACAGGGAGGCGATCCGCGCGCCGGTGGCCGCGGCTTTCCGTAAGCGTCGAGGACTTCCGTGGGAGCCTGCTCGCCGCCGCTGCCGACAGCGATGACCGTGTCGGCGCCATCGACCGCGTTCAGGCCGTCCGGCACCACGATGTCTGGGCCGCCGACGGTTGGCGTCGGCGCGGGCCACGCCGTACAGACGCGCACGTCATAGTTCGGGACGCTGTTGAACACCATGAGCGGGATCGAGACCTCTAAGCTGAGCACGGGCGGCACGATGACTGCGGCGACGCGGTGCATGGCCAGATCCTCCGGAGGGTTGGCATTCCACGATCCGCCAGCGGATCTTGGCCAGACGGATCGGGGCTCGGCCAGACCGGGGCGGACTCGCCCGTCCGAACCGGAAGGAGCGCCGCAACGGCTGGCCGGTACTGGCTGCTGACCCACGGCTTCGGCGCGGACCTCGCCTGCGGCTGCCCCCGGACCGGGTGGTAGGAAGCCCGGTTGAGGGGCTGCCCGGCAGGGACCATGCGGACAGCGGGCCGAGCACGGGACCCAGCCCGTCGCCCGCCGCGGACAGCCGGTAGGGCCGGGCGGTGCCCTCGGAGTCGACCAGGAGGCGGTGGTGCCCGGGGCCCGAGCCTGGGCGGCATCGTCACGGACGCTTTGCTGGCGCACCTCATCGCCGCAGGATCACGGAGACCAGCTGATTCACAACGAGAGGCTGAGCAGCTCAAGGGCCCCACCCCACCGAGTTCTGTTCGCGTGCGCACCCTGAGGCTGGCACACTGAATTTGTGTTTCCGTTGACGGCGGCTGCTGCAGTTCAGGAGGCGTTTCCATCGATTCCTGGTGCTGGCGTTGTGTCGGTTTGCGCGTTGATCTTTACCGTCGCGTCCTTCTGGTGGATCAACGCCCGGCAAGGGCACCTGAAGTCTTGGGAGCCTCATTCCTTTGCTGCGATTGTCCACTGCTCCATGGCTCGCCTGCGGCTTCCGCTCGTCCTTCACAACACCGGCGCCAAGCCGATAATCGTGCAGGATCTTAGGTTGACCTTCCCCGATGAGCCCGCCTCCCATCTGCCACTCCTGTGGAGGTCTTCACCGTCCCGTCTTCAACCCGGACCGGAGGACGAGCCGAAGTTGCCAGCCGGATTCGCCGTGGCCGGCAGAGAAGCGAAGCAGCTCTTCATCGAGTTCGAGGCACCCTTTTCCGGATTCGTTCCGGAGCCCCGGAATTACAAGGTCCAGCTTCAGGCGAGAGTCGGCCACCGCAAAGGGTGGCGTTCCCTTCTGACGTTCACCCTGAGGGCCGCCAACATCATTGATCCCGACCGGTACACGGTCTACAGCAACGCCCCTCTTGAACTGACGAAAGAGGACAGGCAGAAGGCAGACGCCGCGCTCCTGGAGCTACTGGACGAACAGGAGGACCACTCTGCTCCGGGTGAAAGGAAGCGGCGGGACTCTTTGAATGACGAGGACGACTCCGGCACGAATCTCTAGCGTGGGAAGACGGTCCCGGGCTTCGCCACGGCGCATGTGTCGACGCCCCGCCCGCTAGGTCGGAGCTGGTCAGAGTGGTCGGGAAGAAGATGTCGCTGCGGCCATTGACGGTAGACCGTGGCCCCGCCGTCACCGATCCATGCCGGTCGGTCAGCGCGGACTTGGGCCGTTTCCCGCTGCTGGGGAGTCGCCGGCCCTTCCTTTCTGCCGCATCGTGGACCGTCAGCCCGACGTCAGTTCCGTCAGCGGCAGCGTGTGCTGGGTGCGGACTACCTTGGTCCGGAGGTAACGGACGTTGTGGGCCAGCCGTCGTGAAGACCGCCGTGGGAACGTGGTGGGCACCGTGAGACCCAGGCTGCGCAGCTGGGCCGCCTTGTCCGGGTTGTTGGTCAGTAGGTCCAGCTCAAAGATGCCCAGGGCGGTGACCATCTGCGCGGCGGCGGTGTAGTCGCGGGCGTCCTCGGGAAGCCCGAGGGCCGCGTTGGCCTCGTAGGTGTCGAGGCCGTGCACGTCGCCGTGACGACCGCCGATGGTAGGGAGGCGGACGCTGGGCTCCGGATCGGTGACTTCTGACCGTACCCGGGAGGCAGGCAGGAGGAGCCCAACGGCACCCTCCTGCCTGCACCTGTCGGCATTCCGGCCGGCGCCGAGCAACAGGGCGACCGACAGCGGGCGATGCATGAGAAATGGGCGCCGGTGCTCAGCGGAGCACCGGCGCCCACGGCATGGCGCCTCTCACCCACCAGGCGGCCGCAGTGCCGTCAGGCCCAGGCGACGGCGTCCTCGGCGGGCACGCGGGGCAGCCGCGGGAACCACGGGTCGGCACCGGGGTGACCGATGTTGACCACCAGTTGCGAGCGCCAGCTGGTACCGGCGAAGAACTCCTCGTCCACGCCGGCCTTGTCGAAGCCCGCCATGGGACCGGCCGCGAAGCCCGACGCGCGGACCGCGAGCAGGAAGACTCCGGTCTGCAGTGCCGAGTTGTAGGCCGCGATGCTCTGGCGCGCGTCGGTCTGGTCGGCGAACGCCGCTCGCAGCAGGTCGCCGCGGGCCGGGAAGACGGTCGGCATCTGCTCGTGGAAGTCAAGGTCGTACGCCAGGATCGCGACGGCTGGCGCGGTGAGCGTCTTGGCCCTGTTGCCCTCGTCGAGATGCCGGACGAGTCGCTCCTTGCCCTCGCGGGTGCGTACGAAAAGCGCGCGCAGAGGCTGGCCGTTGGCGGCGCTCGGCGACCAGCGGGCGAGTTCCCAGATCATGGCCAGTTCGTCGTCGGCGACGGCCACCTCGGCGAAGGTGTTCGCGGTGCGGGCCTCGGTGAACAACACTTTTCGTCCGGCGTCGTCGAGGACGTCGAGGGCCTGCGGTTCGCGGTCGGTCATGCTCATCATTTCTCTCTTGCTTCGGTTGTGTGTGGTGCCGGGGCGGGCTGACCGCCCCGGCACCACCCCCTGGGGACGGGGTCTGCGGAGCCGGGCAGGGCACATGGACCCGGTGCTGTCACGTGGGCCCGGGGTCCCCTGGCCGACGTCATGTGTCGTGTGCTGACCGCTTGTTCCGCTCCGCGCCCAAGCGGGCGAAGTAGGCGATCAGATCGGGATTGTCGACGGCCTCGGGATTCAGGACTTGCTCGGCGGGGGCACCCTGGAGCAGGCGTTTGACGGGAACCTCGAGCTTCTTGCCGGTCTTCGTGTGCGGGAGGGCCCGTACGGCGAGGATCTCGTCGGGGACGTGGCGGGGAGAGGCTCCGGTGCGGATCGCGTCGCGGATCCGGTCGCGCAGGGAGTTGTCCAGATCGACCCCGTCGGCGAGGACCACGAAGAGCGGCATCCAGTAGCCGCCGTCGGGTTCCTCCGCGCCGATGACGAGAGCCTCGGTGATCTCGGGGAGGCGTTCGACGACGTCGTGGATGTCGGCGCTGCCCAGGCGCACGCCGTTGCGGTTGAGGGTGGCGTCGGAGCGGCCGTGGACGATCACCGAGCCGTGCGAGGTCAGTGTGATCCAGTCGCCGTGCCGCCACACACCGGGATAGGCACCGAAATAGGCGTCGCGGTAGCGGCTGCCGTCGGGGTCGTTCCAGAAGTACAGCGGCATGGACGGCATGGGCCGGGTGACGACCAGTTCGCCGACCTGGTCGAGGACAGGGGTGCCCTTCGCGTCGTAGGCGGCCAGGGCCACGCCGAGGCTGGGGGCGGACAGCTCCCCCGCCCAGACGGGGGTCGTGGAGGCGCTGCCGGCGAAGCCCGAGACGATGTCCGTGCCGCCGCTGGTGGAGGCCAGCTGGACGCCGGCGCCCACGTGGTCGCGGACCCACGGGTAGGCGGAGGCGGGCAGAGCGGAGCCGGTACAGCCGACGACGCGGACGGCCGACAGGTCGTACACAGAGGGTTCGATGCCCAGCTTGGCCATGGTCAGCAGGTACTGGGGGCTGGTGCCGAAGACGGTGACTCTGTGGCGGGCGGCCAGCTCCCACAGGACTTCCGGACGCTCCTGTGGCACCGGGCTGCCGTCGTAGGTGCAGGTGGCCGCACCGGTCAGCAGGGTGGAGACGGCCAGGTTCCACATCATCCAGTGGGTGGTGGTGTACCACAGCAGGCGATCCCCGGTGCCCAGATCGGTGTGCAGGCCGAGCATCTTGAGGTGTTCGAGCAGGACCCCGCCATGCCCGTGGACGATGCCCTTGGGCAGTCCGGTGGTGCCGGAGGAGAAGACGACCCACAGGGGGTGGTCGAACGGCACCGGGGCAATGGTGAGGTACTCGACACGGCTGACCGCGTCCTCCCAGGGAACCCTCAGCCCCGAGTCCCCGCCCTCGGGCCACTCAAGGCCCACGTGGTCCACGAGCACCGTGGCCTTCAGGGTCGGCAGGGCGGCGGCGAGTTCGAGCGAGGCGGCGCGGCGGTCGTGGGTCGTGCCGTTGAAGAGGTAGCCGTCAGCGGTGATGAGCACCGTGGGTTCGAGCTGGGCGAAGCGGTCGGCGGCCGCCTTGGGTGCGTAGTCCTGGCCGCACACCGACCACACCGCGCCCAGGCTTGCGGTGGCGAGGAAGGCGATGACGGCGTGAGGGGTGTTGGGCAGGTAGCCCACCACCCGGTCGCCCTGTCCGACGCCCAGGTCGCGCAGGCCGGCAGCGACGGAGGCGACCTGGGCGCGCAACTCCCGGCCGGTGATCTCGTAGCCGGCTCCGGTCTCGTCCATGGCGGTGATCGCGGGAGCGTCCGGCTGCAGGTTGCGCAGTGCGTGATGGGCGTAGTTGAGGGTGGCGCCGGGGAACCAGCGGGCGCCGGGCATGGTCTCCTCGTCCAGCACCCGCTCGTACGGGGTGGTCGCGTCGATGTCGAAGTGCTCCCACACCGCGGCCCAGAACCCTTCGAGGTCGGTGACGGACCACTGGTGCAGGGCTCGGTAGTCCGTGGGGTCCTGGATTCCTTCGGCGCCCCGGTGCCGGGCCGCCCATCGGGCGAAGTCCGCGATGCGGCTGCGGGCGGCCGACTTCGGGTCGGGAGTGAAGAAGGGTTCCGTATACGGCTCGGGGTGCGGGGTGGTCATGGTGTGGTGCTCCTCGTCAGGCTGGCCGGGCATCGGCGGTACGGCGGGCCGTGTGCAGCAGGGGGGCCCAGGCGACGGTGTCCGTGAAGTCGCCGGCGCCGGCCGGGACGGTGTCCATCACGACGCGGTCGGGGCGCAGCAGGACGGCGTCGGCACGGCCGCGGGCCAGCCAGCCGGCCAGGGTGCCGTCGTCGCCCAGGTCGTCGACGCGGATCGTCGGGGCGCCCAGCGCCGTGGCCACGACCGTCATCTGTGCTGTGGGTGGCACAGCGGTCAGGACGGCGAAGGAGTCTCCGAGGACGTCATCGAGACGCACTCGCCTGCCGTCGTACCGCACCCAGGGCTGCGGGCAGAAGGTGCCGGCCATCACGCGGCCGGTCAGTCTGGGCCGGCGCCGTACGAGTGGACCTGCGGTCAGGGCGGGACTGAGGTCACGGCTCACCGCCGCGGTCACACCGGGGATGCGACAGGCCGTACCCACGAGCGCCCGACGGAACGCCGCACCGCGGTCCTGGCCGCCGGTCATGGCCCAGCCGACGGCGACCGCCACGCGGATCACATGGCGGGCGTGCGGCTTGCGTTCACGTTCGTAGGTGTCCAGCAGCCCCTCGTTTGCACCCCGTTGGAGCACCCGGGCGAGCTTCCAGGTGAGGTTCTGGGCATCGCGCAGGCCCGCGCACAGACCCTGCCCCACGAAGGGCGGGGTGAGATGGGCGGCGTCGCCCAGCAGAAAGACACGCCCCCTGGACCACCGGTCGGCGAGACGGGCCCGGAAGGTGTACTGCGCCTGCCGTATCACCTCGAAGTCACCGCCCTGCGAGGCGTCGGACGGCAGGTCCACCCAGGGGGCGACCAGCTCGCGCAGGCGATCCCATCCGTCCGGTCCGTCCAGGTTCTGGTCGTCGGCCAGCCGGAACTCCCAGCGGTAACGGTCCTCGCTGACGCGCATGAAGGTGGCCGGCCGGGTGGGCGAGCAGATCTGCTCGGCGCCTTCCCAGGTGCGCACAGGGCGACTGGTGCGCACGTCGATGACCCGCCAGCTCTCCTCGAAGTGCAGGTCCTCCCACACGGCGCCGATGGCGTCACGGGTGAGACTGCCCGCACCGTCGCAGCCGAGTACGGCATCGGCCCACAGGTGCTCCTCCTCGTCGCTGCCGTCGCGACGGAAAGTGACCCGGACGGAACCCGTCGGATCGTTCGGTCCATCGGTGTCACGTGCGACGGACTGGGTGAGGGACACGACCTCCACCCCACTCCACAGCTCGCACTCAGGGCGACGCGCCAAGGCGTCACGCAGCAGGCGTTCCAGCTCGGGCTGGTCGAACATGCTGGTCTGGGGGAAGCCGTGGTGTCCGTGGGTGGACCGCGGGAATTCGGCGATCACCCGGCGCCCGGCGTCCAGCAGCCGCAGTCCGGGCGCCGGTCGCGCGAGGGCGGCGAACTCCTCGTGTACCCCGGCGCTCTGCAGGATCCGGCGGATCTCGTCGTCCACGACGACGGCGCGCGGCAACGGGTAGATGTCCCGGTGCCGTTCCAGTACGACGCTGGGCACTCCGTGCCGGGCGAGCAGCAGGGCGGCCGTGACCCCGACGGGTCCCGCGCCGATGATCACCACCGGCTTCCGGGATGCTGCCTTCATGGTGCGTCCGTAACGGGGGTCCGCTGCTCGCCGAGGTCGATCCGTCCGTCCGCGGTGGCGATCGTTGCGGTGATGAGGTCACCGTTGCGCAGGTACTTGGGATTCTTGGCCTGGCCCTTGAAGAACGCCTTCCACTTCAGTGCGGGCGGCAACAGCGCAGCGATCTTCTCGGCGGCCTTGGGCGGGGCCTTCAGGGCCGTGCCGCCGGGAGTGCCGGTCAGCAGCAGGTCGCCCGGGTCGAGGGTCTGGAAGCGGGCGAGCAGGGTGAGCGCCTGTGCGGGCCGCACGATCATGTCGGCCAGCGTGCGGTCCTGGCGTGACACGCCGTTGACCGACAGCCGCAGCCGCAGGTTCAGCAGATGGGTGAAGTCCTCGGGCTCCAGCAGGGCCAGGTACGGACCCGTCGGTGTGAAGGTCGGATAGGACTTGCTCTCGTAGAACTGGGTCTTGGTCAGCTGGACGTCGCGGGCGCTGACGTCGTTGGTCAGGACCAGGCCGGCGACGTAGCGCGGCAGGTCCTGCTCCTCGACGACGGTGCCCACGGGCAGGGTCGCGCCCATGACGAGGCCGAGTTCCACCTCGTAGTCGAGGAACTTCACGTGCGCGGGACGGATGATCGTGTCGTGGGGGCCGCTGACCGAGCCGGACGCCTTGCGGAAGAAGGTGGGCGGGATGTCGCCGGTGAAGCCCGAATCCTTGGCGTGACTGCGGTAGTTGACCATCTGGGCGACCACCCGGCACGGGGTGGTGACCGGCGGCAGCGCCACCAGGTCGGCGACGGGCGTGCCACTCTCGGCGGAGGCGGCGGCCTCGCGGACCGCGTCCCGGTCGGCGAGCAGTTCGGCGGTGGTGACGGCCTTGGTCTGGATGCGGACGGCGCGTTCGTCCCGGACGACCCACCAGCCGTCGGTGGTACGCAGAACGTTGGTGCTCATGAGCTCATCGCTTTCATCAGGCCCAGCAGGCGTGCGGGGTCGAGTTCGTTGTCGCCACGCAGGGCCGTCATGACCTCGCGCAGCTTGGCGGGGGAAGGGGTGGCGCCCAGGAAGTCGCGGGTGACCGGCGGACCCCACTGGGCCAGGCCGCTCGCCGACATCGGTGCCCAGCCGGGCTCCAGGTCGCAGGAGAAGAGGTCGCCGTCGGCGAAGTGCTCCAGCATGAAGTGGTCGGGGTCGCGCCAGTAGTCGAACAGCTGGCTGCCCTGGATGTGCCGGCCGATGCCCCAGCTGCGTCGGTAGCCGCGCTCGGCCAGGTACTCCCCGCCGGCGGCGATCGCGTCGAGGTCGGTGACCTGGTAGGCCGAGTGGACGTAGCCGGTTCCGGGCCCGAGGTGCAGGGCCAGCGTGTGGTGATCGACGGCCACGCTCCCCTGGTCGCACCGGATGAACGTCATCGTCGGCCCGCGCCCGCGCTGCCCGTCCAGGAACAGGAAGTCGGACACGATCATCCCGAGGGTGTCCAGGTACCAGTCCAGGGTGCGGGCGAACACCCGTGTTTCCAGCACCACATGGCCCAGCCGCTGGATACGGGACGGCTCGCGGGGCGGGCGCTGGGTGGCGTTCGTACGACGGTGGTCGGTACCGAAGTTGAGGATCAGCGGCTCCTGCTCGGGCAGCGCGGGCAGCTGCTCGGCGCAGTGCACCACCCGCACCGGCAGGCCCGAGGGATCGAGCAGGGCGACCGACTGCCCACCGCCCGGTACGCCGATGTCCCGGACCGTACTGCCGGTGGCTCGGGCCAGCCGGTCCAGGTCGGCCCGCTCGGCCGCGCGGAACGCCGGTCCGATGAACCGGGACGCCCGCCCCCGCCGGATGACCATGCACGGTGAGCCCGCGAAAGTGCCGCGCAGCCACAGCTCCCCCTCGGTGCGGGCGGCGATCGCGAACCCGAAGTCACGGGCGAAGACCTCGGCCCGGTCCAGATCCGGCTTCTCGAACTCGAGCCAGGCCAGATCCGCCACCTTGATCAAGGGATTCCGGGAGCGTCCGGGGTGCTCGCCACGCAGGGCGCCCTGCTCACTGTGGAGGTCCTGGTGGGGCGTCTGGGGAACGGCCTTGTTAACGGGGGTGTGGGACATGGTGTCCTCCAAGCAACACTGCTGTAATGAGGAAATCATCAACTTTGCCGTTCCTCACCGTCAATAGGCTGGACCCAAATAATTGATAATCTCATCAGTAATGGCAGACTCATCGCGGCGGTTGTTACACTCGCGGTATGCCGACGTCAGCCCCGCCCAAGAACCGCTTCGAGCGACGCCGAGCCGAGACCCGTCAGGCGCTCGTCCGCGCGGCCCGGCAGATCCTCGCCGAGACCGGTGACACCAGCGCGAGCATCCAGGCCATCGCCGAGCGCGCGGACGTCGGATTCGGCTCCTTCTACAACCACTTCGAGTCCAAGACGGAGCTCTTCGACGCCGCGGTGACAGACGCCCTGGACGAGTTCGGGCAGGTCATAGACGAGCGCGTAGAAGGAATCGACGACCCGGCCGAGCTCGTCGCCGCGGGCTTCCGGCTCACCGCCCGTATGGCCGACTCCCACCCTGAACTCATGCGGATCCTGCGGGACCGCGGTCTGGCCTACATCCACTCCGACCGCGGACTCGCCCCGCGAGCCCTGCGCGACCTGGAGAACGGCATCGCCTCGGGCCGCTTCACCTGCCGCAACGCGACAACCGCCCTGTCCGCCCTGGGCGGCACCCTGATGTCCCTCGTGGCACTGCGGCTGGCCCGTCCCGATCTCGACGGGGACGAGACCGCCTCCGACCTGGCCGAGATGGTCCTGCGCATGCTCGGCGTCCCTCCGGACGACGCACACCAGGTCACCCGGCGGCCGCTGCCCGGACACCGCTGAGCCAGAGGCAGCCGGCTGAGGCCTCGCCGTCCATCAGGGCGGCGTAACGTCGTGGGTGTGGACTTCTCCGCGGACAGTCTCCTGTCCCGTGCCGCGCATGAACTCAGCCCGCGAGCGGACGAGCTGATCCACGACGTGAAGCAATGCCTGCGGCGCGAGGTCCCCGAACTGTGGGACGAACCGGACATCGCACAGATGACGGCGGAGAACGTCACCGAGCACGTCGTCGCCCTGCTCTTCGGCATCGAGCACCACACCGAGCCAAGGCGGATCAGTCCGCCGGCCGCCGACGCGGAGCGCGCGCGTCGGCTGGCTCAGCGCGGGAAGCCGGTCACAGCGATGCTGCGCGCCTTCCGGCTCGCACAGGGCCTCGCCCTCGACCGGCTGCTCGAAGAGCTGTCACGGCTCACCAGCGATGCCGAACCGATCAGCGCGGCGACACGCAAGCTGATCACACTGGCGACCGAGTACATGGACCGCACATCGGAGACGGGCGTCCTGGCCTTCCAGGAAGAACGGGATCGCCAGGTGCAGTGGCGGCTGTCAGTCGTGAACGAGGCGAGCGTACGCGTCGGAACGACCCTGGACATCGCCCGCACCGCCCAGGAGTTGGCGGACCTGGCCACCGACTGCTTCGCCGACGCCGTCACCGTCGACCTCCTCGAGACGTCTTCCGGCGACGAGCCCCCGGCGACGGACACACCCCTGGTCCGCCGGATCGCCCAGCAGTCGGTGACGGACGGTTGCCCAGAGACGGACTGCCTGGAGGCGATCTACGGGGAGGCGCCGGTTCCACCGCAGCGGTTCCACAGGTATACGGACGGAGCACCACCCGCTCGCGCCCTGGTGACCGGCCGGCCCTCCCGGCATCGCCTCGGCGCGTCCGCATCCATGCTGGTGGTACCGCTGTGCGCCCGCGGCACCACCCTGGGTGTCGCTCAGTTCTTCCGTCACCGCAAGCCCGACGCGTACGGGGACGAGGACCTGCTCCTGGCCCAGGAGATCGCGGCCAGGGCGGCGGTGGCCATCGACAACGCCCGCCGGTACACGCATGCGCGCGCCACCGCTCTCACTCTCCAGCGCAGTCTGCTCCCGCGCAGTACACCCGTGCAGTCCGCCGTGGAGGTCGCCTCCCGCTACCTGCCGGCTGCAGCCCAACTCGGCGTGGGCGGCGACTGGTACGACGTCATCCCGCTGTCCGGTGCCCGGGTCGCACTCGTGGTGGGCGACGTGGTCGGCCACGGCATCCACGCCGCCGCCACCATGGGCCGGCTGCGGACCGCCGTTCGCACCCTGGCCGACATCGACCTGCCGCCCGACGAACTCCTCACCCACCTGGACGACGTCGTCATCCGCCTGTCCGCCGAAGTCTCTGCCCAGACGGACACCGAATCCGTGGGGGACATCGGAGCCACCTGCCTGTATGCCGTGTACGATCCCGTCTCCAGCCGGTGCATCCTCGCCCGCGCGGGTCACGTGCTGCCTGCCGTGGTGAACGGGAACGGTACCGTCGACTTTCTCGACCTGCCGCCGGGCCCGCCGCTCGGCCTGGGCGGTCTGCCGTTCGAAGCGGCAGAGATCGACCTGCCCGAAGGCAGCCTCCTCGCCCTCTACACCGACGGCCTGATCGAAGCCCGCGACCACGACATCGAGACGGGCCTCACCCTGCTCCGCCAAGCCCTCGCCCAACCCGCTACCTCCCTCGAGTCCGCCTGCGACACCGTCCTTGAAACCCTGCTGCCGGCTCGCCCGGACGACGACGTCGCCTTGCTCCTGGCCCGCACCCACGCCCTCGGGAGCCGCCAGGTCGCCAGCTGGGACGTGGCGGCCGACCCCGCCGCCGTCTCGCGAGCCAGGGCGAACGTCTCCCAGCAGCTGACCACCTGGGGGCTGGACGAACTCGACTTCACCACCGAACTGGTCGTCAGCGAACTCGTCACCAACGCCATCCGCTACGGCCGACCCCCCATCCTGCTACGTCTCATCCACGACCGCACCCTTCTCTGCGAGGTCTCCGACGGCAGCAGCACCACCCCTCACCAGCGCCGCGCCCGGGGCTACGACGAGGGCGGCCGCGGCCTGCTTCTGGTCTCCCAAGTCACCGAGCACTGGGGCACACGTCACGCCCGGCACGGCAAGACGGTCTGGGCGGAGTGCGCCCTGGACGCGCCGGAGCTCTTCTCGGCCCCGGCAGCGCTGGACGTGGAGGGTCTTCCCCGGGTCGTATGAGCACCAACTCACCCGGCCCGCCAAGACGATCGCGAGGTTGCTGGGCTTCGACTGGCCGACACGCGGCACCTGTCGGCGTACACCTGAACGCGGTCAAGGAGGCCTCGCGTTCCATTCCCACTGCGGCGGCCAGTGCATGGTTGCGTCCCGCGCGGAGACATCGCCGGGCTCGCCCTGCCCGGCTTCACCTGCCCAGGAGTCCGGGTGCGCCAGACTCGGACACCGGCAAACAGTGGGCGCCGGTACTCCCTCTAGCACCGGCGCCCACTCACCCCTGCCCGGGGTGGTCTTGATCTACTTTCTGTTCAGTTGTCAGGGGACGAGGATGAGGCGGATCGGGTCGCCGATCTTGTTCTCCAGCCGGTTGACCGCGTCGGCAGCCTCGGCGAGCGGGATGTGGTCGGTGATGGACGGGGCCAGGTCGAGACGACCGACCTCGGCCAGCCGGACCAGCTCGGTGACGGACTCGGGAGTGCCGCCGTAGTGGCCGCGCACCTGCTTGCCCAGATAGTTGAAGGTCAGGCCCTCGCTGATGGTGATCGGCCTGGGGCTGATACCGACCAGGATGAGCACTCCGTTCAGGCCGAGCACGGTGGCTGCCTGCTCACGGACCGCCGGCACGCCGGCGCAGTCGAAGGCGAAGTCCAGACCCCGCCCGCCGGTGGCCGCGCGGACCTGGTCAGCGAAGTCGGAGGCGGCCGGGTCCAGGGCGAAATCCGCACCGAAGGCCAGGGCCCGCTCCCGAGCTCCGGGCAGCGGGTCGACGGCGATGATCGGCGCTGCGCCCGCCAGGCGGGCGACGCGGACGTTGTGGGCGCCGACACCGCCCACACCCCAGATTCCGACGGACTGTGCGGGGCGCACCCCCGCGGTGGCGACGACGGCAGCGTAGGGGGTCGAGACCGCGTCGGGGATGATCGCGGCCTGGTCGAAGGGAAGGTTGTCGGGGATGGGGATGAGGGTGTCCTCGCGGGCGACGGTGTACTGGGCCCAGCCGCCGTCGTAATCGATACCGGCGGTGAGCATCTGGGTGCAGGGGCGGCGGCGTACGCAGCCGGCGCACTGGCCGCAGGTCTTGCCGGCCTCCAGGGTGACGCGGGTACCGACGGTCAGGCCGCGCTTGAGGTCGGGGCCGAGAGTGTGGATCACACCGGCCATCTCGTGGCCCACGGTGACCGTGTCGGAGGTGGCGAACAACGGGACGAGGGAGCCGTCGAGGAGGTGGACGTCCGAGAGACAGACGCCTGCGGCCTTGACCTCGATGAGGACCTCGCCCGGGCCGGGCACGGGGACGGGGACCTCTTCCACGGCGAACTTCTTGCTGTCCAGGTGGAAGCGTCCGGCGAGCATGGTGTCCATGGTGCTCTGCTTTCTGTGAGCGGCATTCCCGGCGGTTCGGGCCGACGGGTGCCGTGGGGTGCATCGCGGGTGAGTGGTGGCCGGGGGCGTGCGGGGCGGCAGATGCGCCACGCGCCCCCGGCGTCTGAAGGGGTCAGGCGAAGACGTCCTGCTGGTAGCGTTCGTCCGCTTCCAGTTGGGCGAGCCACTGCTGGGCGGCTTCGTCGTCGCTGCCGGTGTGCTTGCGGTAGATGGCGGCGAGCGCCTCACGCACGGCGGGTGCCATGCGGCGGCCGTCGCCGCAGACGTAGATGTACGCGCCGTCCTGAATGGCCTGCCACACGGTGTCGGCGGCGCCTGCGATGGCGTCCTGGACGAACCGGGCCGGGTGTCCGGTCACCGCGGAGAAGGCGGTGTGGACCCGGGCGATGCCGGACAGCGCCCACATCTCCATCTCGTCCCGGTAGAAGTAGTCGTGCTCAGGGTGACGGCAGCCGACGAAGACCTGCGACAGGCCGATCTGCGTGCCGTTCGCGTGCTGCCAGGCACGCTCCTCCAGGAAGCCGCGGAGCGGCGCGATGCCGGTGCCGGGGCCGATGAGGATCAGCGGCGTGGCGGGATCGATCGGCGGGGCGAAGGTCGGGGAGGGCACGCGCACGTAGCCGTAGAAGACGTCCCCGGGATTGAGGCCCGCGATGTAGGAGGAGCAGGTGCCGCGGTACCGGCCGTCGCCGGACAGGGCCGGCCCTTCCAGCAGACCGACGGTCAGCCGCACGTGCCGGGGATTGGCCAGCGGGGCGGAGGAGATGGAGTAGAACCGCGGACGGATCGGGCCCGTCATCTCCAGGAAGACCCCCAGCGGCAGTTCGACCGCCGGGAAGCGCTCCAGCAGGTTGAGCACGGAGACGCGCTTGCCCAGTACCTCGGCCTGGTAGCGCTCCTCGGCCTCGGCGGTGTCGGCGGTGTAGGCCTCCAGCTGCGGCCGGGTCCACGGACAGTCGGTGTGCTGGGCCAGCGTCTGTATCTGCGAGCGGGTGGCCACGTCCTGCAGCTCCACGAACTCGGTGAACAGCAGGCCCGCTGTGACGGGAGTGCCCACCGGGAGGTGCGTGCGGCCGCCCGCGGGCTGGTCCAGACGCAGGACCTGGTCGCGGTCGACGCCGAGCCGCGCGAGGACCCGGGCGACCAGCTGCGGCTCGTTCTTGGCGAACACGGCCAGGTGGTTGCCGGTGTCGTAGGTGACACCGTCGGGGAGTTCGATGGTGATGGACTTCGCGGCCGGGCGCGGCGGCTCGATGCTGAAGTCCCACAGCCCGGTCGCGTCGCTGACCAGTTCCTCGTTGGCCACGACCGTGAGGGGGTAGGCCTGCTCGGAGACGATCGCGGGGCGCACCTCGGCCTCGGTGAGCAGCTGGACCTCGAAGCGCGGCCCGGTGGTTTCGGAGGTGTCGGCGGCGTACTCCTCGGCCAGGGTGGTCCACAGGGTTGCCATCCAGCGGGTGGCCATGCCGTCGAAGTCACCGGCGGCGTCCGCGATGCCGCGCTCGATGACGCGGGTGGCGCCGGCGGCCAGCAGGCCTGCCTCGATCCGCTTGGGGAAGCCCTGGTAGGTGGCCACCCACTGGGTGTTGCCGGCCCCCAGCAGCGCGAACCGCACGTTGGACAGCGAGCCCTCCGGGAGTCCGGCGGCGAGCAGGTCGTCGAAGCGCTGCGCGTTGTCCGGGGCCTTGCCGTTGTAGCTGGAGGCCACGACGACGAGCAGGCCCTCGGTGGGCAGGTTGTCACCCAGCTCGTCCAGACCGACCAGGGTGGTGCCGAATCCGGAGCGCTCACCGCGGTCGGCGATGGTGCGCGCCAGGTCCTCGCACGAGCCCAGGCTGGAGCCGTAGGCGACGGTCAGGTTCACTCCGACACCGCTGACCGCGGCCTGCACCCCCGTGTCGTCGGCCTGCAGGTCCACTGCGCCGAACACGGCCCGCTCGTGCTCCTGACGGGCCCGCACGGTCAGTTCGAAGCCGCCGGGCTTGCGCGTCAGCGCCTCCTTGACGTCCATCTTGTAGTCGTCGGGGTCGGCGAACTTGAACTTCTGCAGCACCAGCGCGAGGGCCAGACGGGCCTCGGTGAGCGCGAACTGCCGGCCGATGCAGGCACGCACGCCGTTGCCGAACGGCTTGTAGGCGTGCGGGTGGTGGTTGACCCGGTTCTCCGGCAGCCACCGGTTGATGTCGAACTCCTCCGGCCGCTCCCACGCCTTGGGGTGGGTGTGCAACGGACCTTCGAGGATGTTGACCCGTGCTCCCTTCTTCAGCCCGTAGCAGCCGCCGATGACGGTGTCCTCCAGCGGGGACTTGCCGATCATCGGGATGGGAGCCCACAGGCGCAGGGTCTCCTCCAGGATCCGCGGGATCACGTCCATCTGCATGATCGTGTCGTAGTCCGGGACCGTGTCGCCCGGCAGCAGCCGGTCCACCTCGGCGTAGGCCTGGGCCAGGATGTGCGGGTTGCGCATCAGCGAGTACGTGGCGAACGACAGCAGGCCGCTGGTGGTCTCGTGACCGGCGATCAGGAACGTCAGCACCTGGTCACGGACGTTGTCGTCCTCCAGCCCCTTGCCGGTCTCCGGGTCCGTGGCCTCCAGCATCAGGCCCAGCAGGTCGTCCTCACCGGTGCCCTTCCCGTCATGGCGCTCCTTGATCACGTTCTCGACCAGGTCCCGCATCAGCCGGATGTTCTCGCGGTACTTCCTGTCGTCGGCCTTGCGCATCTTGGTCATCATCGGCAGCTCCTGCGAGCGCCGCAGCGACTCGACCAGCGCCTGCAGCAGCGCGTTGAGGAAGGGGTGCAGATCCTCCTTCGCGAAGGAGTCGAACCGGTAACCGAACCCCGTCAGGGCGATGGTGTCCAGGGTCAGCCGGGTGTAGTCGTCGGTGATGTTGACCGGCCGGCCCTCCTTGCGCTCCCACTTGCCCACCAGGTTCTGGGCGATCTCCAGCATCTGCCCGAAGTAGCCCTTCATCGCCCGCTGGCTGAAGGCCGGGAGGAGGACTCGGTGCGCCATGCCCCATTCCTCTTCGTGCTGGTGGGCCGTGAACAGGGCGGCTCCCGCGTAGTCCCGGACATGGGCCAGCGGCGTCTTGTCGATCTGCTTGAAGAACCGCGTCTCGTCGCAGACCTCGGCCACCAGGTCCGGGTCCCAGACGAAGACCTGCTCGATACCGGCGATCTCCATGCCGTAGAGCCCCTCGGGGAACTGCTTGGACAGCCTGCCGAAGTACTCCACCGGGTTGGTGCTGGGGATCTGCGGCGTGTGGCCGAAGAGCGGCACCCCCCGCGGAGACCGGATGGGCCGCAGGTCGGTCTCGGGCTGTGTGGTCATGGCTGGCTCCTTCAAGGGGAAAGGCGGGCAGGGCGCCATTCGGTGTCGCGGGGCGCCGATACGGCAGCACCCGGTTTCCATACGCCGTATGTCTTCAGTAGTACCATACGACGTATGGAACTACAATCGGCAGGCCAGGGTCGGGAAGCGGGAATGTCCGACTCGTCAGGGGCGGCGCCACTCGCGCAGCGGGGTCGCATCAGGTCCAGGCGCTTCCTGGTGGCGAGGCCTCCATGCCGCGCCCGCTCGCCCGGCGCCAGTCCGCGAGATCGGGCAAGGCGGGTGCGCCAGAGCGCCGTGGCGACCCCGTCGCCCACCAAGGCCACCCAGTCCGGGACCGGCCGCGAAGCCGGAGGGGCAGGGGGCTGAAAACGATGCCACTGCCCCCGCATCGGCAAAGCCTGGTACCATACACCGTATGGCAACTGAACGGAAGCCCCCTCGGGGCACGAGAAAGAGGGACGTACCGCTCACCAAGGACGGCATCCACGCCATGGCATTGCAGCTCATCGATGCCGACGGGGTCGAGGCGCTCACCATGCGCAAACTCGCGACCGCGCTCGATGCGAACCCCATGTCGCTGTACCACCACGTGCCGAACAAGGACGCCGTGCTGCGCGGCGTGGCCCACCGGGTCGGTTCGCAGTTCAGCGCGGAGGACCGGGGAGACATCCCCTGGCAGGACCGACTGCGTGAACTGGCCCGGGACTTCCGTGAACTGTCGCACCGTCACCCGAAACTGATGGGGTATTCCTTCACGCGCCCCGACTACGTGCAGCCGGAGGACCCCTTCTGGCAGGCACTGATCGACATCCTGGCCACCGCGAAACTGCCCGAGGAGGAGATTCCGCGCGTCGCCGCGACCCTGGTCGGTGTGTTCACAGGTTTGCTGCTCAGCGAACTGAACGGGGCGCTGCAGCGGTGGGCCACTCTGCCACCGGCACCGTCGTCGGGCCCCGACGAGGAAGAAGCGCCCCCGCCCTCCAAAGACGTGATCGACACCATGTTCGACTCCACGCTGGACGCCGCGGTCGCCGGAGTGGAGAACCATGTCGCACGAGCCCGCGAGAGGGTGTGACGGAAGCGAGACGGCTCCGGTGGGGCGGTGCGCGGTCCGGCGGCGGCTCGCCCCTCGGTGTCAGCGGCACCGAGGCCGGGCCCCAGTTGGCGAACCCGAGGGCGGCGACTTCGCTATGCAGTCCAGTGCGCCTCCAAGGCCGCAGCGACCTCGGCCGGCTTCTGGACTACCGTCCAGTGGTTGCAGTCCAGCTCGACGACGCGCGACGCCCGCACGGCTCCGCCGAGCTTTCCGGCGAACTCGACCGGACAGGCGGGGTCGAGCGTGCCCCAGAAGACCATGCACGGCGCAGACACGTTCGCCAGTTCCGGCTCCCACTGCCCACCCACCGTCTCGGCGGAACGGTACAGCTTGAGGATGCTGTCCCTCATGGTCCCGTCCACGCGCAGAACCATGTCCCCGGCCACCTCAGCCGGAACATCGAAGTGCTCCATCAGATCCTTGGCGAAGGACGCCGGTTGGAGTTCGTCCATGAACCGGTTGCCCTCGACCGGGTCCTGCCAGATCTTGGCCAGCGGATGCCAGACGTAGTCGGCACTGACCGGAGCGCTACTGCCGGCCCACGTACGAAGGAGGTCGGGTCGCAGGGAAGCGACGCGTGCGGTGAGGATGCAGCCCCAGTCATGGCCGACCAGGTCCACCGGCTCGCCCACCCGCTCCAGCCGTTCGATGAGCCAAACGACGTACTCCTCCTTGGTGGAGCCGAAGCCGCGCGGCCGGGGCGTGCCGAAGCCGGGCAGATCCCAGGCCTCGACGTCGCTCCGGATCAGGTGTCGGCGCACGCCGTCCCACACACGGTGGGTGTCGGGGACGCCGTGGATCAGAATGGCAGGCATGACTGAACTCCCTTGTCACTGAACAAAAACAGCAAGCATTGGCTTTTGGTCGTCACTGCTCTTTCAGGTCGAAGCCGTCCGCCATGTCCGTGACGGGACTCCCTGGGGACACTCCTCCGCCGCGTGCGGCCGATGGTCGGAGTTGACGGGGGATACGTCCGGAGGCACGCCGGGAGTTCTGCGGGGGCTGGCCGTCGCGCTCACCGGCGTGATCGGCCGTGAGCCGACTTTCCATGCCGCTGATGATGGTGTCCAGCACCAGGCGGAACATCCGGTCCTCGCCCAAGCCCTCGTTCGTCGGCCCGTCCTCGCCAGAGGCGGGCGTGGCGGGCTGGAGGTTCGACCACCGGTCGAGCGCGCCGTTGAGCTCGGCGATCATCACGCCGATGACGACGGCGCACACGAGGGCGGCGAGCTGCGGGATATCCGACTGCGGAACCCCTGCGGCGTCCAGCACGGCGATGAGCGCGACCCAGAAGGGATCTTCGGGCTGGATGAAGTCCGGCTGGCTGAACGAGTAGGCCATGAGGTTGGGATGGCGGTGTGCCAACGCCCGGAAATCCGTGGCAAGCAGGCGCATGCGCTCCTGCCAGGGGGCGTCCTCCAGTGTCACGGTGCGGAACCGGGCGCCGACCATTCTCGCCACGCCACGCACCAATGCCTCCTTGTTCGGCACGTGGTGGTACAGCGACATCGGGTTCGCGTCCAGCGCGGCGGCGAGTTTGCGCATCGTGAGCGCCTCGACCCCGTCCGCGTCGATGAGCCGCAGGGCGGAGGCGCAGATCCCTGCCTCGGTCAGAGGCACATCCCTCTTCCGAGTACCTCTGGGGGTACGCTTCGCTCTTTCCATACGATGTATGTTACCAAGCTGTAGGTCAGCGGGAGGGACTTGCCGCCCGTGGTGGCGGTCACTCCTGTGGCCCTATGTACGGGCACCCGGGCTTGTGCAGGAATGCGACCGCAGTGGTGGCCTTCTCGTCGGATGGTGCCTCGGTGTAAGCGGGGCGCGAATAGCCATCGACAGCCGAGTGAAGGTGAACATAGCCGCCGCGTTCGCTCTTCTTCTTGCGTCGCGCGACTTCACGGGCGTGAACGCTATTCTTTCCAGCGGGCTCGCCGGCCACCGCCGTCCGGGATCCAGCCCACCTTCTTCACGTCGATGTGGACCATGTGGCCGGGTCGTCGGGCGGTGATTGTTTGCTGCTTACGGTTGGATTCACCGTTGGGGTCGATGAACCGGCGCCGGTTCGGTCCGAGTACGACGAGGTGCCGCGACACCGTGCGGCGGCTGATGACTAAGCCCTCCGTCTGGAGTTCGCATGTGATCCTGGCACCCGACCACTTGTAAATTCGGCGTAGCTCCTCGATAGCGTTCCACGAAGCGCCTTCTTCCCTCCGGCGACAGCGGCGCGTTCTTGTGCAGCACGGTTCCTCTTGGGTGGTGGTCAAGCGCGTTCGGGCAGGTTGTCGGGAGTGTCATGGGCCGAGATTGCACATGGCGCTTACGGCCTGGGGAGCGATTACAGGTGACGGCTGGTTGGTCAGGGCCGCGAGACGTTGAGCGGCAGATCTCGGTGGAAGACGGCCATTGCCCGGCCGGGGCCGTTGTAGTCATCGACGATCTTCGTGTCGAAGCCGAGGCTGCGATGGAAGGCGATGGAGCCGGTGTTCTCGATTGACGTGATCGCCTTCAACTGCCGTGCACCGTGACGTTCCGCTGCTTCAGCGAACGCCGTGTACAGACGACGCCCGAGGCCGGTGCCACGGGCGTCGTCCCGCGTGGCGATCAGATGCACGTACCCGGTGCCGTCCGGGGTGACGAACCCGAAGATGTACCCGCGGATTCCGTCCTCGGCCCGGGCAGCCAAACAGGTGGAACCGAACTCCTGCACCAGGGCCAGAAGGTGCAGCGACCGAAGGTCGCGTTCGCCCCAGTAACGGGGGTGATCAGTCAGGACCTGGTGGAAGTCGGCCACCCCGGCCGGTGCGATGTGTATCCCCATGACGACGATCATGGCAGGCGCCTTGGCCGTTACAGGCGAAGGTCCGCACAGGTTGGGCAAGTTGTGACGCAAGCCTGGGCCCGTGCGGCCTGTTCCTACCCTGCCCTATCCGGGGTCTCCCGCGCACATTTCGGCGAGTTACTCGAAGAACTCGCCCCCAAGTGGCAGGCCGCCCGTGAGTCGGCCTTGCGTGAGCGGCGGGGCGGGGACCGCAGGCGGGCTGTTGGCGCCGGGCCCAAGCAACACCTGGTCTTCGTCGACCGGCTCCTGGTCACGCTGGTGCACCTGCGGCTGGGGCTGCCGCACGCCGCTCCGGCACAGCTGTATGGCGTGGACCGCTCCACCGTCTCCGCAGCGGTCCGAGAGGTCCGCCCGCTGCTGGCGGCCCGCGGCTTCGCCGTCCCTGACCGGCCCGGGCTGCGGCTGCGCACGCTGGAGGACGTATTCGCCTACGCCGGGGCAGAAGGCGTGGGCCTGCGGATCGACGGGACCGAGGTGCAGGTCCGCCGCCCGCACGCGGGTCGCCACGGCCGCAAGGCGTTCGTTTCCGGCAGGAAGAAGCAGAACACGGTCAAGACCACCACCTTCAGCGACGCGGAGGGCCGCACCCTGTTCAGTGGGGTGGTCCGGCCCGGCCTGATGCACGACCAGACGGCCGTACGCACCGAGGGCATCGCTGAACAGTTCCGCTGGCATCCGAAGGTCAGGGCGGAGGTCGATGAGGGCTACCGGGGCCTGGCCAACGAGTTCCCCGCTCAGGTCAGTGCCCCGCCGAAGAAACCCAAGGACGACGCGCCGCTGGGCGAGCGCCATGCCTGGCGTGAGCAACGGCGCCGCCAGTCCTCCCGGCGGATCTGCGTGGAGCACACCAACGCCGAATACAAGCAGTGGCGGCCCACGCAGCGGTTCACCGGCCGCCGCGAAACCTACGCCGAGACCCACCAGGCCATCGCCGGACTGGTCTCCGACCGATCCGCCCGGCGGGCGACCCGCCGCAAGCCGGGCACCGAACTGGACTCGCCCGCCAGGCCACCTGCTGATCACCCACCAGCCGACCCGCCAGGCCAACACGCCCCGAACTCAATCGCCCCCAAAGTCGTTAGGCATTCAGGCTGCCTGTGGGTGCGGCAACGGTGGCCGGTCGTGTAAGCGCGGTCAGTAGCAGGGCGACCGCGGAGGCGGCTGCGCCGACGACCACGCAGGTGATGAACCCCTCTCTGAGGTTGTGCGTGGGCCCGAGGAGCGGGCCGAAGGCGGCGACGCCAATGGCTGCACCGATCTGGCGGGAGGTATTGAAGACTGCGGACGCGGCCCCGTGCAGGGCGGGTTCGACGGCGGCGATGGACTGCGAGGTCATGGTGGGCACGAGCAGTCCCGAGCTGAACCCGGCGGGAACAAGGGCAAGCACCAGTAGCCAGAGCGCGGATGAGGTGCTGGCCCACGCCACCGCGAGGAACGTGGTGGTCAGGACGGCCTGGCCGATGCCCAGGACAGCGGTACGTCCGATCCGTCGCGCGAGTGGGGCGGCGCAGATGCTGCCGATCGAGATGAGGCCGGTCAGAGGCAGGAACAGCAAACCGCTGACGAGCGCGCTGAGCCCGCGGCCTTGCTGGAGCATCAGGCTCATCGCGAACAGCAGCCCGTAGAAGGCGAAGTTGAACAATGCGCCTTGTGAGGCTGTGGCGACGAACCTGCGGTCGGAGTAGACGCCTGGCGGCAGGAGAGGTGTCCGGGTGGACCGTTCGACCCAGACGAAGCCGACGAGCCCGGTGACCGTCAGCGCGGCGGCGGTGATGGCTGCGGGGCTCAGCCAGCCCTGCGCGGGGGCTTGGATGAGAGCGAGGACCAGCCCGCCGATCAGTACGGTCGCACAGCCCATGCCGACGATGTCGAGGCGCCGACCTCCGCGCGCGGTGGTGGGCATCGAGCGGATGCTCCAGAGGGCGGCGGGGATCCCGATGACCACGTTGACGGCGAACACGGCACGCCAGTTCGCGAGCGCGACGAGCGCCCCGCCCAGCAGCGGTCCGGCGGCCATTCCGACGCCCCCGGCGGCGGCCCACCAGCCGACGAGTCGGTTCCGCGCTTGTTCATCGGTGGCGGATGCCGTGGCCAGGACGAGCGCGCTCGGCAGCAATAGAGCGGAGCCCGCGCCCTGGACCAACCGGGCGAAGTTGAGCACCAGCATCGAGGTGGCGGACGCGCAGACTACAGAGGACGCGGTGAAGACCAGCAGGCCGGCCACGAAGGCCCGCTTCGCGCCGAGGGTGTCCGTGATCGCGCCGGCACCCAGCATCACCGCGGCGAAGGAGAGGGTGTAGGCGTTGACCGCCCATTCGAGCTCGGCGCGGGAGGCATGCAGGTGCGAGGCGAGTTGGGCGAGGGTGAGGTTCACGATCGTGCCGTCGACGAAGACCATGAAGGCCGCGATCAGCGCGAGCACCACGACACCCCGACGGTGTTCGATGGTCGTGGAGGCACTCATGTCTTTGCAGACCGCGCGCTACCCGCCGTTACCTGGCTGCGCCCCGGTCTCGCGGCAGAGGCGGCTGCGACAGCCGTAGCCAGTGGGTCGCCAACTGGGCGTCCGAGTATGTCAGCGAGGTCGGGGGTGGTGCCGTCCAGGAAGCCGTGCCGGATGCCGGTCGCGATCGAGGCGAGCATGGGCGGCTGGAACGGCAGCAAGTCCGGCATCTCGTTGAGGAGCCTGCGCCGGTACTCGCCCAGGCCGATGGTCCGGTGCGGGACTCCGAGCCGGTCGGCTACGTCTGCTGTCGTGATCGGCGTGCCGGTCAGATCGTAGGTGTGCCCGCTGTGTTGGGCCGGATCTGCTGCGACGATCGCCGCGGCTTCGGCGAGGTCCGCGCGGGCGACCGCGGCCAGGGCGCCGTCGCCGAATGCGGACTCCACTCCGTCATCGGCCCACATCAGCAGAGCGCCGAAGAGTTCGGCATACAAGCCGTTGCGCAGGATCGTCCACGGCAGGCCGCAAGCGCGCACGCGCCGTTCGGTCGCACGGTGCGCCAGTGCGAAACCGAGGTGGTCGCCGGCGCCGGTCAGGCTCGTATAGATGACATGTCGGACGCCGTCTCGGGCTGCCGCGTCCAAGACGGCCGCGTGCCGCCCGACGACCTGGTCGTCCTCGGCGTAGCCGGCGGAGATCAAGGCCAAGGTCGATACACCGGCTAGGTCAATGCCGGAGTGGTCGTCGAAATCCAGCCGGCGCATCCCGTCACTCGGGGTGCGGCTGCCGCCTGTCGCGATCGCACCGCGGGCATGCAGCGCCGCCAGAGTGGCCGAGCCGAGGTTCCCGTTCGCTCCGGTCACCAAGATCATGTCAGTCCCAGTCTTCCCTTGTGGTTCTCTTCGGTAACTAGGCTTGATCCTGATCCGCCCAGATACCGGCCACAAGGAGGCAGTTCGATGTCACCCGCGCACACCGAGGTAACCGCCCAGCCCGCCGACCTCGATCCCTGCGGGCACGAAGACCACCCGGACTGCGGGATCCGCGATGTCCTGGACCGCATCGGCGACAAGTGGTCGGTACTCGTGATCGTCGAACTCGCCGGCGGGCCGCGTCGCTTCCGGGAGCTGCAACGCGCCATCGACGGCATCTCCCAGCGCATGCTCACCCTCACCGTGCGCAGGCTGGAACGCGACGGACTCGTCCACCGCACCGTGTACCCGACCGTCCCGGCTCAGGTCGACTACCGCCTGACTGAGACCGGGGCCAGCCTGACGCACCTGGTCAAAGCACTCGCCGACTGGTCTCTCACGCATCGCGCCGTCATTGCTGAGGCACGGCACCAGTACGACCAGACCCACCCCGACCACGACATCCGGTAGCGGGGACCGCTGTTGACCTCACTCCGTCACCGCAAAGGCGAGTCGGCGGTGGGCGTCAGCAGGGACTCGGCTACGCCGACGATCTGACTGATGTCGAAGCCCTCCATGTCCGCACGGAATTCGGGGCTGGAGAGATACGCCTCCAACCGCTCCTGAACATCGTCGGCGTCCCGGTAGGAAACGAGGGCGTACAGATGGGGCGCCTCACTCCCGGCGGCCGCAGGCACCGTCCAGACGCCATGCGTATCGATCCTGTGCTTGGCCATACCGGGAATGTGCTTGGCCCAGATGTTCTCGTAGGCGACGAGCGCCTCAGGGCCGCGCAGTGTGTAGACACGAAGCTGGTACTGGGACATGAATACTTGTTCCTTCTCTTCTGCCGCCGGGACAAAGATCCCCAGCGGCACGATGGTTGGGAGGCTTCTCTCAGCCTTTCGCGAACAGGTTCGCCAGTTCGAGCTCCCAGTCGATGCGCCCGGACTCGGTACCCCGTGGCACCAGGGCCTCCGTGTCCTGCAGGAAGGTCCTGACGTCCTGCACGGGAACCTCGAGCAGGGCGGTGCCCGCCGGAGACCCGAGGACGATGTACATCACCTGGTCACCACGGCCGACGCCCGGCCAGACCCGGATGTCCCCACACCCTGCGGAGCCGGTCAGACCGTCGGCTAGAAGGTCACGCCCCAGGACCCATTCGGTCGGCTCGTCCGTGTCGGTGAAGAAGACGGCACGGACGACATAGGGATCAGCGGGCTCGTACCGCAGGCTCATGCACATGGACAGCGAGCAGGTACGCGAGATGACGAGTTCTACGGCCACCCCCTGCATGACGGTCTTCAAAGGCTCCATCGATTTCCACTCCCGCCCGGGCGGTGTTCAGCGACTGCTGATCTCGTCGGGGCCGTCGTAGTGCCAGCCATGGATCTCGTCCCAGGAGTAACCCAGTTCGAGCAGGTAGCCGACACCGTGGTCCCAGCGGTAGTCGCCGACATTGACACTGACGGCCGGACGCTGGACGTGCGCGGATGCGGAAGTCGCGGCCGAAGCCGTACCCCCGGCACCGAGCACAGCGGCACTCGCGACCGCCACGGAGGAAGCGGCGACGGCAACGCGCCTCGTGAGCTTCTTCATGATCTTCCCTTCCCGATGGGTGCGCTCTGCACCAGGCGGCAACGTCAGGCGATATGCGACACCTGGCATGGTCGGGCAAACTTTTCCATACGGTGTACGGAACTACCTTCTCAGGTTTACCATACGTCGTACGGAAATGTCGAGGTGGCAAGAATGGCCCGCACGACCTGCCCCATCAGCAAGATCGGCAGCTGACCTCGCGGGCACATCGGTGCGCTCGATCGGTTTCAGGGGCTTGACGATAAAGCCGTCGTATCTGACTATTCCATCAGAAGTGGACAAAGTCGTCCAAAGTCGGCGGGCATAGTGCCGATAGATCGCTGAACCGTCGGCGAAGTCCGCGCTATGTCGCCCGCTCAGCGCGGCAGGTCCTCCCGGGGTGATCCTCACCCCCCAGCCGCCGCCGTTCCACTACGGCCACGGATCGGGCCGACGCTGCACACGCCGACGCTGTCTCGCACCCACACCGATGGAAAGAACCGGATGACGAACACCGACCACACGTCACTCACCGAACCGGTGAGTCCCCGAGAGACACCCGATGCGGCAATAGCGATGCTCGATGCGGAAGGGACCGTGGTGGGGTGGACACACGCCGCCGAGCAGCTTGTCGGGTACTCGGCCAGGGAAGTGGTGGGCCGGTCCGCCGCACACGTGCTGCCGCCCGCCGAGAAAGCCCCGAGTGCTTCGGTGTTCGCCGAGCAGTGCCGTGCCCAGGGTGGCTGGTCCGGCACCGTGACGGTCCGCCACCGCGACCTCCACACCATCAGAATGACGCTGCGGATCTCGCTGCTGTGGGGTCAGGACGCCGACACCCGGTGGCTGGTGTCCGTGACGGACATAGGCACCCTGTCCTCAGGGGCATCCAACGGAGCTGTGCGCGAGTCGCTCCTGGCCCACGCACCGATCGGCATCGCCGTCTACGACCCGCAACTGCGCTGCACCTGGGTCAACGACGCCATGGAGCGCCACGACGGCACTCCTCGCGAACGACGGTTCGGACGCCGCCTGCGGGACTCACTGCCCGCCGTCGAGGCCGAGGCGCTCGAGGTGGTGATGCGGCAGGTGCTGGAGAGCGGCACCACCATGGTCCACGAGTACCGGGCGTGGTCGTCGACGGACCGGCGCCGGGAGCACGCGTTCTCGGCCTCGTTCTTCTGCCTCCAGGACGCGGACGGCACGGCGCTGGCAGTGTGCTCCATGAGCGTGGACGTCACCGGCAACCGGCGGGCGCGCGAGCGCCTCGCCATCCTCAGCGAAGCCGGCACGCGCATCGGCAGCACTCTCGAGGTCATGCGGACCGGGCAGGAACTGGCCGACCTTGTCGTACCCCTGCTGGCCGACCACGCACTCGTCGACCTGATGGAGTCGGTTCCGTTCGGCGTGGATCCCTCGGCGGGGACCGGCAACGCCCACGGCCGCCCACCTGTGCTGCGCCGTGCCGGCGTGGCCTCCGTCGACCCGAGCATCCTCAAGTTGCCATGGGTGCGCGAAGAGGTGATCCGCCCCTTCCCGACCTCGCTGTTCGCCACCGCCCTGCGCACGGGCAGGTCCTACCTGGAATCGGTGCTGGACACCTATTCGGGCCCCTGGGTCGGTCACGACCCTGTGCGGACGCAGAAGTTTCGTGACACCGGCGTCCACTCTCTGATGGTCGTACCCATCCGGGCGCGGCGCTGTGTGCTGGGACTGGCCGTGTTCGGCCGCTCCGGGGAATCGACGCCCTTCCAGGAGGACGACCTCCTCCTCGCCGAGGAGCTCGTCACCCGGGCCGCGCTCAGCCTGGACAACGCTCTCCAGTACGCCCGTCAACGCACCGCGGCCCTGACGCTCCAACGCGACCTGCTCCCCCACCATGTGGGCGGTGGTGCCGCCCTCGATGTGGCCTCGCGCTATGTGCCGGCCGACCTGGACCACGGTGTGGGGGGTGACTGGTTCGACGTGATCAAGCTGTCCGGCGCCCGGGTGGCCCTCGTCGTCGGAGATGTGGTCGGACACGGCATCAACGCCGCGGCGACGATGGGCCGACTGCGCACCGCCGTCCGCACGCTCGCGGACATGGAACTGCCTCCCCACGAACTGCTGGCGCACCTCGACGACACGGTCAGGCGGCTGAGCGAGGAAGACACCGACGCTGCGGACCAGCTCCCCGCGGCGGTGGGCGCCACCTGTCTGTATGCCGTCTACGACCCGGTCACCCGGCGGTGCACGATGGCGCGGGCCGGGCATCCCCCGCCCGCGGTCATCGACCCGCAGGGCCACACCACTTTCCCCGACATGCCCGCCGGTGCCCCGCTGGGCCTCGGCCTCGGTCTGGTCCCCTTCGAGTCCGTGGAACTGGAACTGCCCGAGGGAACGCTGCTCGCGCTCTACACCGACGGTCTGGTCGAGTCCCGCGACGACGACATCGACGTGGGCCTGGATCGCCTGGGCGCCGCCCTGGCAGGGTCCGGTCCGTCCCTGGAGGACCTGTGCTCTCACGTGATCGAGACCTTGCCGACTCAGGCCCCGGCCGACGATGTCACCTTGCTCCTTGCGCGGACTCGCGGACTCGAAGCGGCCCAGGTCGCCTCCTGGGAACTGCCGAACGACCCGGCCGCGGTCCCCATCGCCCGGCAGGCAGCCGCCCGTCAGCTCAGCGAATGGGGGCTTGACCATCTGGTGGCCACCGAGCAGCTGATCGTCAGTGAACTGGTCACCAACGCCGTCCGCTACGGCGGCGGGCCGATCCGCCTACGGCTCATCCAGCACCAGGTCTTGACTTGCGAAGTCTCCGACAGCAACCCCAGCCACCCACGCCCCCGTCATCCCCACACCATCGACGAGAACGGCCGCGGTCTTTCCCTCATCGCTCACTTGTCCCGCAGGTGGGGCTCCCGCTCCGCGACGGACGGCAAGGTCGTCTGGGCCGAACAAGATCTTCCCTCCAAAGCCCTTGCGGCGTGACGCGCGACCGACCGGGTGGCCGACGGCCGCCACAACATGCCGATCTCTCCAACCGCAGGCTCTCGCTAAGGAAGCCAAACATGGACATAGAGAATGTCAAGAACGCCTGCTCGGCAGGCGCCGCCCAAGGACCGACGGGCGCCTCCGGTTCCGGTCCCAGCGGCAGGTCGTACGCCTTCGACGGTCCGGCAGCCGCCGTACTCGACCATCGAGGCGCGGTGGTCCGGTGGACCGGGGCAGCAGAGGAGCTGACGGGGTTCCACGCCGAGGAGGTCTGTGGCCGCCTCGTGCGGGAACTGATGGCCGACCCCCCGGACGACCTGGGCGACGCGGAGATGCCGGCGTCCGGCCGGGTACGGCTGTGGCATCGGTGCGGCGACACCATAGATGTCACCTTCCGGACCACCAGGGTGGGGTGCTCCGGCCCGGCGGAGGTCCTCGTCCTGGCGGCCCCTACACATCACGTCGCCGGCCACGAGCACGGCGCGGCGCTCCTGCGTGCGCTGTCCGCGCAGAACCGGATCACGATCGCCGTGTACGACACGGATCTCACCACTGTGCAGACAAACGCCACGCCGGGCACTCTCGACGGCCGTCCGGTACAGCCCGGCACTCGGCTGAGCGACGTGCTGTGTGCCGAGGACGCCGCGGACGCGGAGGGCCTCGAGGCAGTACTGCGCCAGGTGCTCGAGACGGGTGCCCCGGTGGTCCGCAGAAGCCAGCAGGTCAGCTGGAGGCACGATCCGGCGCGACAGCACGCGCTCTCGCTGTCCGCCTTCCGTCTGGAGGACGCGCGAGGACGCCCCACCGGGGTCGCGGCCCTGTACCTGGACAACGCCGACCAGATGCGCGCCCGCCGGAATCTGGATCTCGCCCGCGAGGTCGCCGAGCGGGTAGGAGGATCCCTGGACGTCGTGCGTACTGCGCAGGACCTTGCGGACGTCCTCGCCCCTGCGTTCGGGGACCTCGCCGCCGTCGACCTCGCGCACTCAGTTTTCGACGGGGACGAACCGTCGAAGCAGCTGGGCGGTGGAGACATGGGCAACGCGGCCCTCGCGCCGGCCGGCGCGGTGTGGCCGGCCGGCATCAAGCGCGGCGAGTCCATCCCGCCCCTTCCCGACCACCCCCTGCTGCGCAGCTTCCGTCACGGCGAGCCAGTCGTCTTCGACCTTGACGACTTCATCGCCATGGTCAGAGACCCGCAGCTGGTCGTGTATCTCGTCCCGAAGGACGCCCATTCGGTGATGGCGGCACCGTTGCATGCCCGCGGGCACACGCTCGGCGCCATATCGGCCTGGCGCTGCGGCCGAACCGCCCCCTTCACCGAGGACGAGGCGGATCTCATGAAGCAGATCGCCTCACGCGGCGCGCTCGCCATCGACAACGCCCGCCGTTACACGCGCGAGCACCGGGCGGCCGTAGCGCTGCAACAGCGCCTCCTTCCCCCCGCCACGACCGACACTCCGGCAGCCGAGACCGCTGGCATCTACCTGCCCGCGTGCGGGGGAGCGGACATCGGCGGTGACTGGTACGACGCCATTGCCCTGCCCTCTCTCCGGGTAGCCCTTGTCGCCGGAGACGTGGTCGGCCACGGCATGCCCGCAACTGCCACCATGGGCCGCCTGCGCGCCGCCATCCAGACGCTCGCGGACCTGGAACTCGAACCGGACGAGCTGCTCACCCGGCTCGCGGACCTGGTCCAGCGCCTCGCGGCCGAAGCCCCGCCCGGCGACCGCGACATCGTCGGCGGCACATGCCTGTACGCGGTCTACGACCCGGTCACCAGGCGCTGCGCCATAGCCAGTGCCGGACACCCGCCCCCCGTCCTGGTCCGGCCGGACGGGACCGCCGAATCAGTCGGGATCTCCCCGGGGCCACCACTTGCCCTCAGCGGCATGCCGTACGAGACCACGGTGATCGACGTCGAGCCGGGCAGCGTGCTCGCCCTCTACACCGACGGCCTGGTCGAACGGGGCGATCGCGACATCGGCCAAGGTCTGCCGCGCCTGGCGGAGGCCCTCGCCGCGCACTGCCGGCCGGATCGTGCTCTGGACGAGACTGGCCGGGCTCTCCTCGCCGACCTGGCGGACCAGGCCCCGCGCGACGACGCGGCCCTGCTGCTGGCCCGCATCCGCGCCGTCCCAGCGACGGACACCGCGCACTGGGAGATCCCGGCCGATCCGGCCGCTGTCTCCAAAGCCCGAGAATGGATATCCCGCCAACTCACCATATGGGGCCTGGACGACCTCCTCTTCGCCACCGAACTCATCGTCAGCGAACTGGTGACCAACGCCATCCGCTACGGCCGTCCGCCGATGGACCTCCGTCTGATTCGCCACCACGTCCTGGTGTGCGAGGTCACCGACTCCAGCAGCACCCAACCCCGCCTGCGTCGTGCCCTCACAACCGACGAGGGAGGACGCGGCCTGTTCCTCGTCTCTCAACTCGGCGGACGATGGGGCTGCCGCCATGGCCAGAACGGCAAGACGATCTGGTCCGAGCAAGTCATCCAGCAGTCCCCCTGAAGCCACGGCTCACCCCGGAGACTGCGAGCAGGAGCGATCCCCTGCCTCGTGGCCGCGACGCTGTCGATGGAGGCGCAGCAACCGAGATCAGCGGCCGTCACCGAAGCCTGGCTCGGCATTGATCACGGAAGAGACGTCCTCGACCACCTCACTCGCACGCTTCTCCGGCACCCCGGCAGCGATCAGGGTGGCGATGACAAGTGGGACGACATCATCATCCAGGACCCCGTCATTGACGCTCTCCAGCAAGGCGACCGTCAGCGCTTCCAGTCCGGCGCTGAGCACCACGGGCGGCAGGTGGGAATGGAAAACGCCCTCCCGCTGTCCCCTCTCCAGAATGTCCGTCGCCGCTTCTCGGATCGGAGCCAGGATTCCCGTTACACGTTCGGCTCCCAAGTGCCTGCGAGCCAGCGCCAGGAGCATCCGGTAGCTGTCTCCGACGGGCCACATCCCCAGAAACAGCCGGGCCAGGGCCCGCTCAGCCGGGTCGTCCAGCCCCACCGCGTCCTCCGCCGCCTCCCGCAGCGCTGCGGACGCCTCGTCGGCGAGCGCACCCAGCAGGGCTTCCCGTCCGGGGAAATGCCCGAAGAGCGTGCGCCGTACGACACCGGCGGCTTGTGCGAGCTCCTCCATCGTGATGTTCGGGTTCCGGCCGAACTCCTGGCGGGCCGTGTCCAGGATGCGCGTCCGGTTGGACCGTGCATCGCGGCGCTGAGGCGCGCGGGCCAGTGGCTTGGTCACGACAACCTCGGTAGATCTGTATGGCAGGGTGGCGGCGCGGAGGCCAATCGGGTACGTCCCATTTTGGCAGAAGCGCGATTCGCCTGCTCTGTCGGCCATCGCTGTGCGCCACTCTCGCCAATTCCGAGCTCTGCCCCGACCGTGATCCACGGGAACTGTTCGAAGCGGGCTCAGCCCGGTGGTCCGAAGAGGGCAGCCGACTGCCCAACCGGTCCCGGGAGGGTTCGGCAGTGTGGCCGCCACCGGCCGTCCCGGGCGGAATCCCGAGGCGCGGCCGGCCGCGCCTCGCCGGCGGGCTGGGCGGCATCCACCAGCACGCGCTCGCGCACGGTGGCGCACGAGTCACGGGACAGTTCAGCCGCTCCCTCCTGCCGGCTCGATCAGCACAACACCTGACAGGCAGCGCGGCCGACGAGCGGCTGACAGGCGCCGTCACGGACCTGCCAGCCGCACGCTCCTCCCTCATCTACTTGGACGCCGCCGGATGCCTCCCTCTCCCTGCCGAGCGGGACCGGCCTGGGCGGACACACCGCGTCATCAGGTCACGACAAGGGCGGGTACGCGTTCTGGACCAACTGCTGGAACTGGGCGGAGAACCAGTGTCCGGCCAACGGCGAGTTCGGCAGCGCGCCCGTGGGGTTGTTGCCGTTGCGCGCGTTGCCACCGTAGGTCGGGTCGCACATCCGGTCGAAGCCCTTGCCCTCGTCGTTGGGGACGGCCGCACTGTTGCCGTCCGACTCCCCCGGCGGCTTGACCCATACGTAGGCGTCGATACCGGCGGCAGGAGCCGCGGTCGGCCGTTCCCCGATGCCTGCTCCGCTCTGGTTGCACCAGTTGCCGGCGTGGATCCGCCGGTCAATGCGGCTGCCGTCGACGTAGCCGTCCACGGAGGTCGGCGTTGCGGGACCGGTGGGCCGGGCGGAGCCGCCCCAACCGTTGCGTGAGGTGTCGATCAGCATCCCGAGTCCGGAATCGAATCCGGCCGCGACGAGCTTGTCGCGCAGCGCCTGGGCGAAGGACTGCTCGTCCACGTACTGGTTCCAGTCCACCCACTTCGACTGGCGTACGGTCTGACCGTTCACCGTGTCGGTGACCTTGAGGAACGGCTCCTTGGTGGGGCTGTAGTTCGCGGTGTTGACGATGAAGCCGGCCACGTCGTTCACGCTCGCGCCGTTCGTCGTCGCGACCTTGTGGAACTCCTGCACCGCGGGACCTAGGTTGCTGTCCCAGCCGAGCCAGCCATGGTGGGCGGCGTCGATGTAGTTGTAGACGTTCGGGATGGCGCCCAGCTTGTCCAGGGCGTAGCCCACGCCCTTCTCGTAGTTGCCGTTGGACTTCATGGTCACGCAGGCGTCGGTGGTCGTGGGGGTGCCGCCGGCGTTGGTGACCAGGTTGGGCAGCGAGTCGGGCTCGATGACGGTGGCGATCCGCAGGCCCGCGTACTTGGCGTCGGACAGGATCGACGCGATGGGGTCGATGTACTGGGACTTGTACCTGTCGAGGTCGTTGGGCCCCAGCTCACCGTTGGAGGCGAGGGCGGCGCAGTCGCGGCCGGGCAGGTCGTAGATGACAAGCTGGACGACGAGATCGCCGGAGCCCTTCTGCTTCAAGGCCTCGTCGAGGTGGGCGCGCAGGCCCATGCCGCCGCCCACACCGTTGATGGCTGCGATGCGGTCCAGCCAGACGGCGGTGGGCTGGTCGGCGATGCGGCTGCCGCCCGGTTCTGCGGCGGCCTTGGCGGACCACCCGGGGTTCACGTACACCTTGGCGCCCGTGTAGGGGTTGTTGGCACGGCTGCCGGTGTCGCCCCCTCCACCGCCACCGCCCGTACCGCCGCCGGTGTCGACGTTGCAGGTGACGCCGTCGAGCGTGAACGTGGCGGGCACGCTGTTGGTGCCGCTGTAGGAGCCGTTGAAGCCGAAGCTGACCGAACCGCCGCTCGCGAGGCTGCCGTTGTAGGCCTCGTTGGCGGCGGTGATGTCGGCACCGTTCTGGCTGAGCTTCGTGTTCCAGGCGTTGGTGACCTTCTGGTTGCCGGCGTACGACCACTTCACCGACCAACTCGACTTGGAGGCCGCGTTGTTGGTGATAGTCACGGCGGCGGTGAAGCCGGTGTCCCACTGGCTCTGCACCTTGTAGTCGACGGTGCAGGGGACGAGCGAGGTGGCGGCGCCGGCCTGACCGACGACGAGCACTGTCCCGGTCGTCCCGGCGACCAGCGCCAGGGCGGCGAGGAGCGATGTCCTGGTGTGACTCATGAGTGCGGGTTTCCTTCTCTGGATGGGGAGTTACGGACAGAGGCCGCACGGACGGTCGCGCGAGCCGACGTCCGGGCCACGCCTGGGGCACACGTGGCGTTCCAGTGGTCGGTGCGCCGGTGCGTCCGGCATCTACTCGAAGGCGCGGCCGCGATGCCGGCTCTTCAAGGCCTCGGTTGCGCTGGGGGCGCCGGGTCAGGCGCAGGGTCGCCCGGCGGTGCCTGAAGGTGTCGATCGCCGACGCAGGACCCGTACGGGTCGTGCGAGGATTTCATGCCGGGGGTCTCGGTGTGGGCGACCAAGAACTCGGCGGTGTCGCTGCGGTTCGAGCTGCCGTTCCCGGACCTGCCCGGCCGGCGTGTTGCGGGAGTGGCGCAAAGCGAGTGCGGTACGGCTCGGCGCTCGTGCACCGGTCGACGGTGCTGCCTCGGAGTTCGTGTCCACGGCGCACGCGGCCGTGGCTCCCCGGCCCGAGAACACCAGGCAGAGCAGTGTCGACAGAGCGTCGCTGACTAAAAGTACTGAATGCGGGGGGTGACGCATGAGCGACTCCTTACAGCTTGGCGCGCCGCTACGGACGCGTCGCCTGATGGAACCGCTCCCACTGGTGGGGAGGAAGTTAGCGTCAACTGGCGAGGTTTCATAGGGCCCTTGCGAAACTTTTCGCTGGATCAGCTCAGTTCGAACTTTGAAGTCCCCAGTGTCTTGACCGCACCCGCCTCCATCCCCACGATGGGAGCGCTCCCACTGGATTCAGTCCTTGGCACCTCTCCGTGAGTCGCGTGGCGCAAGGAGGAACAGCACATGGATCCCGGACGCAAACGCAGAGCCGAACGGCGGGTTTGGACCGCTGTCGCCGCCGCGTTCGCCCTTCCCCTGTCGATGCTCGCCACCGGCACGACGACCGCGAACGCGGCGACCGTGCAGTGCAGCGTCGACTACAAGACCAACGACTGGGGTTCCGGCTTCACCGCCGACCTCACCCTCACCAACCGCGGCACCGCCGCAATCGACGGCTGGACCCTGACCTACGGCTACACGGGCGACCAGAAGCTCGCGAACGGGTGGAACGGCACCTGGCTGCAAGCCGGTCAGACCATCACCGTCAAGAACGCCTCGTACAACGGCACCATCGCCCCAGGCGGCGCCGTCTCCGCGGGAGCGCAGTTCAGCTACAGCGGCACGAACACCGCGCCGACGAACTTCGCGGTCAACGGCACCAGCTGTGCCGGCGCCCACCAACCGCCGATCACCATGCTGACCAGCCCGGCCGCCGGCGCGGTCTACTCGCGCGGTGACTCGGTACCGCTCGCGGCGACCGCGGCGGGTGCGGACGGCGTAGCGATCAGCAAGGTGGAGTTCTACGACGACACCACGCTGCTCGGCACCGACACGAGCGCGCCGTACACGTACTCCGCTTCCGGCTTGACCATGGGCAGTCATTCATTGCTGGCGAAGGCATACGACAGCCTGGGCGCCTCCGCGGAGTCCACCCCGGTCGGCATCACCGTCGCCGCGGGTGCCTCCGTGGTGGCCTCGACCACCCAACTCGCCGTCCAGCAGGGCAAGACGGCGACGTACGACGTGAAACTCTCGACCCAGCCGGCGGCCGACGTGACGGTCACGACCGCCCGCACGAGCGGCAACGCGGGTCTGTCGGTGACCGGCGGGGCCTCACTCACCTTCACCCCGTCGAACTGGAACACCGCGCAAAAGGTGACCGTCACGGCGGACTCCTCCGGCACGGGAGCGGCGACCTTCGAGTCGACAGCCTCCGGGCACGGCAAGGCGGCGGTGACGGTCACCCAGATCGCGGCGTCCAAGGCGTACGACGCCCGATTCCTGGAGCTTTACGGGAAGATCACCAACCCGGCGAACGGCTACTTCTCCCCCGAGGGCATCCCCTACCACTCGGTCGAGACGCTGATCGTCGAGGCGCCCGACCAGGGCCACGAGACCACGTCGGAGGCCTACAGCTATCTGCTCTGGCTGCAGGCCATGTACGGGAAGATCACCGGCGACTGGACCAAGTTCAACGGCGCCTGGGACATCATGGAGAAGTACATGATCCCCACGCACGCGGACCAGCCGACCAACTCCTTCTACAACGCGTCCAAACCGGCGACCTACGGGCCCGAGGAAGACACGCCGGACCAGTATCCGACGGCACTCGACCCCGCCGTGCCGGTGGGTTCGGACCCGCTCGCCGCTGAGCTGAAGTCGGCCTACGCCACGGACGACGTCTACGGCATGCACTGGATCCAGGACGTCGACAACACCTACGGCTTCGGCAACACCCCGGGCGGCAAGTGCGAGGCCGGCCCGACGGCCACCGGACCGTCGTACCTCAACACCTTCCAGCGCGGCCCGCAGGAATCGGTGTGGGAGACGGTGCCGCAGCCGACCTGCGACGCCTTCAAGTACGGGGGCAAGAACGGCTACCTGGACCTGTTCACCGGGGACAAATCCTACGCCAGGCAGTGGAAGTACACGGACGCCCCGGACGCCGACGCACGCGCGGTGCAGGCCGCCTACTGGGCGGACCAGTGGGCGAAGCAGCAGGGCAAGGGCTCGGCCGTGTCGGGCACGATCGCCAAGGCGGCCAAGATGGGCGACTACCTGCGGTACGCCATGTACGACAAGTACTTCAAGAGAATCGGCGACTGCGTCGGACCGACCACCTGCCCGGCCGGCACCGGCAAGGACGCCTCGCACTACCTGCTCTCCTGGTACTACGCCTGGGGCGGCTCCACCGACACCAGTGGGGGTTGGGCCTGGCGCATCGGCTCCAGCTACGCCCACAGCGGCTACCAGAACCCACTGGCCGCGTACGCGCTCAGCGCCGACGCCGACCTGAGGCCCAAGTCCTCGACGGGTGCGGCCGACTGGGGCAAGTCGCTCCAGCGGCAGCTCGAGTTCTACCGGTGGCTACAGGCCGACGAGGGCGCGATCGCCGGCGGCTCGACCAACAGCTGGGCGGGCCGCTACGCGACCCCGCCGGCCGGGAAGTCGACGTTCTACGGCATGTACTACGACGAGCAGCCGGTCTACCACGACCCGCCGTCCAACCAGTGGTTCGGCTTCCAGGCGTGGTCGATGGAGCGGGTCGCCGAGTACTACCAGCAGACGGGGGACGCGAGCGCCAAGACGGTCCTCGACAAGTGGGTCAAGTGGGCGCTGTCCAAGACCACGATCAACCCGGACGGCACCTACCAGATCCCTTCCACCCTCCAGTGGTCGGGCCAGCCCGACACCTGGAACCCGTCAAGTCCCGGCTCCAACAGCGGACTTCACGTCACGGTCAGCGACTACACCAACGATGTCGGCGTGGCGGCCGCGTACGCCAAGACACTCGCGTACTACGGCGCCAAGTCCGGTGACACGGCGTCGAAGTCGACAGCGAAGGCGCTGCTGGACGGCATGTGGGGCAACTATCAGGACAGCCTCGGTATCGCGGTCCCCGAGACCCGCAGCGACTACAGCCGGTTCGATGACCGCGTCTACGTGCCGAGCGGCTGGAGCGGCACGATGCCGAACGGCGACGCCATCAACTCGTCCTCGACGTTCGCCTCGATCCGGTCCTTCTACAAGAACGACCCGGCGTGGTCGAAGATCGAGGCCTACCTCAAGGGCGGCGCCGCGCCCGTCTTCACCTACCACCGGTTCTGGGCCCAGGCGGACATCGCCCTGGCCATGGGCTCGTACGCGGAGCTCCTCGAGTAGCCCCCCCCCGGCGCTCCGCGTACCGGACCCCGTCGCCTTGTGACGGGGTCACCCGGCCGGGCGGCCCCCACCCGCGCAGGGGGCCGCCCGGCCATCCGGCGACCAGCTCGGGCCGCCCGCCGAACGACCGACATTTCCCGTGCAAACGCAGATCACCAGAGCCATGGCAGCCCATTCCACTCATGACCACCAGCGAACAACGCCCATACTTCCCCACTTGTAACGGGAGCGCTCCCAACCATTGAGAGCAGGGCACCGCCGGTAACCATGCCACTGGTGAATTCGTGTGCCCCCTCCCCTCCGGCCGGTAAGATCTGTGATCTCTTGGGGGAGGTGGTCATGGGCAGGCGACGCCCGGGGACACCGACGCTGGAGGAGGTGGCTGCCCACGCGCGGGTGGGGCGGGGCACGGTCTCCCGCGTCATCAACAATGCGGCGGGCGTGAAGGATTCGACGCGTCGGGCCGTGCAGCGGGCCATCGAGGAACTGGGTTACGTGCCCAATCTCGCGGCCCGTTCCCTGGCGGGACGGCGGGCCGACGCCGTCGCCCTGGTCATGACGGAGCCGGACTGGCGGCAGTTCGCGGAGCCCTTCTTCTCCGAGATCGTCAGCTCACTCGGGAACGCCCTCACAGACACGGGAATGCAACTGCTGCTGACCCTGGTCCGCTCGGACACCGAGCGGCAGCGCTTCCTCGAGTACGCGCGCGGCGGCCGGGTCGACGGCGTCCTGCTGATGTCCGTGCACGCCGGCGACCCCCTGCCGGACATGCTCGCCGAGGCCCGGCTGCCGACCGTGCTGCTGGGGCGCCGCTCCGGGGAGGAGTACGTCAGCTACGTCGACGCGGACAACATCGGCGGCGCCCGCAGCGCCGTCTCCCACCTTGTCCAGCGGGGCCGCAGAGTCATAGCCACCATCACCGGACCGCTCGACCTGTACGCCGCCCAGTGCCGGCTGCGCGGCTACGAAGAGGCCCTCACACTCGCGGGCCTGAAGGGCGAGCCGACCCTTGTCGCCGAGAGCGACTTCACGACGGACAGCGGACGCCGCGCCATGGCCGAGCTCATCGAACGGCATCCGGACATCGACGGCGTCCTCGCCGCGTCGGACACCACGGCCGCGGGGGCTCTGGAGGCCCTGCGCACGGCCGGACGCCGGGTACCCGAGGACGTCGCCGTGATCGGCTTCGACGACTTTCCGCTGGCCCAGCAGACCGAACCTCGGCTGACCACGGTACGTCAGCCGATCGAGGAGATCGGGCGCGCCCTGATCCGACTGCTCCTGGAGGAGATGGAGGAGGGCGCCGTGGCCTGGCGTCACGTCATCCTCCGTACGGAGCTGGTGGTCCGCGAGTCGACCTGACCTTCGTCGGTAAACCGTCCGGGGAGCGATCCCGGAGTCGGCACGCCGTGTCTCGGCACCCTTGTCCGAGCTGCTGCTCCGAAATCGGTTCAACGGGTTCGCGCGGACAGTCTTGTCATGGACCTGAACCAACCCTACAGTCCTGCCGAACCCAGGATTGGGAGCGCTCCCATTCACAAGGTTACGGGAGCACTTCCCCACTACCCCCCACCCATCTGAAGAGGATCCGCATGCGTCCTTCACCGCACCATGCCCACAGCGCGCGTGGCCTGCTCGGCGCGCTGCTCACCTCGCTCGTCTCGCTCGCCGCGCTTCTGACCACAGCGACGGTGGCACAGGCCGACACCTCGATCTGTCAACCCTTCGGTACGACGACCCTCCAGGGCCACTACGTGGTCCAGAACAACCGTTGGGGCACCAGTGCCACCCAGTGCATCACCGCGACGGAGTCGGGGTTCAGGATCACCCAGGCCGACGGATCCGTCCCCACGAACGGCGCTCCGAAGTCGTACCCGTCCGTCTACAACGGCTGCCACTACACCAACTGCTCGCCCGGCACCAACCTCCCCGCTCAGCTCAGCGCCGTCTCCACCGCGCCCACGAGCATCTCCTATACCTATGTGAACGACGCGGTGTACGACGCCGCGTACGACATCTGGCTCGACCCCACGCCCCGCACCGACGGCGTGAACCGGACCGAGATCATGATCTGGTTCAACAAGGTCGGGTCCATCCAGCCCATCGGCTCCCCGGTCGGCACCGCCACCGTGGGCGGCCGCGACTGGCAGGTGTGGTCCGGCAACAACGGCTCGAACGACGTGCTGTCGTTCGTCGCGCCGTCGGCGATCAACAGCTGGGCCTTCGACGTCATGGACTTCGCCCGGCAGGCCGTCTCCCGCGGACTCGCGCAGAACAGCTGGTATCTGACGAGTGTTCAGGCAGGGTTCGAGCCCTGGCAGAACGGCGCGGGTCTCGCCGTGACCTCGTTCTCCTCCGCCGTCAACACCGGGTCCTCCGGTGGCGGCCCGGGCAACCCGGGCGGCTCCACGTCCTGCAAGGTGGCGTACGCGACGAACGTCTGGCAGGGCGGCTTCACCGCCGACGTCACCGTCACCAACACCGGCTCCTCCCCCGTCAACGGCTGGCAGCTCGCGTTCACCCTCCCCTCCGGGCAGCGGATCACCAATGCCTGGAACGCGAACCTGTCCTCTTCGTCAGGAGCTGTCACGGCGAGCAACGTAGCCCACAACGGCCAGATCGCGGCCGGCGGCCAGGTGGCCTTCGGGTTCCAGGGCAGCGCCGACGGAACCTTCGCCAAGCCGTCCGGCTTCAACCTGAACGGAACCGCCTGCACCACCGTGTAACACGCGTCCGGCCTCCGGGTGCTATCTGTCCGTCACGCCGACCGGCAGGCCCCGGAGGCAGGACGGCACCCCAGCCTCAGGGGCATGGGGGACCCCCATCGCGTCGGCTGCCCCGGCAGCAGCTGATGCCAACGCTTCCCACGCCTTACAGCGCCTAAGACGCCATTTCAGTTGGTGTGATCTTGCGCCAGTCTGGGGTGATGACTGCTGCGCTTGTCGAACGGTTGGCGCCGGAAGACCTGTGGGAGTTGTTCCAGCGGGGGGTCCCGCCGGCTCCGGAACGCCCCCAGGGTGGTGGACATCGTCGGCGAGGCGACCGTGAGGTGCCGGCCGCGATCATCTTCGTGGCCACCTCGGGCTGCACATGGAAGCAACTGCCGCCGGGCTTCGGGCTGTCGGGAGTGACCGCCTTCCGCCGGTTCACCGAGTGGACCGAGGCCCGGGTGTGGGCCAAAGCTCCACCGCCTGGTCCTGGACGAACTCAGTTCCCGGGGCGGCCTGGACTGGTCGCGAGGCGCGATCGACTCCGTCAGCGTCCGGGCCCTCGAAGGGGGCAGCTGACAGGACCGAATCCGACCAACCGTGGCAGAAGGGTTCGAAGATCCACCTCATCGTCAACCGCCGCGGCCTGCCGCTGTCGATCGGCATCTCCGCGGCGAACCTCCACGACAGCCAGGCCCTCATCCCGCTGGTCCGCGGCATCCCGCCCGTCCGCTCACGCCGCGGCCCACGATGCCGAAGGCCCGACAAACTGCACGGAGACAAGGGCTACGACTACCGGTACCTGCGGCGCTGGCTGTCCTCCCGCGGCATCCGGCACCGCCTCGCCCGCAAAGGCATCGAGTCGTCGCGACGCCCGGGCCGGCACCGCTGGGTCGTGGAACAGACCGTGTCCACTGAAATGACGTCTTTGTATCTCACAGCGGGAGTCGTTCAGAGGCGAGTGCGGGAGTCACCTTCTGACCTGGTTCGCGATGCAAGTTGAGTGTGACGTCGTCCAGGGGACTTGCAGTGAGACGTTGGAGTGTGCTTGTGCCGGGCAGGTCCCAACCACACCGCCGGCAGCACTCTTGGGAACGGGCTTAACCCGGGTGAGGGCCCGGTGCTACGTTGTCCCGCGCCTTGTACACGTCACGTCGATCAGCTGTGTCCACAGGCTGACGGGCTGGTGTCTTGCGGTCCGTGGAGCTGGCAGGGGGAGTCACTGTGCCGTTCGCCCAGGTGATCAGCGGCAGTGGGATGGTCACGCTCATGACCCTTCTCGCGCTGCGCCCGCCGCGACCGCGGCGCACCACTCCCTTCACTCTGAGCTTCTTTCTCACGTTCCTGATCAACGAGCAGCCGTTCCTCGCCCTGTATGTGCTGGCGGCCGGTGCGGTACCGCCTTTGTCGGCCGGAGAGACGGGAACGCTGTCGTGGTGGCCGGGCGCGGGCGTGGCCGCGGGCACCGCAGCCGGACTGCTGGTGCTCGCGGTGCGGGCCCGCACCGCCCGGCCCCGGCTGACCACCGCACTGCGACAGGCACTCGGGCCGCTGGCGGTAGCGCAGCAACGGCGGCGCGGCCTGTGGCCGACAGCGCGCCTGCTGGTGCTGCCTCTGGTCTCCTACCGGTTCGACGTGCGACGGGTGGCCAACCTGCGCTACGGCGAGGCCGGCCGCGGCCACCTGCTGGATGTGTACGTCCCCCGGACGGGGACAGCGAACGCGCCGGTCCTGGTCTACCTGCACGGCGGGGGCTTCCGCATCGGCAGCAAGATGATCGGCGCGCGGCCCCTGTTCTACCGGCTCGCCAGCCGGGGCTGGGTGTGCGTGAGTGCCAACTACCGGCTGGGCGGCCGCCTGGACTACGCCGACCGGCTCGCCGATGTGCGGCAGGTCATCCGGTGGGTGGGCGACAACGGTCCTGCCTACGGAGCCGACCTGTCGGCGGTGTTCCTCGCCGGCGGCTCCGCCGGAGCTCATCTGGCGGCCACCGCTGCGCTCACCGCGTCAGGTGTCCCGGGCCGGCCGGACGGCGAGGAGGCCGGCCCTCCGGTGGCGGGGGTAATCGGCTTCTACGGCTACTACGGGCAGGCCGACGCCGGCGCCGACTCCACCCCGCTGGCACACCTGCACTCCGACGCCCCGCCGTTCCTCGTCGTCCACGGCGCTCTGGACACGCTCGTCCTGGTCGAGGACGCTCGCCACTTCGCGTCCGAACTCCAGCGGGTCTCCGCCCAGCCGGTGGTCTACGCCGAACTCCCAGGCACTCAGCACAACTTCGATTTCTTCCCCTCGCTGCGGTTCCACGCCGTCACCGAGGCGGTCGAGGACTTCACCGCCTGGGTCCGCACCGCCGGCCCAGTCGGACCGACCCATCGGGATACGGCGCCCTCCCGCCAGGAAGATGATCCCGACGCGCACCCTTAGAAGCCGAACCACCCGCCACCGGGCCGCCAAGCTCAGCCCGCAGCGCCGAGCCGAACTCGACCAGCTGGGCATGCGCTGGTCCTAGAACGTACACAGATGGCCCGCCCCGTGAGATCCGGGGCGGGCCATCGACGTGCGTGTGGTCGTGAAGGGCGGTCGCCTACGCGGCGAAAGGCTCCATGAGGCATCGCCGAACGATCGTCCTCATGGGCAATAGGTGAGGCCCGGGGACACTGTCCCCTTCACAACCACACCCTCCACGACACGGGCAGGCGGCCGGGCATTCCCGCCGGGTGATTGCTCCCGCGGTGCGGATCGAGGAGACCAGGCGCAGGCTGGCGCGGCTGCGTGCGCAGGGGCTGGTCGACCGGATCACTCTGCCGCAGGCCGGGCGGAAAAGAGTGTGGTTTCCCACCGTGTATGGTGCGCGGCTCGCCGGTGAGTGGCCCGAGCTGCGCGGGCGGCCGGCGTCCAGGACGGTGTCCGATCCGACCGCGGTACGGCTGAAGGCCGGCCACACGCTGACCGAGACCGAGACCGCGCTCGCCTTCACCGGGTTCGACGAACCGGTCGAGCCCCCTGACAAGCTCGTCGACGAGGGCGAGCTGATCACGGTGAAGGTCACCGAGGTCGACCTCCAGCGTCATCGGGTGCGGCTGAGCGCCGCCGGTGGAGCGGACAGAACATGGCGAACTGGCGCCAAGAAGACTGTCAACCAGCGGTTGGTCGCAAGAAGCGTGACCAGTTGGTGCCAACAAGCGTGTCCCACCGTCCAGAAACCACCAGCTCGCCGGGCCTCGCTGGTGCCAACTGACGTGTCCAGGCTCAGCAGCTTCAGCCGCCATCGAGTTCCCGGCCGCGCCTGCCTGGAGGGACCCGCCGCGGGGCCAGGATGTTCCGCGGAAAATTCGCGTGCCTCGAAGGGTTGGGCGCGTTATGGTCGCCCGCATGAACGTCACCGGCCGAAACATCATCGCGACCGCGCGAGCGACCAGCTCGCCGGTTGCCGCCGCCTGACCTTCCCACTTTTCCCGCCGGCGACCGGAAACGGCCCGTCGGTGGTTCCGTGGCGTTCTTGGCTTCTTGCCCCGGTGTGACGACCAGCGCGGTCCCGTTATCCGGCGCCTCCCCCGCTGTGACGCGAAGGAGCCATGCTCATGAACACGGAGAAGGTTGTCCGCACGTTCGTCGAGTACTTCGAGGAGCGTGATCACCACCGGATCACCGGCTCGACGCTGCTGCCACCCCCTGGCGACTCGGTGCTGTTCACCACCTCCGGCATGCATCCGCTCACCCCGTATCTGGAGGGGCGCCCCCATCCGCTGGGCCGACGCCTGGTCAATGTGCAGCGCTGTCTGCGCACCACGGACCTGGAGGAGGTCGGCGATGCCACCCATCTGACTGTCTTCGAGATGCTCGGCACCTGGTCGCTGGGCGACTACGAGGGCTCGCTGAGTCTCGACTGGGGGTACAGGCTGCTCACAGACGGACTGGGCGTCGATCCGGGCCTGCTGCATGCCACCGTCTACGGCGGCAACGACCAGACCGGGCCAGACACTGCTTCCCTGCAGTTGTGGCAGGACCGCGGCGTTCCCGTGGAGCTCACCGTGGAGGACAACTGGTGGTCCAACGGACCGGTCGGCCCGTGCGGCCCCGACTCGGAGATCTTCCTGTGGAGCGGTGATACCCCACCCCAGTCGACGCCCACCCGCGACGACCGCTGGGTGGAGGTGTGGAACCACGTGATGATGCGCCATCGTCGACTCGAGGACGGTTCCCTCATACCGCTTCCCCAACGCAACATCGACACTGGGCTCGGCCTGGAGCGGCTGGCCTCTCTGCTGCAGGGCAAGTCGTCAGTGTTCGAGTGCGACGTCTTCGACCCCTGGCGCCGTCTCGTGCCAGCCCTGTGGCCACTGGACGAACCGTCGCTGCGTCTGGTCTACGACCACCTGCGCTCAGCCATCGTGGTACTCGGCGACGGGGTGCGCCCGGCCAACACTGGACGAGGCTACGTGCTCCGCCGCCTGGTGCGACGAGTGCTCACCGTTCTGTGGCGGGACGATCCGTCGCGCGGGCTCGGAGACCTGCCGGACGAGTTGGTCCCGCACACCCTGGACCACTTCCGGCAGGAGGTGGATCCCAGCGACGTGCACCGACTGCTGCTCGATGAGGAGTGCCGGTTCAGCCGGCTCCTGGAACGCGGCCGACAGGTGCTTACCCAATCCCGGTTCCAAGGCCCGCTGAGGGATGAGGACTTCCACTACCTCCACGACACCCACGGTCTGCCTCGCGATCTGGTCATGAGCCTGCGACAAGACCGATGGCGGGGGTGAAAGCGGGTTCAGATCAAAAACAACGGGGCGGCCTCACAGCCTGGCCCTGGGGGCTGCGACGCGCTTCCTGAGCTGAGCGCTTCACCTGACGGATGGTGCCAACTGGAGCGCTAAGTCACATCGGTTGAGTCATGCGGGTCATGAGCGTGAGTTCCCAGGTCAGAGACTTCCGAGTGTTGAGGAAGCCGTCCGTAGTCAGGAGGCCGGCCGGACGGTGGCGGCCGGACCGATCACGCCGGGCCCGAACTTCTCCCGGATCCGGTCGGCCGCCCCCTCGGCGACCAGGCGTGCCTGCCGGGCGGCGTCGAGGCTGAGTCGCTCGGCGACCTGACCGCTTTCGACCAGGTCCTCGCCGCGCAGTGCGAGCCCGGTCAGTCGGCCGCGCTGGAGTCCGGCGGCGTCCATGAGCTGGTAGGTGAGCCGGCGCAGGTCGTCCTCGTGTCCGGACGGCTCGGCCAGGCGGCGGGTCTTTCCCACGCAGGTCCGCCGGCAAATGTGAGCGTGAGCGTGAGAGCGCGTGCGGCCTGCCCGCGGCGGCGCAGTCCGACACCGAGTTGTACGACCAGGCGGAGTAGGGCCGAGCGCGCCGTGGCGCCGTCGAGGACGTCGTGGGGGAAGCGGTGCCGGACGCTGACGGAGGCGGGCAGGTGCCGCGGGGTGACGGTTCGGGGGTCGATGCCGCGAGCCCGGCCGACGGCCGTGCTGCCCGCTTTTCCCAGCAGGCGCTGCACGGTCGCGGCCGGCAGCGCGGCAAGCAGACCGACACGGTCGATGCCGTAGCGGTGGAGAGTGGCGGTTTGGCGGGGGCCGATGCACTTCGGTAGTCGCGAGGTCCTTCTGGACGTCTGCTGAGGTGTGTCCGCCAGGAGTTTCGACGGGGTCCGAGACCGGGCAGACCGGAGGAGGGGGACAGCACCGCGACCCGGTCTCCGGGCGGGGCTTGGCGGGGTAGAGGGGATCAATCATTCACCGAGCCACTGCATCCGCTGGGCCTCTCCCAGGCGCTGGCGGGGTTGGTCTCGATCTCCAGCAGACGGGGCTCCTGGGCCAGGTCCAGACGGAGCATGGGGCACCTGGCACAGGCTTCTCAGAACTACGCGCGCGGCATGGCTCTTGGGACGGCGTTCAGCACTGCCAGAGGAACGCGGCCTCGCTGCAGGGCTGGCAGTGGAAGAGGTAACCTCGGCCCCCGCCGCCGAAGTTCGCGGAGGTGGCGTAGTCGTAACCCTCCTCCAGCTCGGCCGTGAACGTCATGCGGGAGGTGCACGAGGGGCAGTCGGGAGTCTCGTCACCCTGAATCCAGTCAGGCTCGCCGCCCAGCCGTCCGAGGACCGCCTCCTCCGTGGGATTGTCAGCGGGATGGAGGCGCAGAGCGGTCACCGCGCCCAGGAGCGTCTCGCCGTCGGCCGGGACAGTGGCCGGGGTGAGCTCACCGGAGAACAGGTAGGCGCGGTTGGCGCCGGCAGTGGCGTCCCAGTCGTCGCACATCCCGGGATCGTTCTGGCAGAAGAACACCGCGACCATGCCGACGTCGAGGGGTAGATGGGCGAGGAACTGCATGGCCCCACCGCACTCGCGGCACCTCGGCCAGACGAATTCCCCCGGGACGAGAGGGACTCCGCCGGTGCGCGGCGCGGGCGCGTCGGCAGTGGTCTCCCCGTCGTAGATCAGCAGCATGGCCACAGCCTAAGGTCAGCCTTTTGGGTCAGGGATCGGGGTCGGGTTTTCAGTGAGGGCGGCGATCTGACCGAACGCCGGCATGCCGAGACTGACGGCCGTCGATCGCCGGGCCGCTTCGGCGCCGAGCTGAGCCAGCTTGCCCTGGGCGCCGGCGAGGCCGAGCTTCAGACCCTCAACCTCGCCCAGCCAGCCTTCCCGCCCGGCCTCGGCGATCCGCGCGATGAGTTTGGCGCGGATGTCGGCCAGCCGTGCCCGTTGGGTCAGGTCCGGTCGCAGGAGTGAGCATCTGACACAAGCTTCTCTGAACTTTGCTCGGTAATCAGTCAGTTCAGGTGCCGGATCGCCGCGGGCTGGTCAAGGCAGGAGCGGTCGGGTCACGGTCCAGGCGACCAGTCGCTCACGGACCGGGCCAGGAGCCAGGTAGCCGACCAGGCTTTCCAGATGGGCTGTCAGGTTCTTGTGCCGCCTCAGCTCGCGGATCTGGTCGACGGGAAGATCGCGCCAGCCCTCGGCGCGACCGGCGGCGTGTGTGGGCGTCAACGTCAGTGTGTCGAGCGTGTCGGACGCCAGCGCCTCGGGACTCCAGTCGGGGTCCGTGTCATCGGGGCCCAGTCGGTCGATCACCCACGTCCGGAGCATGAAGTCTTGCTGGGCCACCCGCGCAGAGCGTCCCTCGGCGTTGTCGAGCATGCGCCGGTTCGCGAGTAGCGACAGCTTCGCCCACTGGCGACGGGCTTCCTGGGGATGGCTGGAGTTGTAGGCCTGTCCCTGTGCGACGACGCGTGCCGTCTCAAGTTGCTGGCCGCGGGCGTCATGGATGAACGTCTGCAATTGGTCGAGCGTCCACGTGTTCAGATCGCGGCCTGGTTCTTCTCGATATGCGTCGCTACTCAAGGTCCCCACTCCTGGTCGTAGGCATGCCGAGGCTGATGGTGGCGTTCTGTGACTGCCTGTCGATCTGGGGGAGCTTATCCTCGGCGCCGTCAAGGCTGGCCTTGAGTCCTTCGACCTCGCCGAGCCAGCCCTCGCGCTCGGCCTCGGCGATCCGGGCGATGAGGTTGTCGCGGATCTCCTCCGACCGGCCGCGCTGGCCGAGTCCGGTCGGAGGAGCGAGCAACGAACGCAAGCGTGTTCATGAACACAGGGGCTTGAAAAGGCACGAGCGCAGGTGCCGATGGAGACCTTGCGCTTCTCGAAGTGCGCCAGGAAAGCGTCCCATTCCTCCTCGGTGAGGGTCCGATACTCATCGCTGGGTCGGGTGGCCCTGCGGCGGGCGATGAAGGCGTGGTGGGCCTCGATGGTCTCGGCCGGGTAGATCGCCTTATAGCGGTGGGGAGGGGCGGGGCCCTACGCGCACGCGCGCGTAGAGCGGTCGAAAACGGGGCCGCGCAACCCCCTCGCGGGGCCCTGAACGGCCGTTCACGGCCCTGGGGGTGGGACGCGCACACGCGAGGGGGGTCGAACGCCCTGCGGACCGCCTGCGACTTCCGTCTGTTCCTTGGGAGGTTCCGGGCCGTAGCCGGTAGCAGGATGGGGTGGTCGGTGTCATTGCTGGCCGCTGCGAGGAAGGCTTGACCGGATTGTTGGGGACAGCGGATCCTGTGCTCGCTGCGGGGAGCAGCTCGATACGCAGGGGAGTTACATGGCTCAGCGGCGTCCAACCGTGTCCGGCTGCTGGGTGCCCGCCGCGTTTCTGGTGGGATGGACTCTGATCATCGTGGGCGACTTCACCGGTCGGCCGTTGTGGTTGGCGCTCGTGGCGCTGTGCTTCCTGCTGCCGGGTTGTGTCGGGTTGTGGATCAGGAAGCCGAAGCGACGCCCCTGAGCATGCGGTCTGTCAGCGTCCACGGCGCAGGCGCTTGGCGGCGGCCTTGCCGTCGCTTCCGCCGATCGAGCGGACGGCGGTGACCACACCCCAGACCAGAACAGCCGCGAGGAAGGCGAGGATCGCGAGGTTCGCGGCGATCTCGGTCAGGACACCGACCAGGAGCGGGCCGAAGTAGACGCCGGCCGCGACCGCCCCGGCACCGACTCCGGAGCCGAGCGCCAGGCGCTGGACGGTGCGGTCCGGGGGCGCCTGGTGGATGTGGACGACCTGCGGACCAGTCATCTGCTGGACCAGCAGGACGGCGGGATCGGCGTAGGCAGTGTCCGGCGGATCAAGCGACTGTCGGACTGCTGACTCGTTGTTCCCGGCATGGGGCGGGGCGATCTGACGAACGCCGAGTGGGGCCGGTTGGAGCCGCACTCGCCGGCGTCGGGGCAGCGTGGAGGCCGGTGGAGCGATCACCGCAGGGTGATCAACGGGATCTTGTTCCGGGTACGAACGGGCATACTGTGGCGGGACCTTCCGGAGCGTTTCGGCAGGTGGAAAACCGTCTACGAGCGGCACCGGCGTTGGTCGGCGGACGGCACGTGGGACCGGATTCTGCGTGCCGTCCAGGCGGACGCCGAGCGCACTGGCCGGATCGACTGGAGCATGGTCAGCGTCGATTCGACGTCCTGCCGCGCTCATCAGCACGCGGCCGGGGCTCGCAAGAAAAAGCCACGCATCCCGAAAAAAGGAGAACGCCCCGGCACCACCGTCCCGACGAAGGACTCGGACGGTCCCGGGGCGGTCTGACCTGCAAGATCCACCTCGCCGGCGAGGGAGGATGCCGGCCCATGGCCTTCCTGATCACGCCCGGCCAGTGGGGCGACGCGCCGCAGATGATTGAGGTCCTCGAGCGCATCGCCGTTCCCCGACCGCAGGGCGGACGACCGCGCACCAGGCCGGACCAACTCGGCGGCGACAAGGCATACAGCTCACGCCGCAACCGCCGCTACCTGCGAAGACGCCAGATCAAGCACACCATCCCCGAACCGAAGGACCAGCGGGCCCACCGCACAAGACGCGGAAGCAAGGGCGGCCGCCCCGCCGGTTTCGACAGCGAGACCTACAAACGCCGCAACGAGGTCGAGCGGACCATCAACCGCCTCAAGAACTCACGGGCCGTTGCCACCCGCTACGACAAGAGGGCCTACGTCTTCCACGGCACCGTCACCGTCGCCACAATCCGGCTCTGGCTCCACCCGTGAGATGTGCCCTGCACCTGTTACGCACAGAACTCCTCAGCCGTAGCAGCGTCGTCCCATACAGTTCCGAAGGTATGACGGCACTCGTATCCTTCACCTTCGTGCGCCACATCGATGGGCTCCGCTACCACTTCGAACGCGACGGCGAGCACCACGGCCGCCCCGCGTACCGCCGAACGGACGGGAAGGTGTGGTGTGTCTGGTCGCCGACCGACGGCTGGCACTGCGAGATCGCTGACGGCCTCGTGACCGCCCATCCCCTCAACAGCCATGCTGACGAGCCCGAACCCCCGGTCACCGTCTGGCGCAGCTTCAAAAACGATCGCTCCTACCTCTACGACCTACGGCCGCTCGCCTCCGAAGCGTGATCCGCCGGACAGTGCCCAGGGTGGCGATGACGAGTGGGACGACATCATCATCCAACACCCCGTCATTGACGCTCTCCAGCAAGGCGATCGTCAGCGCTTCCAGTCGGGCGCTGAGCACCACGGGTGGCAGGTGGGAATGGAAAACTTCCTCCCGCTGTCCCATCTCCAAAATGTCCGTCGCCGCTTGTCGGATCGGAGCCAGGATTCCCGTTACACGTTCGGGTCCCAGGTGCCTGCGAGCCAGTGCCAAGAGCATCCGGTACCTGTCTCCGACGGGCCACATCCCCAGAAACAGCCGGGCCAGGGCGTAGTGCCCAAACGAAACTGCCTAGCGGGCTACGGCCGTGCGGGCGACCACGTCGGTTAGGGGCACTTCGTGACCGTCTTCGTCGACGAGCGCCACGCGGACGGGTCGACCGGTGGAGCGCGTCTGTCGCAGCGCGGAAGGGCCGGAGGGGCGCGGGCGGTGCTGGTCGCCCCACTGCTGGAGCGCGAGCAGCACGATTCGCAGGTCGCGCCCCGCCTCCGTCAGGTGGTAGCTCTGCCGCGGTCTGCTGCCCGGCACCTGGTAGGTCTGCGTGCAGAGCACGCCGGTCTCGACGAGAAGCTTGAGCCGGGTGCTGAGCAGGTTTGTTGCGATGCCCAGGGATGACTGGATCTCAGCAAACTTGTCTTTGCCGGCGAAGATCTCGCGGAGCACCAGAAGGGTCCAGCGCTCGCCGAGAATCTGCAGGCTGCGTTCGATGGAGCAGGCCGGCTCGTCGTTCATGGAGCCTGACCACTGCCGTTCCGCTGACACCGTCCACCTCCTGCATGGAACCGGGTCCCTCATGTACCTGGCTCGTCTTGGGGAAAAGCCTACTCCCTGGCTTGCACCTTGCAACCCAGGCACCCAGCTGTGGGTCTGCCGGCAGCACCGACGGCAGGCACCTGACTATGGCCACGCCTCTCGCTGCCCCTCTCGGAGCCAGCGCCGCCGCCTCCTCGGCCCTCGAGGGCAGGCCGGCGAATCTCCTCGCCGGTACCACCGCAGTCCGGCCCGCCTGCGGCTTCAGGGGGCACTGCAAGTCGGATCCAAAAGCAGACATAGACTGACTTGTATTTTTAAATCCAGACGCTAGGGTGGAAACCGTAGGCGGCGTGATAGATGCGAGCCGCCCGGGAATGCCGGACCGGATGCGCACACACTTCCGCCCGCACGGGATGTGCGGCTGCGTCCATCGAGCCGGTTTCAGCAGGATGAGTTCCCCGTTCCTGCTCGCCCAAGGAAGAACCCACTTGCCGAGAGCCCGCCCGAACAAGCCGGGCCTGTCGCAAAGGAAGCATGATGGAGATCAAAGGATCAGTCGCCCTGGTGACAGGCGCCAATCGCGGCATCGGCCGCGCATTCGCCCGCTCACTGATCGAGCACGGCGCAGCCAAGGTCTATGCCGGGGTCCGCGACCCGGCCAGCGTGACAGATCACGACCTCCTACCGCTGCGCCTGGACGTCACCGACCAGGCGGACATCGCCGCGTCCGCCGCCATCGCGAACGATGTCTCCATCGTGATCAACAACGCGGGAGTCGGGAGTGGGAGCACTCAACTTCTGGAAGGCACCTTCGACGGCGCGCGCCAGGCGATGGAGGTCAACTTCTTCGGCACCTGGGCGATGGCCCGGGCCTTCGCCCGGGTTCTTGCCCGCAACGGCGGCGGAGCACTGGTCAACATGCTTTCGCTGGCGTCCTGGGCGGGTCAGCCGCAGTTCCCCGGATACGCGGCTTCCAAGGCCGCGCAGTGGTCACTGACGGACTCCCTGCGCCAGGCTCTGCACGCTCAGGGAACCCTCGTGGTCGGGGTGCATGCCGGTTTCGTGGAAACAGATCTCAGCACCTGGACCAACGCATCGAAGATCAGTCCCGTCACCGTGGCCGAGCTGACCATGGAGGCTCTGACCGGCGACCAGTGCGAAGTCCTTGCCGACGAGGAGACGCGGCGCGCCAAGGCCGCACTCTCGCAGCCGGTCAGGGCACCATTCGGCATCTGATCCCTCGCGCCGACCGGCGCCACGTGGTGCACGACCTGATCACCGAGGCAGGGGCGCAGCACCGCCGGTCGAAGCGACCACGGCCGGACACGGCCGGCGCATGAGGTCCTTACGCATGGCGTTCTCGCTCCCCACGCACGTCCGCCCCGAATCTGCCGCCCAGCGGGCGCTCGTGCCGCGACGCGTCGCATCGTGCCGCCGCCAGGTCCGAGAGCGTGAGTCAGGGCCCTCCGGGGACGGCAGCCTCACAACGGCAGGTGACCGGCGCACGAGCGCACACCTCACCATCCGAGCCACCCACCACGGGAGACACGGACAGGGGGCAGACAGAAAGGATGATCGATGCACACTGCCACGGGAGCGGCATTCACCGCCGCCCAGACGGCTGTCAGGGCCTCCGGCGCCGGCGCCGGCATAGCCCTGCTGGATACGGATGGGAGGGTGGTCGGGTGGACGCAGGCCGCCGAGCGGCTTGTCGGTTACGCGCCCGCGGACATGGTAGGCCGCTCCGCTGCCACGCTGCTGGCGGACGGCACGGAGCGGGCGAAGGTATCAGCGTTCTTCAAACAGGGCACTCCTCCAGACCGCTGGTCCGGCATCGCGAAGGTGCATCACCGCGACGGCCACACGATCGAAGTGCAGCTGTGTGTGCAGTCGATGTGCGGGCACGACGGGCGGGCCGGGGTGGTGGTGTCGGCCACCAAGAGGGTCGCGCTCTCACCGATGGGAAACGAAGCTTCGCCCACGTCGCTGCCGACGGCGCTGCACCTTCCCGCCCGCCTGCCGGTCGGTGTGACGATCCGGGACACCCGACTGCGCTGCGCCTGGGCAAACGACACTCAGGGCTCCAAAGACGGCATCCCCCTCAAGCAGCGACTGGGACGCAGACTGACCGAGGCAGCCCCCGGCTCTGAGACCGAAGCCCTCGAGGCTCTGATGCGTCAAGTGCTCGAGAGCGGAGTCCCGGCGGTCAACGTGGAATACCGCGCGTTCATGCCCACTCACATGCGCAGGGCCGGTACGTTGACGGCTTCCATCTTCCGTCTCGACGACGGCCAAGGCCACGCGCTGGGCGTGTGCACCGTGAGCGTAGACGTATCCGACAGCCAGCGGGCGCGTGAGCGGCTCGCGGTCATCGGCGAAGCCAGCCAGAGGATCGGAACCAGCCTGGATGTCATGCGCACCGGGCAGGAGCTGGCAGACCTCGCGGTACCTCTCCTGGCTGACTACGCCACCGTCGATCTGACGGAATCGGTCACACGCGGCAAGGAACCCCCAACCTGCGCCGGTCCGCCCAGCGAGCCCATCCCCCGATTCCTCCGTGCGGGCGTGGCCTCGATCAATCACGGGGCGCCGGAAGCGCTGTCCGCGCGGGGCGAGCCGGTCTTCATCCCGCCGACTTCGCCGTCCGCCGGCGTTCTGTGCTCCGGACAGTCCCACTTCGAGCCGCTACTGGACAATGTCCCCGACAGCACTCGGCCGGATCCCCACGACGACGCAGCCTGGGAACACGAGGTCCGCGCTCACATGCGCGCCCACACGATGCACTCCTTGATGGTCGTCCCGATCCACGCACGGGGGGCTGCACTGGGGGTCGCGACATTCGTGCGGATGGCGGACTCCGTGCCGTTCGAGGAAGACGACCTGCTGCTGGCCGAGGAACTCGTCAGCCGGGCCGCGCTGTCCCTGGACAATGCACGCCAATACGCTCGTGAACGCTCCGCGGCCCTCGCCCTCCAGCGTCACCTGCTCCCCCATCGCGCCACCGGCGGCTCGGCCGCCGACATCGCCTGGAGCTACCTGCCAGCCGACAGCCACCACGGCGTCGGCGGCGACTGGTTCGACGTGATCCCACTGTCCGGCGCCCGCATCGCCCTGGTCGTCGGCGACGTGGTCGGACACGGCATCAACGCCGCCGCCACCATGGGCCAACTCCGCACCGCCGTACGCACCCTCGCCGACATGGACCTGCCCCCAGACCAACTACTGGCCCGTCTCGACGAGCAGGTTATCCGCCTCGCCGAGGAAGACGCCGACCCACAGGACCCGGAACCCGCCATCGTGGGGGCCACCTGCGTGTACGCCGTGTACGACCCGATCACCCGTCAGTGCACGCTCGCGCGGGCCGGCCACCCCTCGCCCGCGGTCATCGACCCGCACGGCGCAGTCACCTTCCTCGACCTGCCCACCGGAGCCCCGCTCGGCCTGGGACTGGTCCCCTTCGAGTCCGTAACCCTGGAACTCCCCGAGCACAGCGTGCTCGCCCTCTACACCGACGGCCTGGTCGAGGATCGCGATCACGACATCGACGTCGGCATGGACCGCTTGAGCACCGCACTGGCCCGCGCCGGCCTCCCACTGGAAGACCTCTGCTCGACCGTGGTGGACACGCTACCTGCCAAGAAGCACAGTGACGATGTCACTCTGCTCCTGGCCCGGACCCAGGCACTCGGACCTGGCCAGACCGCTTCATGGCAGCTTCCGGCCGACCCGGCAGTCGTCAGCCACGCCCGCTCCCTGGCAACCCGTCAGCTGACCCAGTGGGGACTGGAACACCTGGCGGACTCCACGGAACTGATTGTCAGCGAACTCGTCACCAACGCCGTCCGCCACACCACCAGCCCCATAAGCCTGCGCCTCACCCGGCACGACGCGCTCACCTGCGAAGTCTCCGACACCAACAACAGCCACCCGCGCCTGCGCCACCCCGGCATCACCGACGAGAACGGCCGCGGCCTCTTCCTCGTCGACCAGCTGAGCCACAGATGGGGCACCCGCCACACACCTGACGGCAAACTCATCTGGACCGAACAACACCTCACGCCCCGCAGATGAGCCGACCGCCGAACACCCGGCCCCCGACTCGTATGGTGGGCGATCACCGTGCGTGGACAACACGAGGCAAAAGGACCTGGTGGCGGTGGGCGGGCGCGTGCTCGCCGCCTTCCCGGGCTGTTCCGAGAGGTTGCGCAACACCGAGTCCACGGCCTCCACCTTGAGGGTGGCGGTGCTGACATTCACAGCGGGCGTGCGGCGAACTGCCAGGCACGCCGGGTCAGTCACTGGGCAGCAGCTGGTTGACCGTGGAACGAGAGACGCTGGTGATCTGCTCGACGTCGGTGCGACCAGGGTGCACTCGTACTTGGGCGGGCAGTGCTGCGTCACCCTCAGCAGGCTGGCCGGATCGACGTCGGTGTCGCTCTGCTCGATGGTGATGGTGCTGTCTTCTGCTTCCCCGTCGTCCAGTGCGGGGAGTTCTGCGGTCATCTTGAAGCCGTGCAGCCGCAGCCGTGCGCCGTTGTTCGGGTCGTTCGGGTTGACGTCGGCGTGGTGCTTCCAGCCCCCGCGGAAGTCCACGGCGGCCGGGGGGGCCGGATCTTCAAGGGGGTGTTGATGGCAAGCGCGCTGCACGGGATCTCGGCGCCGATCGGAGGAAGCAGGGGCGTGCGGCATTCCGCTGGTTAGCGGGACGGGGACCCGTCATCGCCACCCTTGGGCCTGGCACGCCTCCCACGCGAGCGACATCGTCCGTGCAGACCGCAGATTCACCCCGTTGCGTCTCCCCACTCCACGAGCACCCTTCGGGAGCGAAGCTCTGCTGATGACGTGGCGTATCTGCGTACGGACGTTCACTGGGATCTGCATGTCTCTACGCGGGACAGTCGTTCGGCGGCGACCGCATTTCAGCAGGTGCATTCCGCCGGTTGACCTGTAGGGGCGGGTCGCGGCCGGGGCAGCCGGCACCTGCCCTCCCGGCACGATCCGCCACAGACTCCCGCCGCCGCTCCCGGTACCGCCAGGCGTCCCGGCCGACTCCGGCCACGCACGACGTCACCCGCTCCCCCGGCGCAGGTAGCGCACGATCGGCGAACGCTTCGTCGCGACCGGCCCCTCATGCCACGCAGGCCTGCGTACAGCGACCGTCGACCCGCACGGCGTGTTCGTACCGCAGCTTTGGGGGGCTCGCCTGCGAGGGTGAAGGTGATCCGGGCGCCGTGCAGGTGGGGGCGTCGCCAGCCCCGGGCTTCCCCCGGGACCTCGGCTTCGGGGGTCTGTGCCGTCGGACCGCCGGCGGGTATTGCCGAGATGGGCCCGGAGGGATATCCCCGCCGCTGCCGGGAATCAGCCGCTCAAGCGGCTGCGCAGCATTGCCTTGCCCAGGTCCGCGCCCTTGCGGCTGTCAGCCTGTGCCTTGATGAACAACTCGACCAGTTGTGCGTCCTTCTCCCGCTCGGCGTCCTTGATGAACGTCTCCAGCCGCAAGGCGTTCTCCATGCAGCTCTCGACGTACCAGAGAAGGTTGTAGTCCTTGTCGGCAGTTCCAGTGACGTTTCCGGTCTCCGTGGCGCTGGCCATCATCCTCACTCCGTCCGTGGTGCCGAACCGGGTGTCAACCCGCCGGCCTCGTCGGCCGGACTGGCCGAGTACCCCGGAGGAACACGACGCACCACGGAGCCGGTCACCATGGCGATCGCACCCACCCGACAGTCCCGCGTTTGCCCGGCACCGCCAGCTGTGCGGCGGCGAATTTCCCGGCACGGCCGCCCTTCCCGGTCCCGCCGCCTCTTTCGCCCTTCTCCGGGAGGCTCCCAGCATCGAGCTCTTCAAGGAAAGGCGGACCCTCGCACCCGTCCTGGATCGCGTGGGCGCGGACGTCCGATTCGGCGAGCCGGCCGGCGTGGGCCGGTCAAAGAAGCTGTTCTGCGGCTTCTGACCCAGTTCCGCGTGTCACCTCAGCGTGGCGGGAACCCGGCAGCCATGAGCGCTGAGACAGGGGTATGGCCATGAAGGACGCCGAGGCAGGAATCCGGGGGTCGTACTGGCTTGAGACGGCGCCGCCCGTCGAACCCGCCCCGCCGCCGTCGGGTGACTTCTCTGTAGAGGTCGCCGTGGTCGGCGGCGGCATCGCCGGGCTGAGCACGGCCTGGGAGCTGGTCCGGCAGGGGCATGAGGTGGCGGTGCTGGAGGCGGACCGGCTGGCCGCCGGGGTGACCGGGCACACCACGGCCAAGTTGACCGCCCTGCACACCCTGATCTACGACCACCTGCGCAGGACCCGCGGCCCCGAGGGCGCGCGGCTCTACGCGCTGTCGCAGAGCGAGGCGATCCGGCATGCTGCCGGGATCGTGGCGGAGCTGGGCATCAACTGCGAGTGGGAGGAAGCGGCGGCTTACACCTACGCGCAGAATCCCGGGCGGGTGGCGGAACTGCGTGCGGAAGCACGGGCGGCGCGGGAAGCCGGGCTCCCCGCCGAGTTCGTCACGGAGACTGAGCTGCCCTTCTCGGTGGCCGGGGCGGTCCGGGTGAGCGGGCAGGCCCAGTTCCATCCCCGCAAGTACCTGCTGGCGCTGGCGGACGACCTGCGCCGGCGTGGCGGTGCCGTGTACGAGAGGACGCGGGTCGTGGGCCTCACCGAGGGCGAGCCCTGTGTTCTGAAGACGGACGCGGGGGTGTCGGTGCATGCCGAGAAGGTCGTGGTCGCCACTCACCACCCCGTCTTCGACCGGGCCCTGCTGTTCACCCGGCTCTCCCCGCGCCGCGAGTTGGTCGTGGCCGGGACCATCGACGAGGCCCTGGCCCCGCGCCATATGCACATCACACCGGAGCAGGGCACCCGGTCCGTTCGCAGCGCACCCTACGGGGACGGCAAACGGCTGCTGCTCGTCACTGGCGAACACTTCACACCCGGCGCCGCAGATGTCGACAAGCGGTTCGCCCGGCTCTCCGCCTGGGCCGACGAACACTTCCCCGGGCTCACGATCACTCACCGCTGGGCCACCCAGGACAACGACTCCACCGACTCCGTGCCCCTGGTCGGGCCGCTTCACCACGGCAGCCGCCACTCCTACGTGGCCACCGGTTTCGGCGGGTGGGGTCTGAGCGGCGGCATCATGGCGGGCCGCCTGATCAGCGACCTCGTCGGCGGACGCGAAGTCGAGTGGTCGGGTCTGTACGACCCGCGCCGCCTGGGATCCGTAGCGCGTGAGGGGATGTCCTTCCTGAAGCACCAGGCTCAGGTCGCCCGGCATTTCATCGGCGACCGCCTGCCGGCTCCGACCGGGCCCCGGCCCGAGGACCTCGCACCGGGCGACGGCGCCGTGGTGCGGCACGGCGGACATCACTGCGCAGTCCACCGCGACGAGAGCGGCCGGCTCCAGGCCGTGTCCGCCACCTGCACCCATCTCGGCTGCCTCGTCGCCTTCAACCGCGCCGAACAGGCGTGGGAATGCCCATGCCACGGGTCCCGCTTCGCCCCGGACGGCCGGATCCTCCAGGGGCCCGCCGTAAAACCGCTGGAGAAGCGCGACCTATGAGGGGCACATCGCGGCCCTGCGTGCCGGAGCGCACACAGTGCGGGTCTACGCCCGATTCGACGTGCCCGTGCTCTCACGCGACGGAGGCACCCGCCTGGCCGGGTGGACGACCAAGCGGCCGTCGTCATCGACTCGAACAAGTACTGCCACGCCCTCGTCTCCGTGGACAGCCCACGCGCCAGCGACACACCCTGGTCACCGCACGCGACCACCCGCCACGGCCAAGGTAAGGGTGGGTCAAAACGCCCGGGATACGAGCGCCTCGTACTCCACGTCGGACAGGCTCGTGGCCTGCACGTAGACCTGGACACGGTCGAGCAAGCTCCGGAGTGTGCCGTAGCCGGAGGAGTTGGGCCAGGGCGCTCTCAGCCGACCGTAGGCGGCTCGTCGATACTCAGGCAGAGCGACAGGCTCTCGGACGCGGAGGTCAGGGAAGTTCCACGCGGTCGGCGCTGAGGAGTTCCAGGAGCTGTGGTCGGTGCAGGCCGGCGATGTTTTCGAGCAGGTCGGGATGGCGCAGCAAGGGCGCAGCCTCGGTATCCCGATTCCCAGGGTCCGTCAGCCGTCGCAGGCCGCCGACGGCGTGGTGCTCGCTCGCGGCGAGGGCTTGGCAGGCGGCGCGGGTGGCCAGGGCGGGGTCAGCCAGGAGGCAGGCGGCCCAGCTGACCACGGTTTCGTCGATCCAGGTGCGCCACGCGGTGTCGTCGGGCCGTGGATCGCATCCGGTGAGGCCATCCAGGCGGTGGGAGCCGCTGGGTGCGAGTAGGTGAAGAAGCTGCACGTCGAGGTCGGTGGGGTAACGCAGGGTGGCGGCTAGGCTGACGGCCTGCCGGGCCTGGGCCTCGGCCAGCGCCTGGCTGAGCGCGCCGCCGGGGGTGGGGTAGGCGGCCACGAGCCAGCGGGTGGAGGCGGCTATGACAGGTGTCAGATCGTCGGTCACGGCGGTGGACCCCTCGGGAACGTGCTCGCCTGTGTCCGGCAGATCGGTTCCGCGAGCTGTTTCGCGGAGCCACGCTGCCCCGCTTCGTGACCCAACAGCGTAGGCAGCCGAACCCGAGGAGGGAATGAGCCCCGTCACAGGCGGCACACGTCCGGGCTCCTGCGGGGGTGGGTCAGGACCTGCCGCGGCCGGTGATGAGGTCGCGGGCCCGGTCCACCAGGCCGGCGCCCGGAGCGAGGAGCTTGTTCGCGGGCGGGGTGTTCGGCGCGGAGGGGTGCGGGCGGGTCGGGGCCAGGGACTTGGCACGGCGGATCTTGTCCCCGAGGTCGTTGAGCGCCTCCGGAGAGCAAGCCTGCCGCAGCATCGGGAACAGGTTCTCCTCCTCGTCCTGGACGTGGGCGGAGACCTCGTCCATGAGCTGCTGCAGCAGCGGGCTCATCCGGGGGTCCTCGGTGTCCGTCCTCTCCAGCTCCTTCAGGAGCTTCTCGACCCGGGTGTGGTCCGCGATCTCCTTGTCCGCGATCCGGTCGCCGCCGTCGATGTGCTTACGCACCGCCGGATACAGGTACTCCTCCTCGGCGACCGAGTGCCGTACCAGTTCGATGGTGACGTCGTCCACGAGATCACGAAGTTCCTGCCCGCCGCCCGGCATCCCCTGGATCCGGGCGAACATCTCCTCGACCTCCCGGTGGTCGGTCATCAGTTCCGCAAGCGCGTCTCCGCCATGTCCCATCGTCCATCCGCCTCTCGTCTCGCTGGTGGTGCCTGGGCCGGGTCGATCCCGCACAGCTGTCAGTGGTTCCCCGCCGGGATGGGCGCGGCGCTACCTCGCGCGAGGTCCACCCGGTCGGGTGCCTGTGTCGTTCCGGGACTAACGAACCAGTCGGCCCACCACCGTGCGTATGCCCGGGGATGCGGAAGGGCAGGTGGGCGGGTCACCTGACGCTGCCTTCCCCCGTTGAAGGAGCCGCCGGGATAGCCGCGCTGGTGTCGTTCTTCTGTGCCGTGCCCAGGCGGCGAAATGGGAGGCTGGGTGGCAGGGAGGGCGTTGCCCACCTCCGCGGTGAGGCCGTCGCGCGAGGTACCGGTCAGGGCGAGGCTCACGGCCTCACCGGCAGACAGGCCGCAAAGGACGGCGCGGTCGAGGGGCGACATCGTTCGGGTTCCAGTCCGCCGGCCACGGGGCTGCACTGGGCCGTCAAACAGTCGGTCCCGCCGGCTGCCGACCGGTAGAACGGTGCGGTCGCGCCGCGGCCCCCATGGTCCCTGCGTCCAGCGGGTGAGATTGCGTCCGCCGCATTGCAACATGGAGGTAGCGAATCCCGTGGCGGACCTCCAGCGGAACCGATGGGCAGAGGTCCCGGGGACTCGACGAAGGCGAGACGGCGATGGAACAGCGGCATGGCCGCGGTACCGAGGAGCCGGACCGGCCCGTGGATGTGTTCGACGAGGCCCGAACCGCCAGGGCGACCGTCGACGAGCACGGCATCGTGACTGCGTGGAGCGAAGGCGCCCGGCTGCTGCTGGGTTACCCGGCCGCGGAAATCATCGGCAAGCCCGCGGGATGCCTGCTCGTCGAGGCGGTCAGCGCCGAGGTGCTCGGCGGGATCCGCGCCCTTCCGAGGTGGAGTGGCCGGGTGCGGATGCGGCATCGGGACGGGCATCAGGTGGAGGCCGGCGTGCTCGCCCACCATCGACTGGACGGGGGTTGTGCCCCCGACTGGTTCGTGGTCTGCGCTCTGAGCGGCACGGCCGCTGCGCCGGACGACGAGTTGCTCGTGGCGTGGAGCTTCGAGCAGGCGTCCTTTTGCGGGATGACGGTGTACGACACACATCTGCGCCTGCGTCGAGCGAACAACAATTCGCAAGATCACGCGGCCCTCAGCGAGTCCGACATGCGCGGGCTGCGCTTCTCGGAGTTCGTCTCCCACCCGGACGCCGGTGCTATGGAACAGCGCATGGCCAGGGTGTTGGAGACCGGCGAGCCGGAACACCTGAGGACCTCCGTGCGGGCCCCTGGTGAGAGCCGCGAGCACGCCTGGTCGTACTTCCTCTACCCGCTGTGGGACGCGGACAGCGCCATACAGGGTGTCTGCGTGTCGGGGCAGGACCTGACCGAGCAGTACTGGGCTCACAAGCGGCTGCAGTTGATCAACGAAGCCGGCGCCCGCATCGGCACCACTCTGGATGTGACGCGCACAACCCAGGAACTCACGGACGTAGCCGTCCCGCAGTTCGCGGACTTCGCAGCCGTCGATCTGCTCTGCGATCGCGACAATTCCGCTACCGACACAGTGGTTGCGGACACCCGGGGATCCGCCGCACAGCAGTTCCGGCTGCGCCGGACCGCCCACCAGTCGGTTCTCCCCGGAATCCCGGAGGCAGTGGTCGCCCTTGGGGAACTGGACAGCCACGACGGCCCGTGGTCAGAGTGCCTGGCAGTCGGCCGGGGCGTGCTGCGTGCCGAGTACGGCCCAGGGGCCCCTGACCCGTCTGTGAGGGACGAACGCTGGCTTGCGACGATCCGCGTGTTCGGTGTTCACTCCGCGATCGCTGTACCGCTGCGCGCCCGGGGCGGCACGCTCGGAGTCGCTATCTTCGCCCGCCACCAGCGGCCCGAACCCTTCGGCAAGGACGACCTGCTCCTCGCCGAAGAGATCGCCGACCGGGCCGCGATTTACATCGACAACGCCCGCCGCTTCACCCGCGAACGCAGTACCTCCCTGACGCTCCAGCGAGACCTCCTGCCTCGGGGGACGCCCAAGCAATCGGCCCTGCAGACGGCAACCCGGTATCTGCCGGCAGGCTCCGTGGCCGGGATCGGCGGTGACTGGTACGACGTGATCCCGCTCTCCGGGGCACGTGTCGCCCTTGTGGTCGGGGACGTGGTCGGGCACGGCCTACATGCCACGGCCACGATGGGGCGCCTGCGTGCGGCGGTGCGGACCCTGGCCGACATCGACCTGCCGCCTGACGAACTGCTGACCCACCTCGACGACATCGTCATCCGGCTTCAGACGGAGACGGGCCACGCGGAGGAGGACAGAGGCGACGGTGCGGCAGTCGACGCAGGGCAACTCGGTGCCACCTGCCTGTACATGATCTACGACCCGATCTCATGTCATTGCACAGCCGCGTCTGCCGGCCATCCACCACCCGCTGTGGTGCGTCCAGGATCAGACGCCGAGTACCTCGACATCCCCACTGGTCCTCCGCTGGGAGTGGGCGGACTCCCCTTCGAAACCGTCGAACTGCAACTGCCCGAGGGCAGCCTCCTCGCCCTCTACACCGACGGCCTGATCCAATTCGCCCGCATGGGCCTGGACGAAGGACTCGAGCGCCTTCGCACAGCGCTGTCCGCGCCGATGCCGTCCCTGGAGGGCATGTGCGACCACGTCCTAAGCACTCTGGTCAATGATCACCCCAGTGACGATGTCGCCCTCGTGATCGCCCGCACCCGACAACTCGGCAACAAGCATGTGGCCACCTGGGATCTGTCCGAGGACCTCGCCGAAGTCGCTCGCGCCCGCGACGTCGCCACGCGCCAGCTGGGAGTCTGGGGCCTGCAGGAGTCGGTGTTCGTCACCGAACTCGTCGTCAGCGAGCTGGTGACCAATGCCATCCGCTACGGCGGAGGTCCCATTCGGTTGCGTTTGATCCGGCAGGACACGCTCATCTGCGAAGTTGCGGACGGCGGCGACACCTCTCCCCATCTGCGCAGGGCCCGCACCTTTGACGAAGGCGGGCGCGGGCTGTTCATCGTGGCCCAGCTCGCCAAGCACTGGGGCACAAGACACCGGCCCATCGGAAAGACCATCTGGGCAGAAATGACCCTGCAGCATCTGTGAAGCCCGCTCCCCCCTGCACTACCGCGCGCGGCGGGGGAATCTCATGGGGCAACGAGCCCGAAGATCGTGGAACGTCACTCTGCACCGTGGGCCGGGGACCGGCGACGGGACCGAACCCGCACCAAGCGAGTCAGCCCAGGAGCGAGGAGAAGGAGGGTGTCATGACCATTGCCGTGATCGGAGCAACGGGGCGCGTCGGCAGCCTCGTGGTGGAGCAACTGCTGAACGGTCGCGAGGCAGTTCGGGTTCTCGTGCGTGATCCTGACAAAGCCCACCGGCTGTTCGACCCGGTAGGCGGTGACCTCGATGTCCGCGCAGTCCCGCTCGGCGACCACGGCGCGCTCAGTGCAGCCCTGAATGGGATCCGCGTCGGGTTCATCGCGATGGGTTCGGTGGGACTGGAGGGCAACCTGCAACGCCTGCTCCTCGACGCCGCCGCCCGGTCGAACAGCCTGGAGCAGCTGGTGCGCCTTTCGGTCCTCAACGCCGGCCCGTCGTCACTGGGGCTCAACCAGCAGGGTCACTGGAGCATCGACTTCGCCGCCGAGGCTCTCGACCTGCCTTACACGACCATCCGCCCCTCGGTCTTCTCCGCCTCGGTTCTCGCAGGGGCAGCCGAAATCCGTTCCGAGCACACCTGGACCGGCTTGGCCGACACCGGGAGAGTCGCCCTCAGCGACCACCGCGACGTCGCCGAGGTCGCAGTCCGCATTCTTCGTGATTCCACGACCTGGGGCACCCACTACGACCTCACCGGTCCCCGCCTGGTCAGCTGGCCCGATGTGACGGCTCTGCTCTCCGCCGAAATGGGTGAAACAGTGGAGTTCCGCGTCGTCCCGGACCAGACCCTCGTCCACCGCATGATCGATGCCGGAATTCCCCCGAGCAAGGCCGAACTGCTCATCACCCGGGAATGGGCCATCCTCCACGGCGAGAACGAGCGCACCACCGAGACCATTAGGAAACTGCTGGGCCGCCGCCCGCGCACAGTGGAGACATTCCTCCACGACTACATCGACAACTTCCGCTGACACCTCCCACCGCAAGCTCCGCGCCGAGGTCAAATCAGGCTCCGCCTGCACGAAAACCTGCAAGACCCTCCGCGTGATCGGTCGAGGGCGCGATCGCTCGGTTCGTCCGGCCGGTAGATCCCTCCTTCGGCCGGTCGCGGCGGCGTGCTGAAGGGTTCGGACGATGGTGGATTCGATCTGGACGAGCCAGCCGACATCGCCGGTCGCGTCGGCGTGGGTCTGGATCTGTTTGAGTGCCCGTGTGAACACGCTGTCCAGGGCGTAAAGGCGGAAGCGGGTGTACACCGCTTTCCAGGGCCCGTAGTGCTCGGACAGGGTCACACCAGGAGATCCCGGTGTGGATCTTGTAGACCATCCCGTCGATGACCTGCTGGGCCTGCACACGCGGCCAGCCTGTGACAGCCCTCGGTATCAGCGGATTATGAACTCGCCCTCCTGATCGCTGAATTCATGGCGCCCTATCGCCTCGCCAGGATCCACCACCCGACGATCTTTTGAAAACGGACCCCCGCGAGCCTCGAGTCATCTCTCAGGTAGATGACCCCAATCTCATACTCTTATTGGACAGTGTCAGCCAGGTTCGGCGACTCTGTTCATCGGACGAACTATTCAAAGTTCCGCCTTTTCGTACCAGGACGACCAGTTATCCACAGACTCACTAGCCCACGATTAGCAACTCCTGCGAGTGGTCGTGCGTCGCGTATCCATCCGAAGGAACTAAGGACGTTTCGTGTCAATCCACGTGGGCCACAATTGTGCCCCAGCGCGAGGTCCAGCCGAGTGATGAAAGGAATTTACATTCTGCACTGGTCGCCATAGGCTCCTTCGAATTCGTCTTGTTCTCCTACTTGGCTCCGCGCAAGCCTGACGTCGCCAGGCTTCTCTTCCTCGTCGGCTCCTGAACCCGGCCGCCAAGTGCCGCAGAACTTGGGCGTTCTCGACGACGGCCGAACGCTGGTTCAGCCGACGCCGACAGTCCTCCTGCACGGGCATCCGCCGGTGCCGCGGCTGCCTGATCAGGCTCTGCGCGCGAGCCACCTACCGCTGCCGCAATCGCAGTCGCTGCGCATGGCCTTGTACGCCGACAACGGTTACCCACACGACCCGTCCGCCCTGCGGACCCTGCAGAGCCCGCGGTCCCGCGAGCAGGCCCAGAGCTGGGCGTGCGGTTGGAACCGCCACCGAAAGCCTCTCTTCATCGACGGCCACCGCCACGCCCACCCCACCCTCGGATCTCCGTTCCCAACCCTCTGCCGGCGGAGATCCGGATCGACAGTGAGACCGAGGTCACCCATGACACACACCATGCGCGCGCTCGTAGCCGGAACGGTCGGCGAACCGGCCGATGTCCTGCGGCTGGAATCCCGGCCCGTTCCCACACCGGAGGCCGGTCAGGCGCTGATCCGCGTGACGGCGACTCCGATTCACGCCAGCGACCTGCACGTGCTGCGTGGCCGCTACGGCTTCTCCCCCGCTTTTCCCACTGTCGGGGGGCACATGGAATGCGTGGGCCGTATCGAGGCCCTCGGTCCGGATACCGAGGGACTGAAGGTCGGCGAGCGCGTGGTGGCCGTCGCCGTCCCGGCGGTGCCCGGCCCGCCAGTGGCCGGCACCTGGCAGGAATACCTTGTCGCCGACCAGCACAGGCTCCTGCCGGTCCCCGACAGCCTGAGCGACTCCAGCGCCTGTCAGCTCGCCGTCAACCCGTTGACCGCCCTGCTCCTGGTCACCCGCGAACTCGACGTACAGCCGGGTGAATGGCTGTTGCAGACGGCCGCGGGCTCCACCGTCGGCCGGCTCGTCATCCAGCTCGCCAGGCATCTGGGCATTCCCACGATCAACGTGGTGCGGCGGCGCGCTGCCGTCGAGGAGATCAAAGCGCTCGGCGGTGACGAGGTCATCTGCACCGAGGACGAGGACCTGGTCGCGCGGGTGGCCGAGATCGCGGGACCGGCCGGCGTACGCAAGGCCACCGACTGCGTCGCGGGCCCCGTGGGCGCCCAGGTGTCCCAGGCACTGGCTCCGGGAGGAGAGGTCGTGGTCTACGGCGCGCTCTCCACCCACCGGCAGACCGACCCGGCTGCGCTGACGATCCCGCTGCAGGCACGCTCGGTCATCTACGAGACCAAGGCGGTCCGTGGCTTCTGGCTCAACCGCTGGTTCGGCACCGCTGCACCTGCGCAGGCGCTGCGCACACTGTCCGAGGTTCGTGGTCTGGTCACCGACGGAGTGATGACCATCCCCCAAGGCCGGCCTTTCCCGGTCGAACGCTTCACCGAGGCCATCGCGTTTGCTGAGGAACCCGCCCACGGCGCCAAACCGCTCCTTGTCTTCGAGGACGGCCGGGCCGAGGGCGACAGCTAGGACACGGCCCGTGGCCGGTCGTTCGGATCCTCCCGCAGACGCGGGGCCTGCTGTCCGGACGGCCCCGCACCCCAAAGGAGAGCCAGCCGTGGCCGGTAAGGGTATGTGCGCACACGGCCGGCGCGGCGCCTTTCCCTCCGTCCGCCGCCCGCGATGAGGACCTGAGCCCGACGGCCGGACGCACAGCCGGCACGGCGCCGTTGGCCGCGCGATTCCGGCATCTCCGGACACAGAGCCTCGTCGCCGCCTCCCCATCCCGAATCACCGGATTCGCGTTGTTCACCGGTGCGAGGCGTCCACACAATCGCAGCCCAGCCCGTTGATTCCATTCCAAGCGAAGGGGCTTGCAATGGTGACTTCCACCTCCGAGGACCAGTCGGCGTCGAGCCTGCGCGCGGTTGCGCCGGTTTCGGTCGCGTCCCGCGCTCGTTCGTATTTCGCCAGCACGGTCGGCAACCTGCTCGAATGGTTCGACTGGGCGGTCTACGCCGCCATGTCACCGTTCATCGCGACGGCGTTGTTCAACCCGGCCAACAAGGTGTCAGGGCTGCTCGCGACGCTCGCGGTGTTCGCCGTCGGATTCGTCATGCGGCCGATCGGCGGCGTCGTCTTCGGCTTCCTCGCCAACCGCCGCGGCCGCAAGTTCGTCCTGCTGGTGACGATGATCGGCATGGCGGCCGGCACGCTGTCGATCGCCGTCATCCCGACGTACGCCGCTATCGGCGGATGGTCGTCGTTTCTCCTCGTCGTCGCACGGCTCCTGCAGGGATTCGCGCACGGCGGCGAGACGGCGATCTCCTACTCCTACGTCACCGAGGTCGCACCGCGTGAAAGACGCGGACTGTGGTCAAGCGGCGTGCTCGGCTGCGTCATCGCGGGAACAATCCTCGCCAACGCCGTTGCCGGCACCCTCACTGCGGCCACCTCCGAGAGCTTCATGGCGGACGGCGGATGGCGCATCCCGTTCGTCATCGGAGCGGCGCTGGGCATCTACGCGCTGTTCCTGCGCCGTTCGATGATGGAGAGCGACGTTTACGAGCGGGCGATCACGTCCGGCGCCGGCGACGCACGCTCCATCACCAGCCTCCCCGCCTGGTCAGCGGGCCGGATCGTGCGCCGCAGCACGCAGTTGGTGCTCTACGTCGCCGGCGGCTCCGTAGTGCAGTACACCTGGACCGCCTACGCGGGCACCTACGCCATCACGCAGAAGCACATGAGCCCGAGCGCCGCCTACTGGTCGCTGCTGGTCGCGCAGGTCGTCGGACTCGCGTTCATGCCGTTCTGGGGATGGGCCTCCGACCGCGTCGGGCGCCGTCCGCTGGCCATCGCCTACGGCCTCGTGTTCGCTGCGCTCGCCTACCCGGCGTTCACGATCATCGGGTCCACATGGTGGACGCTCGCCGTTCCCGCGACCGTCATCTTCGCCCTGTGGGGCATGTCCGGCTCCCAGTCGCCCGCCGTGCAGGCCGAGAACATCACAACCCGGCACCGCGCCCCGGTCGTCGGCGCCGTCAGCTCGATCGCCGCGGCGCTTTTCGGCGGCACCGCGCCGTACCTCAGCGCGTACACCGGCTCCATCGGCGCGCCCTGGGCCTTCCAGGTCTTCGTCATCGTGCTGTGCCTGATCTGCGCGATCGTCGGCTTCACCCTCAAGGAGACCAAGGGCGTCGACCTGGAGAAGGTCTGACCGTCCCGCTGCCTCCGATTCCGTTCATCGACCTCCACCACAAGGAGACATCCATGTCACAGGCACTCACCGCCCCCGACCAGTTCGTCACCGTCAGGGACGAGACCTACGCCTACCGGTCCTTCGGCGCCTCGGAGGGGACGCCGCTGGTGTTCCTGAGCCGGCTGCGCGGCACGATGGACGACTGGGACCACGCCCTGATCGACCCGATCGCCGCCGAACGCCCGGTCATCCTGTTCGACAACCTCGGCGTCGGCCGCACCAGCGGCCGCAACCCCGGGACGGTCACCGAGATGGCGACCTCCGCCATCGCGTTCGTCGAGGCGATCGCCGACGGTCCGGTCGACCTGCTCGGCTTCTCCCTGGGCGGCTACGTCGCGCAGCGCTTCGTGCTGGCCCGCCCGGACCTGGTGCGCCGCGTCGTGCTGGCCGGAACCGGTCCGGGCGCCGGTGAGGGCATCCTGCCGTCCGAGCCGGTGGTCGCCCCGCTGCGCACTGTCCCCGAACTCGCGCTCGACGCGTTCCGCGTGCTGTTCTTCACCGACTCCGAAGCGGGCATCCGCGCCGGCGACGACATGTGGCGCCGGATCCACCTCCGTGCCGACCGCGAACCCGAGGTGCCGATGGACGCCGTCTTTCAGCAGGTCGCCGCGATCCGGAACTGGTCCGGCGGCGTCGAGGGCGGCGACCAGGCCTTCCCGGAACTGGAGAAGATCGAGCACCCGGTGCTCGTCGCCAACGGTGAGCACGACGTGATGATCCCGACCGTCAACTCGTTCATCATGTCGCAGAAGCTGCCCAACGCCGAACTGCACGTGTACCCGGACTCCGGCCACGGGTTCCTCTTCCAGTACCCCGAGGCCTTCTCGCAGCTGGTCAACGGCTTCCTCGCGCGCACCGGAAGCCGGGCGACGGCATGACCCACCCCTTCGACATGCGCGGGCGGACAGCGCTCGTCACCGGCTCCACAGCGGGGATCGGACTCGCTGTCGTCAGGGGGCTGCAAGGCCTCGGGGCACGCGTCGTCCTGTCGAGCAACGACGAGGCCGACATCAAGGACGCCATCGATTCGCTCGCCGCGGACGGGATCGAGGTCGAAGGGATCGTCTGCGACCTCAACGACCCCGACAGCGTGCGCACCCTCGCCGAGCGGGCGCACGCTCGGTTCGGCCGGATCGACGCGCTGATCGCACACGCCGGCGGCCACACGCACGTCGGCCCGCTCATCGACACCTCCGAGGAGGACGTCGAGCGGACCTTCCGGACCTCGGTGTTCCACAACCTCGTCCTGATCGAGGGGTTCCTCCCGCTGATGGCGGCGCAGGGCGGTGGCAGCGTGGTCGTCACGTCGAGCATCGCGTCGGTGCGAGCCAGCACCAGACTCGCAGCGTACGGCGCGGCGAAGGCAGCGCTCAATTCGTTCGTGCGCAACATCGCCGCCGAGTGGGGCGACCGCGGGGTGCGGGCCAACGCCGTCGCCCCAGGCACGGTGCGAACCCGCTTCTCCCAGGCCCTGTGGTCGGACCCGGAGCGCGAGCGGGCCGCCGGCGCGAACACCGCGCTCGGGCGGATTGCGGAACCGGAGGACATCGTCGGGGCGGTGCTGCTGTTCGCCTCCGAAGCGGGCTCCTACATCTCCGGCCAGACCCTGCTTGTCGACGCCGGCCGCTCCATCCTCTGAACGGTCCCCTGAATCGATCCTGTGAATGGAAAGGAGAACGAGGCACATGACAGACATCGCAGGTCAGGCCGTGGTCGTGACCGGGGCCAACGGCGGTCTCGGGCGTCAGTGGGTCGCGCAGGCGCTGGAACGCGGCGCGGCGAAGGTGTACGCCACGGACGTCACGCTCGGCACGTGGGACGACGCCCGCGTCTCGCCGCTGGTTCTCGACGTCACCCGTGAGGAGACGATCGACGGCGCCGTGGCAGCGGCGAGTGACGCGACGATCCTGATCAACAACGCGGGCATCGCGCTGCGTGATCCGATCATGACCGTCGATGAAGCCAAGCTGCGGCACGTCTTCGACGTGAACTTCTTCGGCACCGTCACCGTCACGCGGCGGCTCGCACCCGTCATCGTCGCGAACGGCGGCGGGGCGATCCTCAACGTCATTTCGCTGCTCAGCTGGCTGTCGCTCCCGGCCGCCTACAGCGCGGCGAAGGCAGCTCTGTGGTCGGTGACCAACGCCTTCCGGCTGGAGCTCGCCCCGCACGGGGTCGCCCTCGTCGCCCTCCACATGGGCTACACGGCGACACCGATGACGGAGGCGCTGAACGTGGTGAAGAACGACCCCGCGGACATCGTCCGCGCCGGACTCGATGGCATCCAGGACGGCAGTCTGGAGGTGCTCGCCGACCAGTGGAGCGTGGAGGTGAAGGCGGCCCTCGCCGGGCCGGTGCAGGATCTTTATCCGCAGCTGAGCGGTGCGGGATATCCGTTCGGGATGGTGCCGATCTCCGCGGCACCCTTGCAGTAGGGCGGGCTGCGAACTCTCTGAACATCAACGGGAGCTGCGTGTGAGCACCATCGCCAAGGCGGGCCGTGTCCTCGACCTCTACACGCCGGGAAGTCCGGTGTGGGGGGTCAGCGAGGTCGCGACGGCCTTGCAGATGCCGCGGTCGACCGCCCACTCGCTGCTTGCCGGGCTGACCGAGGCCGGGCTGCTCCACCAGTCCCGGCGCGGCCGCTACGAGCTCGGATGGCGTGCGTTCGAACTCGGTCAGATCCACCGGGTGACCTCCGGTGGACTGATCGAGACCGCCCACCCCGTGATGCAGGAGCTCTCGCGGCGGCACTCGGAGTCGGTGTGCATGGCGGTCTACGACCGGCAGGCCCTCATCTTCATCGACAAGGTCGTCGGCGACGACTCGCTCTCCGTCGTCGGCCCGCGCATCGGAATGCGGTACGAGCCGCACAGCTTCGCGTCGGGCCGACTGCTGATGGCTCATCTCCCGACGGCCGAGATCCAGGACTACATCGACACGAGCTCGCAGCGCACTCGCAGCAGCAACGCGGTCGTCCGGCCGCAGGTCTTCCGCGACCAGCTCGTCAGAATCCGAAACGACCAGCTCAGCTACGACGACGGCGGCGCCATCCTCGACGTGGGCTGCGTCGCCGCCCGGCTCATCGGCCGGCACGGCCAGACGATCGCCTCGCTGAGCATCAGTGCCCCGTCCCGGCGCTTCCGGGAGAACCGTGTCCAGCTGTCGGAGAGCGTGAGGGCGGCGGCCGCCACCATCTCGCGGCGGCTGCGCGAGGACGGGCAGATGTAGCAGCCGGCGTTGAGCGTGGTGAGCGTGTCGGTGCCGTGGCGCAGGGCCTGTCCCGCGTGCCCCGGCGATCCCGGAAGCTGCGCGGCCGAGACCGCCGGCACCAGCCGCCCGGGTCCGGTGACCGCCGCCCGGCCTCACTTGCGTCCCCGTGCCGTCGGCGGCCCGTGCGGACCCTGCGCCGGTGTGGTTCTCCGGGCCGGCGGTAACCGTCTACTACGACCGGGCGATCGGCCTGGCAGGCATCGCGGTCAACGCTCTGCGGGGCCCCCAGGTGACCCTGGACGGGATGGGCCTCGTGGGTCAGGCGCCATCACGCCTGGAGGATCAGTTCACCGACTACCTCGAGACGCACAACAAGGACCTGCAGAACTCGCAGTGCGCCGATCCGTGCTCGGCCCAGCTTGGCTTGGTGCTCCGGGCCCAGCGGGCTGGCGACCTCGTATTGAGCCGCCCAGTGATGGTGGCCGAAGCATGGGCCGACCGTTGCTGGGACACCATGGAGGGCCGCATCCCCCAACAGGAGTGGAAGACCTTCGAGTGGTGAGTACCAGCCGGCATCGCTGGACTGTCTGACGAGAGGCCCGCCTCTCCTGCCCACGGCGGCCATCCCTCCCTCCGACATCACCCTTTCAAGTTCAGTAAACCGGCGCGCCATGCCAGACGAGCGTATGGCAGGCGACCGGACACCCCATTTCTCAATCGGGTGATCGCCAGGTTCCACGACAGGGATGAGTAGGAGCTACTCCATGCAACAGAGATGTGATCATTTATCATTTCTGGGTGCTCTGTCCTCCAAGGTCTGGGAGGAAGCCGCCGATCAGCCGATCGGCGACGCGATGGACAAACCCGATTCACGTAGGCCTCTTGCTGCTGAGCGGGTGGTTCGCAGCGAATGGACGAATCTCCGAGGGGGAAAGCGATGAGCGGCAGGAGTCTGACCCAAACCGAGGCAGAGGCGCGCGCGAGGCTGCTGACGATCGAGCGGTGTGATGTTGCCGTCGACCTTACGGATCTGATGACCGGCTCGCGGGTCCGGTGCGAATCGACGATCACCTTTACGTGTCACCGGCCCGGGGCCGAGACCTTTGTCGATTGTGCGGCGGCCGTTGAGAGCGCCACGCTCAACGGGGTCGTGCTGCGGTCGGCTGTTGAGGGCCGGATCGCGCTGACCGATCTTGCCGAGCGCAACGTCCTCACGGTTGTCTCGGTGACGGAGTGCTCGGCCGATGGCCGGGGCGTGCACAAGGCGGTCGATCCCGCCGACGGCGAGACGTATGTCTACACCGACTTCGCTCCCGACTACGCCCGGTACGTGTTGGCCTGCTTCGATCAGCCGGACCTCAAGGCGCCGTGGGCGTTCACCGTGACCGCTCCTGCCGGCTGGCGGGTGTTGAGCAACAGCGGTGACCCGCAGATCGAATACCTCGGCTCCCTGCGACGCTGGACCTTCCCGCCGACGCCACCGCTGGCGACGTACAACACTGTGATCAACGCGGGCCCGTACTACGAATTGCGTCGTCGCGGAGCTGGTCATGATCTCGGCCTCTTCGCCCGACAGTCGCTGGCCTCCATCTTGGACCGAGACGCCGACGAGCTGTTCACCCTGACCACCCAGGGGCTCGAGTTCTTCGCCGACAAGTTCGGCATGCCGTTTCCGCAGCACAAGTACGACCAGGTCTTCACGCCCGAGTTCCCCGGCGCGATGGAGAACTTCGGCTGCGTCACCTGGATGGACTGGTTCCTGCGCAGGAGCACGCCGACCAGAGCCGAGTGGGACATCTTCTCGCGGTACCTGTTGCACGAGCTCGCGCACATGTGGTTCGGCAACATCGTCACGATGCGCTGGTGGGATGACCTCTGGCTGAACGAGGCGTTCGCGGAGTTCGCGAGCAACTGGGCCGCGGTGAGCGCGACGTCGTACACCGATGCCTGGACGGCACATCTGGCCGGCGAGAAACTCAAAGCCTATTTCATGGACCAGGGACCGACGACGCACCCGATCCGCCAGCAGGTCCGCAACGTCTCCGAGGCCGAAGCGACTTTCGACGCCATCACCTACTCCAAGGGCGCTTCCGTACTGCACCAACTGATGACGTACGTCGGCGAGGCAAACTTCTCCGCGGGTCTCACCAGCTACTTCGCCGCGCACGCCTGGGGCAACACCACCCTGAAGGACCTGATCGACGCGGTCGCCGACGCCAGCGGACGTGACCTGGACCAGTGGCGCGCGGGATGGCTGGAAACAGCGGGCACCGACCGGCTCACTCTCGACCACGACAGAGATGGGTTTGCCCTGGTCGCTGAGGGTTCGGGTGGCCGGCCGCGCCCGCAAGTGCTCGCCGTCGGCGCCTACGAACGTTCAGGGGACCACCTTGAGCGGATGGCACTCGTCGAAGTCGAGGTGGCGGGCGAACGGACCCGGCTCGACCTACCAGAAGGAGCCGACCTGTATCTGGTCAACGATGAAGACCTGACCTTCGCCTCGACGAGACCTGACGCCACGACCAGAGACGCGTTCTTCGGCAACGCCGCCCGCCTGCCCACTGCGACCGCGCGGGGTGTCGCCGTCACCACGGCCTGGGACATGCTGGTCAACGGCGAAGCGACAGCCGCCGAAGCCGTGCAGTGCCTGACCGGAGTGCTGGCTGTCGAGACCTCCGCGTCGGTGATCGAGCCGTATCTCAACCTGGCTGTCGATGCCGCAGATCTGTGGAGCCCAAAGCCGGAGCGGGACGAATTGCTGCGAGCAGTGGCCGCGGCGTGCCGCAGTCTCTCCGGCGTCGGCGCCTACCGCAAAGCGGCGTTGCGCGGCTTCGCTCGCACCGCGGCCGAACCGGAGGAGGTGGCCTGGCTCCAGACCGAGGCCGGGGAGGACATCGATCTCCAGTGGCGAGCACTGGTTCGCAAGGCTCAGCTCGGAAGCCCGACCGCCACCGAGGCACAGGCGCTGCTCGACCGCGACCCGGACCCCGACGCATGGATCAGCAGGCTCCAGGTCCGCGCTGCGACCCCGGACGCGGCAGAGAAGAACGCGGTGTGGCAGACGCTGGTGACGGACCGCGCGGTGCCTCTCGCTTCGGTCCACTCAGTTGCGGCGCTGTTCTGGAGCGCCGGTCAGGACGACTTGCTGAGGCCCCACGCGGAGGCCTACCTCGATCTCGTGCCAACCATCCACCGCAGCGGAACCATGCCGGCGACGACTTACACCAAGACTCTCTTCCCGCTCTTCGGTATCGACCTGACCTACCTGAAGCGAGCGGAAGACCTGGCGGGGCAGGCTGTCCCGGTCGTCCGCGCGAACCTCCTGGACCGGGCCGACCGGATGCGCCGCATATTGCGCTCCCGCGGCTGAAGGCTTGCGGCGCGGATGCTTCTCCGGGCGCCCACCGCAGGTAACTCGCGCGCCGGATTGGCAGCAATGGTTCGACGACGACTCATTCGACGTCGGTGGTGTCACTCGGGTAGCACCGCTCGCGCACGGCAGGTGGAGCCATCAACGAGTGGCTGTGACCTGCGATGTCAGGTCAGGCTGCGGCGTGCCACGGCGAGAAACTCCGCCTTGAACGGCTCCAGGCGCTCGGCCAGGCTCCCCTCGTCGCGCTCCTGCCAGACCGCTTGATTAAGGGCGCGGGCGTAGGCGGTCGTGGGTGAGTGAAGGCCAGGGGCACACAGCAACTCGATGCTCTTCTCGGCTATTCGAAGACCGTCCATCGCCGGCCTCGCCGTCACATACCAGTCATCACCGACCGCCCATTGATGCGGCCGCGCATGCGCCACACCCTCGGCCTCCAGCGCGCACCGAATGAACTCCAGCACGGTAGTGATCTGCTCGGCACGCCGCTCCTCCGCCCGTACCGCAGCCCGCCTTTGTTCTTCAGCCCGGTCAGCTGTCCGCTGCGTCGTGCGCTGCGTCAGATACGTCAACGCACCACCTACAGCCACACCGACCATCGAAATCACTGGGGTCCACACGTCTCCTGTCACGGCCGACTAATACCAGTACCTGCCCAACGACCGCTGCCGATCCTGCGAGCAGGCTTGTCTGCTCAGATACCGAGCCGCACCAAGACCCACTTCCGATACACGCCCTAGCAGGACTCCGTCGGCCCTGTGGTGCGATAAAGGCTGAGGAAGGCCGTGTGGGTACGCCAGCCGAGCGACTCGTACAGGGCGCGGCCCTGGGGCGTCGCACCGAGGACGGCGCGGGTGGCACCCGAGGCCCGAGCCTGCTGCTGGAGCGTGCGCATGACGACGGAGCCGAGGCCGCGACGCTGGTGGGCCGGGGTGGTGAGGATCTGGTCCGCCACGGCCACCTCCTTCGCCACGCCCATCTATCCGCGCGCGGCAAGCGATCCATCGGGAGCCGCGATCAGCACGCGGACGACGTCGCCCCGGGTCCAGGTGCGCAGCACGTAGCCGGGTGGGAGCGTTCCGGGCGTGACCGGCGCCAGCTCGACGGACATCAGGAATGCCGCCGCGTCGGACGCCCATCCCGGTCCGAGCCATGGGTAGACCTGCGCCTCCGGCGTCTCGCACGGCTCAGGCAGGAAAACCTTGAGCCACCACCCCTCCCCCCGCGCCTGCGCGGCGGCCTCGCACACGCGCGCCTCGTCCGCGTCGACCACTACGTGCCGCGCCACCTGGGCCGGCTGTCCGACGTCAATGGTCCAGCCCCACGGCCGCGCCACGGGATCGGACGCACCCCGCGAGACCACCCAGCCGGAGACCCAGTCCTCCACGACGGACGCATATGTAAGCGATGAACCCATCATAGATCTATTACATCAGTGAGCTGAGGGAATCGCCAGGCCCGGCCGAACCGACCCCTTGGGCACTCTCGGGACCTGGGCCAACGGGGGCACACCCCGTGCGCATTAGCCGGGAACCCACATTGTCCCGCAGGGACCCCTGGTGGTCCGCAACGGCCACCACCGGCCGCGTACCGTCACCACTGCGGCCGGCCCGGTCGAGGTCCGCGCTCCTCGAGTGAACGACAAACGCGTCGACGACAAGACCGGGGAGAGGACGCGGTTCTCCTCAAAGATCCTGCCACCGTGGTGCCGCAAGTCGCCGGAAGTATCAGAGGTGCTGCCGCTGCTGTACCTGCACGGCCTGTGACCGGGGACTTCGTACCCGCGCTGGAGCAGTTCCTCGGCACGTCCGCCGGGCTGTCACCAGCCACCGTGAACCAGCTCACGAAGCAGTGGCAGGACGACCATGCCGCGTTCCAGCAGCGCGATCTCTCCGAGCACGACTACGTCTACGTGTGGGCGGACGGCGTGCACCCCAAGGTCCGCCTGGGCCAGGCGCACTCCTGCGTCCTGGTGCTGATGGGGGTGCGGGTGCGCCAGGACGGCACCAAGGAGCTGATCGCACTGGCCGAGGGCCTGCGGGAGTCCGCCGAGTCCTGAGCCGACCTGCTGCGTGACTGCCGACGGCGCGGCATGCGTGGCCCGGAGCTGGTCATCGGAGACGGTGCGACGGGCCTGTGGAAGGCACTTGCCGAGATGTTCCCCACTGCACGCCATCAGCGCTGCTGGGTGCCCAGGCCCGCTGGTGCGCGATCACCGCACCCCACCTCGTCGCCCTGGTCCGCGCCGGGCCCCACTTCGAGAACGGCCACCGTGTCGAACGCCCCGAGGCCCCCGCGGCTTGAGCTGCCTTACCGAGCAGATCTCATGCATCCCTGCGCCGTATGTGCAGATGCCCCTCGCGGGGAAAGGAGGGCGGCGCCGCGGGCAGGACCGTGTCGAGGCCGTACCGACTCTTGTGCGCCACGCGGCACGAGGCCGGGTTGTCCACCTGGTGCAGGAGTTCCAGATGCTCCAGCGCGTCGGCCCCCAAGACGTCGAAGGCCCAGCCGGTGAGCGCCTCCAAAGCGCGCGGCGCCACACCCCGCCCGCGGGCATGCGCCGCAGTCCAGTAGCCCACCTCGGCCGACGGTTTGCCGGAGGCTACCTCCTTGAGGACCGCATGGCCCACCAACTGCCCGTGGGGCGCATCGGGTTGCGCTTCAAGAACCGCGAACCCGAACCGGTTCTGCGCTGCCCAGCCTCGCTCCTGGCCCCGCACCCACCGCATCGCATCGCCCTCGTTCTCAACGGCCGAGCTGGTCCAACGGCGCAGTGCGGGATCCCGAAACACGTCGACGAGGGCAACAACGTCCTCCATGCATCAGGGACGAAGGACGAGGGCGGGAGCGGATGGCGACGCGCTCGCACGCAGGATGACCATGTCGTTCACCTGCCGATCGTAGGCGGCGGTGTTCCGCCCCCACGCCGACGATCCCCGGCCCACTACCGCTCCATTCGGACGCGCACGGCCTCGATGGACCAGTTGAACGCCGGCACCAGGCTCTCCGGAGCGGGCCAGCCGTTGATCACCGCGAGCAGTTGGAGGTACCGATTTCGGCGCGGGTCGTTCACACTCTCCAGCCGGGACAGCAGCAGGCGGCGAAGCTCGGCGTCGTCGGGGCGGCCAAGGACGTGTGCATAGTGAGCCGCAAGCGCCGCAACGATCGGATCGGCTTGGTGCGAAGCCGGGGCGATGCCCGCCGCCAGGGCGGGGCCGACCCGGTCACGGACGACTGCACCGAGGTCGCGGCGCGGGCCCGTGGTGTCGCCTTGTGCCTGTTCGGCCGCGTGGACCTCGGCCATTCGCCGCACGCTGGCGCGGAAATCCGGGTCTGCGGCCAGTTCGGCCCACTCCACCCATGCCCGGACCTGCTCCGCCTCGGGGCTGTCGGGTATCTCGGGAGTCATCGAGCGCCTGATCCCCGCCAACGCGGAGTCGGTGTCGAGACTGCCGAAGGCGGCATCGAGGAAGTCCCCGATCAGACGTCGGCGTTCGTCCTCGGAGAGCTGGGCCAGCTTGTGCATGAGATCCGTCTCTTCAGCAGTGAGCCCGCGCTCGGCCACCGCCGTCAGCACCGCATGCCGCAGGCGCAGGACGCGGATCTGCACGGCCAGGGCTTCGGCGTGCGTTGCGGCGACCTCGGGAAGCGAGAGTTCCCGGTCCACGACCCTGCGGATTGTGGGCAGGTCCACCCCCAGGTCCCGCAGGGTCCGCACAAGGTCCAGGCGGGTGACGGCGTCGATGTCGTAGAGGCGGTAGCCAGCCGGGCTGCGGTCCGTCGGCGCCACGATCCCGCGATCGGAGTAGAACCGAATGGTCTTGACCGTCAGGCCCGTCCGCCGGGCCAGTTCGCCGATCGAGTAGAGCGTGTCGCCGTCCATGCCCCCCACCTTGACGTCTCCCCCTACGGGAGACTCAAGCCCGTCCACCTGCCGACGGCTGATTGCTCCACAAGCTTTGACAATGCCTCTCCGGTCTGTCCCACGCAGCTCTGTCTCGCGGCCTGACCCACGACGGCCAGCAGCCGCACAGACTGGCCCGTCTGGCCAATGCGCCGTGCATAGTGTCCTGATGGATCGATTCGTGGGTCAGGCCCGCCTCGAATGGTGGGCCAATCACTCGACGTGCCTTGAGATGTACGACATCCACGTCACCGTCACTGTCGACGCGGCCGGCAAGTGGCGCGCAACCGGTCGGCATGCCAATGCACTCGACACGACGCAGCGCGAGGGCTGGGACTTCCTCATGGAGATGGACCCCCACTTCTCCGTTGCGTTTCCCGGTGAGGATCGCGGTGGGATCACGGTGCGAGTCCTCGAGGCAAAGGATGGAGCCCTCACGCTCATGGAGGCACCGGACTGGAACGGCTCCGTGAGCGTCACCTTCGACCTCACCTGAGTTCAGTCCCCCGGGCAGGAACCCGACTTCGCTGCTCTGCGACGGGCTTCGGCTGTCGCCCCGTACTGATCTTTCAGAATGAACTTCGGAGGCGGCGAAGGCATATGAGGCTGCAGGCCAGTTCAAGCAGGCCTTGGTGTAGATCGGCGCGTCGTTCATAGCGGATGCGGAGCCGCTTGAACCGGTGGAGCCAGGCGAAGGCGCGCTCGACGACCCAGCGGACCTTGCCCAGCCCAAAGCCGTGTGCGACGCCGCGTCGGGCGATCATCGGTTTGATGCCGCGCTTCCACAGCAAGCGGCGGTACTTGTTGAAGTCGTAGCCCCGGTCGGCATACAGGCGCCGGGACTTGCGGCGGGGGCGTCCTTGCAGGCCCAGAAGGTCAGCGCGGCGCAGTCCGGTCAGCAGGGCGGCATGCGGACGCGGCCAGACGCCGGCCTCGGTCCAGTCCCGCAGTCGGCGCCAGGCCGTCACCCCGGAGCAGCCCACGGTCTCGGCCGGAACATCGCGCCAGGCGGCACCGGTCCGCGACACGTACATGACGCCCGCGAGGGCCGCACGGTCCGGAACACGCAGTCGACCCGGGTGGTGGCGGCGTTCGGGAGTGGGCGGCAGCAGCGGAGCGACCCGCTCCCACAGGTCACCTGGAACAAGATCAGCACGCACCCCGGACACCCCGCCGACCAAGATCGTTGAGCGCAGGGCTGTAGATCAAGTCATTTTGAAACGATCAGTAAGTGGCCGCGTGTCACGACTGCCCATGATCAGTTGTGGCAGAGCAGGTCGATGACGACGGCTTCGCCATGGAGGTTGTCGAGATAGCTGTTGGCCTGCTCCCAATAGCCGTCCGTGGCCGCGTCCGTCCACGTGCCGTCGAGGGTGATCAGGGCGAAGCCGGGCACGGCGCGCCAGACCGACGACTGGCGGGCCTCCTCGTGCTCCTGTGCGAAGTACGCGACCGGGTCGTTGAGCAGAAACGACATGTCGAAGTGCGGGTCGCCCGAGGCGGCACGCTGCGCCACGTCCTGCACAAGAGGTTGGAGCAGATGTTCTTCCTTGGCGTCCGCCAGGGAGTAGCCAACGGGATCGGACGCGTGGCGGGCGACGAAGTCGGCCAGTGGGCGGGCCGGCGGATGTAGTGCGGTCAGATCCTGCCAGACGGCGAACAGAGCGTCATGCCTTTCCTCCGCCCGGCGCCGCATGGCGTCGAAATCAAGCAGGCTCCGAGGCCCGCCGTAGCACTCCAGAGGCCCGAGGGCATCAAGCTCGGCCTTCCGGCGGGGGACGGTGGACGCCGTGACGAGCCTGCGGTCGCCATCGTGCGCGGGTAGGACGAGGTAAGGACTCTCCGTATCGCAGTGGATGATCCACCAGTCCCATTGGCCGACCGGGTTCCAGTCGTCGGTGAGGTTGTGGTCGTACGGCGCCATGGCGGCCGCTATGGCTCCCGAAAGCTTTCGCGGCTTGGTCGGCGGAAGGCACACGGTGACGAAGAACTTGGTCATGCGCGGGATCGTAGATCAGGGACATCGTCTGGGCGTCGCCCATCGGGAACGTGTGTGGGCGGCGACCAATCCTCACTGGCAGATGGATCTGCGTCCGCAGCTGTGCCCGCGCCCTTACGCTCGTGTCCTCTTTTGCACCGACGCGAGGGACGCGTTCATCAGCGCGGACGCGGCCCGCGCGATGCAGAACCACTCCCCCGACGACACCCTCCTCCAGCCCACGAGACTCATCGCCTTGCGCCTGTCCCCGCGCGAACGCCTCGTCGTCGCAGCAGACCTGCAATGCCCACCCTGGGAAATCGGACCCTGCATGCTGTGCGCCACCCCCATCCACCGCTACGGCCCCGAAGCCCCAGAGCCTGCCCCGCCTGCCGCCCCACCACCAACCACCCATAGAGGCACCGCCCACATCAACGACCACTCCGCCCGGACTCCAGCGGAGGATGAGTCCAGCGGTGACGGCGCCGAGGCCGCGGCGAAGCCGGTCAGCCCGGGCAGAGAGAGTCGGCGGAGCAGTCGGCACGGCAGCAAGCAGAAGACGCCGCGCCACCGGACAGCCTGGCGACATCGCGCCGTCCGGACCAGCATCCGCACGGCGCGTCACGTCACGACAGGGGTAGAGGTTCTCGCGGCACTATGCGCTGGGGTCGCGGAGGCCGACCGCGTCGTGCCGCCAGAACGGCTCTGCGTAGACCAGTGTCCCTGTCATCCATGGCTCGTACTCCGGGAGTCTGAGGGCCTGGAAGGCGCCATCTGGAATGCGCAGGGATGGTTTTCGGAAGCCCTGGTCGTCACCGGGCGCGAAGCCGAAGCGGGAGTAGTAGCCCGGATCGCCCTCCAGGAAGACCAGGGGGACGGCCCGCTCAGCGAGGGTCTTCAGCCCGTGTCGGACCAGGGCCGAGCCGATACCGCGCTTGTGATGCTCGGGCATGACGGCCAACGGGCTGAGCACATGCACCTCAACCAGTCGCCGAGGGGCATCGAGCAAACTGCGGGTGAACATGATGTGCCCGACGATCTGCCTGTCGAGCTCAGCGACCAGTGAGAGACCGTCCGCGGGGGTGATCGTGCCCCGCAGGGTATCGACCAGGTCGGCCACGACAAGGCCGTGGTCACCGAACGCCCGCAGGTGGATGTCCCGCACAGACTCTCTGTCGCTCGGAAGTTCTTCGCGAAGTTCCATGACCGGAGGGTAAGGACCCGGCCCCGTCGCTCGCACACGGTTTTGATGCCCGGAGTATGCGCGGTGAGTGACACCGAGTTGCACACCACATACAGCGTCCGAACGGCGCGTCACATGACCTCAGAGCAAAGGTTCTTTGAAGACGGAGGCGAGCCCTGTCCCCGCTGTTCAGGACCCACGTGAACCCCTACGGCCGGTTCGAGCTGGACGTGAACTCACACTTGGCCCTCGCCGCCGCGGCACCCATGGCGCCCGGCCCCCGTACGGCGTCCGACTCGCAGACCCCTCAACCAGCACCGCGTGGCACGCCCAGGCCGGAAGCCTGAGCGCGGTGCGGAGCCGTCACGCTCTCGCCTGGCACCCGGCGAGTACGGACCTGGTAACGCCACCTCGGTGAACACCGGGCACCTCAGTCGCCGAAGCTCGCCGGCCGAAGCCACGAGGCACGAACTCTGTAAACCTTCGCTGCGGGCGACGACTTGATCGAGCGTGGGGATTCCCAGAACGATCGGGGAATTCCTACGTGCCGGTTGGGCGTCCAGCTGGGCGAGCTTCTCCTGGGCTGCGGCGTGGGTGACAGAGAGTCCCTCAACTTCACCGAGCCATCCTTCGCGTTCGGCTTCGGTGATCCGGTCGGCGAGATTCAGTGGCTCACTCCTTCGTCCTTCTCCAGGGCCCTCAAGCGCGAACGTCTCGTCTTCCGCGATCCGGCCCCCGCAACATTTCCCTCACCAGCAGCCGATCCATGCCGATCCGTGCCGACCCGGCTGCCCTCCGACCGCATCGCCGGCCTCCTCGACCGCCTCATGGTCGCCCTCCAGCGCTACCAGAGCTACTTCTTCGTCACCCGCGACGCAGCAGGGTGCAGGTCTCGGCGCTCTCGCGGAAGGACCCGCTCGCGATGAGGTCCGGGTGCTAGCGGAAGTGGGGCAAATTAGCGCTCACTGGTGAGCCTGCCATTACAAGGAGTGGTCCGCCTCGACGGCGGTGGTCTGTGCGGGCGTTGGGTGCACCCAGATCGATTCCAGATCTCTGTCCGGAGTTTTATGAAAGGCCAGGTCAGCAGCGCTGAGGATACTGGGGATCCAGCCCCTCTGCGGAGCTCGCTACCCAGTGGCCACGACCTGTCCAGCCGTGACCTGAGGAGGGTTGGGAAGCAGCGGCGCGAGGTTGTCCCGTACGAAGTCCGCCGCCCTCTTGACTGACTCGTCGGCCCCGGCCTGGTCTTCGTAGATGCTGGTAGAGACCATCACTCCATCCCCTGCGTCAATCCAGTAGTAGGCAACGAAGCCGGGGACTTGGCGGAGGAGGGGGACGAATCCCTCGTCCACCCTGTGTCCCGCCTCGGCAGGATCCGTCACCCCTTCGTACCGCCGAACCACTGCGTACATAGCTGATCTCCTCGCGTATCCCAAGGCCACCTTGCTCGAAACGGCATACCCCTCAGCGGTGTCTCCCCTTCGTGGCACGCCCGGAAGACGCTCGGATAGGCGCATGGATCATCCCCACTAGAGCGTGTCTCTTCGATCACGCCTAGAGCCTGGTGAGGCGGTCGGCGTCGAGGCTGGCCGCCTATGGACGGTGGGAGGCATTCGTGATCGGCTTGGGGCATGAGTTCTTTGATACGCCATGTCACCATCGACGCTGCCGACCCGTTCGTTCTTGCGGGCTTTTGGGCCCAGGCCCTGGACGGCTCGCTGGCTGATGACGACTTTCCTGGGGATCCGGAGGCCGTGGTCACGACTGCTACTGCCACCTTGCTGTTCGTCAGGGTCCAAGACCGCAAGGCGGTGAAGAACCGCGTGCATCTGGATCTCCAACCCCAGGACCGCACCCGGGACGAGGAGGTCGAGCGCCTGCTCTCGCTTGGTGCCACGCTTCAGGGAGACCATCGAAGGCCCGACGGAACCGGGTGGGTGACGCTGTATGACCCCGAGGGCAACGAATTTTGTGTGGAACGCAGCGCGGCGGAGCGGGCGAACGGTTGATGTCCTGCTGCCTGGTTATGCCTGCCAGGTCCGGAGCCGGCTGAGCAGGGCAGCAGCGGTGACAGTGCCCAGGTAGACGTAGCCGCGCTTGTCATAGCGGGTAGCCACGGCTCTGAACTGCTTCAGCTCGTTGATCGCCCGTTCCACCGAGTTCCGAGCCCGGTAGCGGGCCTGGTCGAAGCCGGCGGGGCGGCCACCGCGCTTGCGCCGGACGGTCCGGTGGTCGCTCTTCTCCGGGATCACCTGCTGGATCCCGCGCCGCCGCAGATACGTCCGGATCTTGCTTTTGCTGTATGCCTTGGCCGCGACGCTGTCCGGCTGCCGTCTCGGGCGTCCTGGCCCCAGCCGTGGGACACAGATCTTGTCCACGACCGACTCGAACTGGGGGCAATCCGCCCGCTGTCCTGGCGTGATGACCAACGACAGCGGGCGGCACTTCCCGTCCGCACTCAGGTGGAGCTTCGTGGTCAGCCCACCGCGGGCCTGCACATGCTGGAACAGCCTCTCCCATGCGCCGTCGGCCGACCATAGTTGACGCCGTTTGTGGATGGTTTGCCACGGGTCGAAGCGTTCGGGCAGCTTGCGCCACTGGCAGCCAGTACTGAGCCGATGGACGATTCCGCTGATCACTTACCTGTGATCGCGCCACCGGCCACAACGGTTGCTGCTCGTCGGCAGCAACGGTTCCAGCGCCGCCCACTCGCCGTCAGTGAGATCCCCCCTGCTGAGCATGGCCAGAACGACGAGCCAGGTGATCGAAGAGACACTGCCTAGAGACTGTCTGATGGGTCGTGGTGCGGGTGATCAACCCCAGGTCAGTGCAGGTCCACCTGGAACGCGTGACGGTGGTCGGTGGGGCAGGTGAAGATGCGCAGGTCTCCATAGCGGCCGACGATGACCCCTGTCTCGTCGTCGCTGGCCACGGTGAACAGGAGCGTCATGGCCGTGCCACAGTCACCGCAGGGAAGGACTGTGGGGTGCGTCAGGTGCCAGCTCGGCCAGCCGCCGAGTTTCCAGCCGGCGAGGCGCGTGACGAGGTCTCCGCCGTCGCCGGTTTCGCGGACCAGTTCCTCAAGCCGCGGACGGAGTTCTGCAGGTAGCTCCTCACGGAAAGGGAAGTCGGTCACGGGCTCGGCGGTAAGGGCGCACGCCCGGGGCAGGTAGCCGTCCTCGTCATACCGCGAGGGCGACGGCGGAGTCGTCAATGGGCCGGTCACGTCAGCGGCCCGACGCCATCGCACCTCGAGCACAGGGCTGACGTCGGCCTGCTGGACCGGAGGATCCCAGTGTTCATTGGGACACCAGAGGATCTGCAAGAGGTCGATGCCAGCGGGCCACCAGGGTCCCGGCGCGTCGCGCCGGAAGATCTGCGCGACCGGCACCATGGCCGTGGCAGGCACGCCGACAGAGTTGGTCTCGTCGGGCAAGGAGCACTCGGGCCACGGTTCGTCACTCGGCCACAGCAGTGGCCCGCCGATCGAACTGTTCCGGCAGTCCGGTTCTGCCCGCTCGGGATGGAGTATGACTGCGTCGCGCGCGTGGGGAGCAAGTTCGGGAAGCGCGGTGAGTATCGCTTCGAGCGTCGGTCTGGCGGTGCGGGTCATCATGCCTTCCGGTCAGCCGGTCGTAGATCGCTCGCAGCGTATCGGCCGGCTGTGACAGCCGCTCCCACCCACGGATCACGAGCGGAGCCGCAGTCGGATCGCGGCAACGGTGACAGTGCCGTGAAAGACGTACGCCGGCTTTTCGTACCTGGTCGCTACGGCCCGGAATCCCTTGAGTGCCAGGATGGTTCGCTCCACTTCATCTCGACGGGCATATCGTCCGCGGTCGAAGCTGGGAGGTCGGCCGCCAGCACTTCCGCGGCGTCGGCGGTTGGCTTGTTGGGTCGTCGGTTCGGGAATGGTTTGCTTGATCTGGCGCCTGCGCAGGTAACGCCGGTTCCTGCGGGATGAGTACGCCCTGTCCCCACCAAGATGGTCTGGCCGGGTGCGCGGGTGGCCGCCGCTGCGGCGGGGGACGCGGACGCGGTCGAGGACCGGGATCATCTGGGGCGCGTCGCCTCACTAGCCTGTTGTGATCAGCAGTGCCAGCGGGCGGCATCTTCCCTCCCCAATCAGGTGGATCTTGGTTGTCAGGCCACCGCGGGAGTGGCCCAGGGCCTCATCCTCCCGATGCTGGGCAGGCCGGGACCGCCTGCCGCTCATCCAGGGCGGTCGGTTGCGGGCGCCGGCCGCCGTGCTGGTGAGCCCGGCACACGGTGGAGTCCACGCTCACCATGGACCAATCAATGCGCCCCTCGGTATCGGCGTCGGCTTGCTCGGCACGCAAGACCACGTCCCACGTGCCGTCCGCCGACCCGCGCCTATGCCTGTCGTAGACCGTCTTCCAGCTCTCGAAGCGCGCGGGCAGGTCACGCCACGGGACACCGGTCCGGAGCCTGAAAGGATTCCGTTGACGACGATCCGGTGGTCCTTCCACCGTCCGCCGGGTCATCGACCCATCAGACAGCCTCCTACGGCCTGTTGTGGAAGTCCTGGTCGCTTGAGGTCTGGTATCGATGGGGCATCGTTGTCAGTGGTGCTGTGCATGATCGGCGCATCAGCTCTTCGCGGAGGTAGGGAAACATCATGCCGATCACAAACCAGCAGGTAGCGGGACACTCGTTCCTGCGGCAGATGTACGACGACTCGTACTTCCCTGATCGTCTCGTCGATCAGGGGAAAGCGATCCTGCTGCGGCTGTGCGAACGCGTTGAGGTCGAGCAGCCGTCGGATCTGGAGACCTTGTATGCGCTCGCCCAGGCTGCGACGGAGGAGTTCAACCTGCTGGACAGGGAGTTCATGGCGGCCGGGAGCGGGATCGAGACGGTTGCGCGTGAGTGGATCTGTTACGAATTTTTCTTCGTCGCGTCGGCATACGGGTTTATGGACGCGGATGCGGAGGAGCTGACCTCAGGTCGGGACTGGTGAACGACGGCGGGAAGGCTGCCTTCGGTCAAAGCCATTCGTCGAGAGCTGCCATCAGCACAGTCGCTTCATAGCGGACGGCGAGCTTGATGGTCTTTCCAGACGATGCTTCCACGGGGCTGGCACCGCAGAGGGCGGCGAATGAGGCCTCGATGGCCTGGCGGTCGGGGTTGTCGCCGGCTGCCGTCAGCAAGGCTGCTGCCGTGTCCGGACCGACGCTGTAGAGCTCCAAGAGCTTGGGTGCGCAGGCATCGATCGCTGTGCTGATCCGTGCCGTGAGATCGTTGATCTTCTCGGTGAGATGCAGGATTCGCTTGGCCAGGAGCCGGAGCGTACGGCAGGATGCCGCCTGCGGCCCCGTCCCGGGCGCGGGCCGCAACTGCGACCACCGGCGGAGGAGTCTGGGGTTGCTCAGCCCGGCCAGGGACTCACGCAGAGCCGGCTCCGCCACCACGAGCACGGCCTTGAGCTGGTTGATGGCCATGGAACCGGACTTGACCGCGGAGGTCTTGGCCATCTTGAACAGCCGGATCGTCTCCACTGGTCCGTCGGTCGTCCTGGCGGTGGCTGTGGCCCGGCCGGAGAGGACTGCTCGGGCGGCGGCCGCCGCATCGATGGAGTCGGACTTCCCATGCCGGCGTCGGCCGGCTATGTCGGGTTGGTTGACCTCGGTACACCTCGACTGGGAACAAGGAAGGGGACCTCGGCATCCACGGGGACTTCACCGCGTCGGACAACACGAGCTGAAAGCCTGGCCCGTTGGGGCGGCCTCCCAGCGGGCGCTCAGAAGCCGAGGGCGCGGCCGGGACCGGACTCCCGTACGCGCCCGGTCAGCGCGGGACGAGCTTGAGCGTCGTCCGGTGAGCCTGGGCGCCGACAAGGGGGCCCACATACCGGTCGCCGTATCGGCCGTACTTCCTGCGATACGCCTCGTCGACACGGTGGTTGACGGCCGAGTCGTCCTCCGGCACGAGGGCTACGTCCTTGCCGATGCCGCCTGCGTGGATGTGACCGGAGCCCTGGGCACGGGCACTGCGATACCAGGAGCCGTCCGTTCCCCGAAAGGAGCGGACATAAAGGCCATCGCCGTCACGAACGACCCAGACGGGCACCGCCGGCCGGGGCGTACCGTCATGGCGCAGGGGCGCGATCTCCAGTTCGTCGGCCGTCCCGATCGCGTCGAGTTCGCTGCTGGTCCAATTGGTCATGGTGAACTCTCCTTACTGTAAAGGGCGTTGGGGTGGCGAGCCGGACGAACTCGGTCAAGATCGGGAGGGGTGTGGGAGCCACAGGTTGGCGACCGCGGCGGTAAGGGTGAGCGCGGCGGCTGTCAGCAGGCCTGTGCGCAGGCCGTCCAGCGGGTTCGCCGGGCTCGCCAACAGAGCGCCGAAGACGGCCACGGCCAGAGCGCCGCCGATCTGGCGGCTGGAGTTGAACACGCCGCCGACCACCCCGGAGCGGTGCGCGGGGACGCTTTCGAGGAGGAGGCCGGTGGTCGGCTGCATGGCGAGCGGTCCGCAGATTCCAACCGGGATCATGGCCAGGGCCATCAACCAGGCGGGGGTGGATGCCGGTAGCGCGGCCAGGACGACCAGACCGACGCTCATCAGGGACAGGCCGCCGATAATGGGCACCTTCGGTCCGAGTCGTTCGGTGACACGGGCCGTGGGGACGCCCAGGAACGCGGACAGGACGGTCATGGGCAGGAAGACCAGACCGGCGGCAAGGGCCGACAGACCGCGTTCCTGCTGAAGGTAGAGGCTGTAGAGGAAGACCGTGCCGCTGAGGCCGGCCATGAAGGCGAAGCCGTTGCCGGAGGCGATCAGTACGGCGCGGGAGCGGAACAGATCCGGCGGCACCATCGGGTGCCTGCCTCTGAACTGCGCCACGAGGAAAACAGCCAGGGCCGGTACGGCGACGGCGAAGGCCGCGAGGACCCGAGGGGCGCCGAAGCCGTCGGCGCCGGCCTCGATCACGGCGAACGTGAACCCGCCCATGGCGAGTACGGCGGACACCTGCCCGGTGCGGTCCAGCGGAGCCGGCCGGCGCGGCGAGCGCGGAGCACGAGTCAGGAGCAGGAGTGCCGCTACGCCGATCGGCAGGTTGATGAAGAAGATCATCCGCCAGCTGACCGCGCTGAGAGTGCCGCCCGCGACCGGACCGGCCGCAGCTGCCACCGAGCCTGCGACAGTCCACACGGCGATCGCCCGCCCGCGCCGGACGGGATCGGGATGCGCCTCCCGGATCAGGGTGAGCGAGGAGGGCAGCATCATCGAGGCGCCAACGCCCTGGACGAGGCGGGCGGCGACCAGCAGGGCCAGGGTCGGTGCCAGACCGCCGGCCGCCGACGCGACCACGAAGACGGCCATGCCGGCACCGAAGGTGCGGCGGGCACCGGCGCGGTCGCTGACAGCACCGGCGGACAGAAGCAGCGCGGCGAACATGAGGGTGTAGGCGTCCAGCACCCACTGCAGCCCGGTCGTTCCGCCGCCGAGATCGTCACGAATGGCCGGCAGGGTCACATTGACGATCAGGGCGTCGAGGGTGATGACGAAGAAGCCCAGCACGGCCGCCGCCAACGCGGCGGTGGAGGAGCCACTCGGTCCGGCGACGTCACCGGCGGCGCACGGCTCCCTGGTGAGCGGGGCGGACATGGACGGTGACCTCCTCGAATAGGGGGCGGGGAAAGCGCACGGCATGGCCGGGCGGGACCATGCCGTCCCACCCGGCCGGACGTACGGAACGGCGGTTGGTCAGTGCGTGGTGTATCCGCCGTCGACGGGCAGGGCAACTCCGACGACGAAGCTCGCGGCCGGGCTGCACAGCCACAGGACCGCGGAGGCGATCTCGTCGGCACACCAGCCCGCCCAGCGACGAGCAGTTGACGATCGCGCCGCCGCCGTCCTGCTCTCGCATGCGACGCAGTTCGTGCTTCTGAGCGGCCCAAACACCGCGCAGATTAACGGCGTTGACGAAGTCGAAGTTCGCGGCCGTCTCATCGGCCGCGTCACTGGGCGGCGCCTGCACACCGGCGTTGTTGAACGCCATGTCCAGGCGGCCATACTCCGCGACCGCGCGGTCGACCATCGCCGCCGCCTGCTCCTCGTCCGTGACGTCGCACGCGACGCCGATCGCCCGGTGACCGGCCACCGTCAGTTCCTCGGCCGCGTGCTGTACGGCCTTCTCGCCGATGTCGGCCAGGACGACGGCGGCGCCTGCCTCAGCGAAGGCGCGGGCGGTGGCGAGGCCCATGCCGGAGGCCGCACCGGTGACCAGGGCAACCTGGCCGGTGAAGTCATAGATCGGGTTCATGGTGTGTGTATCCCATCGTCAGATGTCGGGGGCGCGGGTCACGGACGCAACAGGGCCTTGATCGCCCGTCGTTCGTCCATGGCCCGATAGCCCTCCGCCACCTCGTCCAGCGCCAGAGCGAGGTCGAAGACCTTGCCCGGGTCGATCCGGCCCGTCTGGACCCGCTCGACGAGGTCGGGCAGGAAACGGCGCACCGGGGCAGGACCGCCACGCAGGGCGACGTGGGAGAAGAACAGCTCCTGCCCGTCGATGGCCACGTCGTGCGGAACACCGACGAAGCCGATGTTGCCGCCGGGGCGGGTCGAGGGCAGCGCCTGGCGCATGGACTCGGCGGTGCCTACGCATTCGAGTACGGCATCGGCTCCGATACCGCCGGTGAGTTCTTTGATGCGGGTCACACCTTCTTCGCCGCGCTCGGCGACGATGTCCGTGGCGCCGAACTCGCGGGCCAGCTTCTGGCGGGACTCGTGCCGGCTCATCGCGATGATCCGCTCGGCCCCCAGTTCCTTGGCCGCGATGACCGCGCACAGGCCCACCGCGCCGTCGCCGACGACGGCAACGGTCTGACCAGGCCGTACCTCGGCGGCCACGGCCGCGTACCAACCGGTCCCCATGACGTCCGAGCAGGCCAGCAGGCCGGCCACGTGCTCGTCGGCGGGAAGGCCGTCGGTGGCCACGAGGGTGCCGTCGGCGAGCGGGACGCGGACGTACTCGGCCTGGCAACCCCCGACGAACTCACGGTGCAGGCAGCTGGTCTGGTAGCCGTTCGCGCAGTGGGGACAGGTGTTGTCGCTGGCGAAGAACGAGCCTACGACAAACTGCCCGGGCACGATCGTACGGACGTCCCCGCCGACGGCCTCGACGATGCCGACGTACTCGTGGCCGATCGGCGTGGGCTGGGAGACCTCGTTGATACCGCGGTAGTCCCACAGGTCGGAGCCGCACACACAGGCGGCCACGGTACGGACCACCGCATCGGTCGGCTGGAGGATCTTGGGCTCGGGCAGGTCTTCGACCCGGATGTCACCGGGGGCGTAGAGCATGGTGGCGCGCATATTTTCCCGTTCGTCGTCGCGCGGTTCGTGTCGGGTGTGTGGGAGAGCCTGTCAGTGGGCGCCGCATGTGCTGGTGCGCGGGCCGCCGTACTCGGCGTCGGTGACGTGCTCCAGCCAGTGGACCTCGTCGCCCTCCCACAGGGCGATGTGGGCCATGAAGCGGTCGGGGGCCGCACCGTGCCAGTGCTCCTCGCCGGCCGGGGTGAAGATCACGTCGCCGGGATGAGCCTCGACGATCTCTCCACCGCGGGACTGGATCAGGGCGATGCCCTCGACGATGTAGAGGGTCTGGCCCAGGCCGTGGCTGTGCCAGGCGGTACGGGCACCGGGCGAGAAGCGGACCATGTTGGTGCGGGCCCGGGAGGGCTCCTCACCCCGGTAGATCACGTCCGCCCAGGCGTCACCGGTGAACATCCCGGCCGGCAGTTTCATGGTCGGCTGTTGCTTGAGAATCTCCATGCTGGGGCTCCTTGCAGGCCGTCGCCGTGTGTGTGCGGCGGCCGTCGGCTGGAAAAGGCGGAAGGACGCGACGGTCAGGAGGCCGTGAAGGCGTCCCGCGCCACGGTCAGCGCGGACATGGCCTTGGGCCATCCGGCGTAGAAGGCCAGGTGGGTGATCGTCTCGATCAGTTCCTTCTCGCTCACGCCGTTGTCGCGGGCGCGCCGCAGGTGGAAGGCGAGTTGTTCCGTGCCGGCGCTGGTAATGAGGCTGGCAACGGTCACCAGGCTCCGGTCGCGCGGGGCGAGGTCCGGGTTCTCCCAGACCTGTCCGAACAGCACGTCCTCGCTGTATCCCGCCAGCGCGGGAGCGATGTCCCCGAACTGCTGTCGTGGCCCGGCGGGCCTGCTCTCGTCCTTCTCGGCTTTCCCGTTCGTCATCCGGTTCGTCCTTCCGCTCTGTGTTGTCAGGGCCGGCCGCAGACGGGGCACCCGGGCGCGAACCGGGGCAATGCCTTCATTCGGCCCGACCATCGCGGCCTACGCCGTTCGGAGGCGTGGCGCGCGAGTCGGCGCATACGGGCACCGCCTGTGCAGCACCCCGTCCTCATCGATGAAAGGCCAGGTCACACGCGCGTGGAAGGACTCGTTGATACGTGTACTGGCAGTACACCCCACGCTCCCGGAAGCCGACGTAGCCTCGAAGTCATGGACAACCGGAGCGAGGTACGCGAGTTCCTGACCAGCCGCCGTGCCAAGATCACGCCTCAGCAGGCAGGACTGCCCGCGTACAGCGGCAACCGGCGCGTGAAGGGGCTGCGCAGGGAGGAGGTCGCGCTGCTGGCCGGCGTCAGTGTCGAGTACTACGCCCGCCTTGAGCGCGGCAGCCTCTCCGGCGTCTCCGAGACCGTCCTCGACTCCCTCTCCCGTGCTCTCCAGCTCGACGAGGCCGAACGCGCTCACCTGGACGATCTGGCCCGCACCGCCAACACCACCCGACGCCCACCCCGCCGACGGACCCCGCGGCCGATTCGCCCCGCTCTCCAACACCTGCTGGACGCGATGACCGAGGCACCGGCCTTCATCCGCAACGGCCGCCTCGACATCCTCGCCACCAACCGCCTCGGCCATGCCCTGTACGACCCCGTGTTCGCCGACCCCGCCCGGCCCGCGAACCTCGCCCGATACCAGTTCCTGAATCCCACCGCGGCCGACTTCATGCCCGAACTGGACGACCAGATCGCCAAGTCAGTGGCCCTCCTGCGCACCGAGGCAGGACGCGATCCCTACAACCGGGAGCTGACCGACCTGATCGGCGAACTCTCCACCCGCAGCGAGGAGTTCCGCACCCTCTGGGCAGCGCACGACGTACGCCTGCACCAGACGGGCACCAAACGCTTCTGCCATCCCGCGGTCGGCGAACTCTCCCTCGCCTTCGAGGCGATGCCCATCCCCACCGACCCCGGCCTCACCCTCACCGCCCTCTGCGCGGAACCAGGCACCCCGTCCCACGACAGCCTCAAGCTCCTCGCCAGCTGGGCCGCCTCTCTTGACCAGGACGACTACCGGCCGGAGTCCGCGACCACCAGCGACGAGCCTTCCCGTTTCTGACGGTGCTCCCCCACCCAGAAGCGATCCACCAGGTCACGCGCGACCCTACGCGCATACCACTCGTGCCGTAGAGACCTCGAAGATCAGCCGACGGCCGTTCGTCCGCGCCTGCCGGCCGAAAGCCGGAGCCCTCCGGATCAGATCGACCTCGTACCTCATTCTGCACGGACGCGCACCGCCGGCGGACGGGGTGCACGTAAGTCGCAGGCGAGCCGCCTGCGTCACGGCAACGGTGCCGTCTCCTTGGCGTTGCGCGTGTTCCAGGACACGACTCGCGCGGGCACGCGCGAAAGCTGATGGCCCCGGCTTCCCATCCCCTGGAGGCGGCTTCTATGCGCAGGGCGCGGTCCTCAGCCAGCCGGCCTCCGAGACGCCGGGCACCTGGCAGGTCGTCGTGGTGATGCGCCCTGTGCGCGTGGGGACCGATGACCAGAGGGGGTGGGCTGTAGTCCGCTGTCGAAGCTCCGCGGCGGTCGTACCTCTGCTGCCCATCGCTCACCTGAGAATGGATGGTTTGCTGCTCGAATTGCCCATGGATCGGTGATTCCCGTCGTTACGGCCTGGCTGTGTGTGTTTTCCGTCGATCACAGCTCTTCCGGGCCTGTTGGACGAGTCTGGCGGGTGAGCATTGGAGGCAATTCACCATGGTGGATCAGGGTGGCGAGGCAGTACACGAGGGAACTTCGGCGTCGGGAGGGTTCGACCCGCGGGTGGCGCTGGAGGAGTTGCTGGCGCCGGCAGGGCTGTCGATAGCCGATGCGGGGGGCCAGGTGTCATTCGCCGGTGAGGATCCGATCGTGGCGGACCGGATCCGTCTGGCAGCGGCGGTCGGAATTCCGATGATGGCCGGCGCTGTGGGTGCGGCGACTTTGCATCGGATTCGGACCGGTGCAGGGCAGGACCTGCACCTGGATCTCCGCCAGGCGGTGCACCACATCACTCCGCACGCGTTCTGGCATCCGACGCTCAACGGTGAGCTCCCGGAGCATGCGTTGGTCTTCGACAATCCTTTCCTGCTGGACAGCTACCGGACCCGGGACGGCCGCACGGTCATGGCTTCCGGGGTGTATCCGCATCTGGCGGCCAAGTGGTGCCGGTTTCTGGACGTCCCTCCGGACAAGGACAAGGTCACTGCCGCCTTCGCACGGTGGGATGCGTTCGAACTGGAGGAGGCGGCCAATGGTGTCGGGCTGCCGCTGTGCGTGGCCCGGACGGCCGAGGAGTGGGCGGCGCACCCCCAGGGTCGTCTGCTGGCCGCGCAGCCGGTGATCGGGCTGCAGCAGATCGGTGAGGCGCCGGTCAAGAACTTCGGGTCCGCCTCACGCCCGCTGGAGGGGGTGAAGGTGTTGTCCTTCACGCATGCGATCGCCGGTCCGACGGTGGGGCGGACGTTGGCCGAGCAAGGTGCGGATGTGTTGTGCGCGACCCGGGCCAACGACTACGAACACGCGTTCATCTACTCCCAGGCCAACATCGGATCGCGCAGCACACTGCTGGATCTGAACACCGACCGGGGGCAGAGGCTACTGGACGAGCTGGTGACCGATGCCGACATCGTGGTCAACAACCATCGCGGCGACAAGCTGGAGAAACTGGGGCTGGCTCCGGATCAGCTGGCCGAGCGGTATCCCGGTCTGGTCCAGGTCTCGGTGACCTGTTACGGATCACAGGGACCGTGGGCCGACCGCGGCGGTTTCGACATGAACGGTTCCGCAGCCTCTGGTCTGATGGCCGCCATCGGCTCACCGATGGAGCCGAAACTGCCCGTCACCGGGATGATCAACGACTTCATCACCGGCTACATGGGGGCCGCCGGCGCGACGGCGGCGCTGGTCAAGCGAGCCAGGGTCGGCGGTAGCTGGCATGTGACGGTCAACCTGACCCGCAACGCGATGTGGTACCTCACGCTCGGTCTGGTCGACCCGGCGCTGGCCGGCAGCGACGAACAGCACAGCCTGCGCGAGCCGGAAGCGTTCGATGCCCAGACGCCGCTGGGGGCCCTGCACTTCCCCGGGCCGCAGGTCGAGTTCGGCCTCACCCCGCCCGCGTGGCCGGAGCCCGCTCTGGTCCCCCGCGGGGCATGCCGCCCTGAATGGCGGTGACGGCCGTGATCGTACGCGCGCTGCCGGGCGCACTGGAGGCCGGCGGGCTCACTCGCACCTACGTGCAGGTCAGCGCCGACCGGCGGGACCGGTCCGCGCGCTCGGGCCGGCCTCTGGTGGTCGTCTTCCACGGCACCGGTCAGACCGGCCGGTCCGTGCGTCGGTTCAGCGGCCGCTCGTTCGACACCTTCGCGGCCGGTACCGACGCGGTCGTTGTGTATCCGGACGGGTATCGCAGGGACTGGAATGGTGCCCGCGACATCGGCACCCCAGCACGGCGCCGTGGCATCGACGATGTCGGGTTCTTCACCGACCTGGTCGAGGCGATGGCCACCACGCACGCAACCGTGCAGGAGCGTGTGTATGTGATCGGGTTCTCCCTCGGCGGTCAGATGGTGATGCGGCTGCTGCATGAGGTCCCGAAACGGCTGGCGGGTGCGGCGATCATCAGCAGCACCCTGCCCGCCGCGTACTGGTCCCAGACCCCGCCGTCGGCCGACACGGCAGTGCCTGTGCTCCTCTTCCACGGCACTGCCGACCCCCTGGCCCCCTATGACGGCGGCGTGGTCAGCGTCAGAGGGCTGTTTCCTCGCGGCCTGCATCGCTCGGCTGAGGAGACGGCCGCGTATTACGCGGCACGCAACGGCATCACCGCTCCGCCGGTCACCGAACCGCTTCACCATGCTGACGGCAGTGAGGTCACCACGGTGACGACCACCACCTACGGCGGTGACAGCACCACACCGGTGACACTGTTCACCGTCCATGGCGGCGGCCATCAGATACCCAACCCCGCGCACACCCCGATGCCCTGGTTCTGGGGCCGTTCCTGCCCCGACCTGGTCTGCGCAGACCTCATCGGCCGGCACCTGCTGCCTGCGACAAGGTGACGGCCATCCACCACAATGTCCCCGTGACGGCCGCAGAACGACAGGGCATCGATGAGGACGACGTCGCCCTCATCGATGCCCTGCACGTCAACCCCCGCGCGAGCTTCGAACAACTCGGCGCCACCCTGGACCTGTCCGCGGTCACCGTCGGGCGCCGTTGGCGCAAGCTGACCCGCAGCGGAGCCGCCTGGATCTCCTCCGCCCCCGGACCGGCCATGCCGCTCGCCGGTGCCGTGGTCGACGTGACGTGCGCGGCCGGGCAGGTCACCGAGGTAGCCCGGGCACTGGCGGAAAACCCGCGGGTGGCCAGCGTCCACCTGACCTCGGGCACATGGGACCTGTTCGCGCTCATCGTCGCCCAGGACATCGCGAGTATGTCCGCGCTTCTCGTCGACGATCTCGCTCTCACCCCGGGCGTCCACAGCACCCGTGTACGGCCGATCATGGAGCTGTTCAGCGGCGCCCACTGGCGGCTCGGCGCAATCGGCCCAAGCGCGGCGCACGAACTGTCCGTCGGCAATCCCGAACACCACGGCCCGCAGGCCGTCCGGGAACCGGACGCCTTCGACAAAGCCCTCTACCAGGCGCTGCAGGTCGACGGCCGGATGAGCCTGCGTGACCTCGCGAATCGTCTGGGCCGCTCCGAGTCCGCGGTCAAGCGCCGGCTCGACCATCTCACCCGCTGCGGAATGCTCACCTTCCGCACCGACTTCGTCCGGTTCGCCGGCGGCTGGCACCTGTACGTCGCTCTCTCCCTGCGGGTGCCCGACGAACTGCTCTACGAGATGGGCCGGGACATCGGCCGATGGCCGGAAACCCGGGTATGCGCTGCCGTGGCCGGGGCAGCGAACCTTTTTGTCACCGCGCAACTGCACGACCTGCAGGCACTGGAGCCACTGCTGCGGCGCATCCGCACCACGAGACCCGGCATCGAGATCGACGACCGGCAGACCGTTCTGCGGTCCATCAAATCCTGGGGACGACTCCTCGCCCCTGACGGCCGTGCCGTCGACGTGGTCCCCGTCATCCCGTGGACTTGACTTCATCTCCTCTGGTGAGTCTGCGACAACGGATGAGAGTGCGGGCGATGCCGGTGAAGGCCAGGAAGTGCTCGGCTTCGCGTTCGTAGATCACCGACGTGCCCATGCGCATCATCGGCGCCTTGGTCCGCCTCTACGCCCCTCCGCTGACGCGGATCGTCGAACTCACCCTGACCAGGTCCAGCGGGACGCCGAGGCCGCCAACCTCACCCTCGACCGCCACCCGGTGCTGCTCCCGCCGACGCTGGCCTCCCTGCTCGACGAGCAGATCCCTCAACTCCACGATCCTCTGCCCCCGGCGGGCCGCGGGCACCTCCTCCTGCCGGGCGCCGTGCCCGGCCGTCCCCGCAACCCCGCCGGTCTGGCAGACCCGATGTGGCACCACGGGCTTCCCGTACGCGCTGCACGCAACACCGCGCCGTTGGAGGCCATCACCGATCTGCCACCCATCGTCGTCGCCGACCTCTTCGGCATCAGCCACGCGACCGCCCAGCTGGTCCCAGCTCGCCGGGAACAGCTGGGCACCCTACCTCGCCGCCCCGACCACAATGTCCGCACTTCCTCTTGGAGGGGTGGGCAAAGGAACTCTCGCCTTTCACATTCGAGAGGCCGAGCAACCAGTTCGGCGGTCTCGGCAGCGCCGAGACCGCCGCGATCGAACAAGAGCTCGATGATCGAACTCGCGGACCTGGTTCGCTTCCCCGGACTCCTGGCACCGCTCAGCTTGAAACGCCGCACCGCGATCCGCCCCTGGCTGCACTCCTGAGCCCTTCTCACTACTTCCGATCCACTCTGGCCTACCGCAGGACGGGGCGGTTGGCGGATTGGCTATGTACGCGAGAACGGGCTCTGGCTCAACTTCCGTGGTCTGAGCACGGTGAGTGACGATGCGGCGGTGCTGTCGGCGTCGGGAAGTTGCCCGGATTTCGCCAGCGGCCGGGGCGT